>CAYXQR010000045.1:0-61868 GCA_964466955.1 uncultured Nitrosospira sp.
CCCATGCTCCGCGCCAGCAGCAGGATGGCTCGAACGATGGTTGCATCGTTGCTGTCATTCAGGATGTCCTGGACAAAGGACTGGTCGATCTTTACCCAGTCGAGCGGAAGCCGCTTGAGGTAGTAGAGCGAAGAATAGCCGACGCCAAAGTCGTCGAGGGCAAAACCCACGCCCTTGGCTTTCAGCGCAGTCATCCTGGAGACGGTTTCGTCCATGTTGCTCAGCAATATGCTTTCCGTCAGCTCGATCTTGAGTTTTTTCGGATCGGCGCCGGTGTTTTCGAGTATTCCAATGACCGTGTCGACAAAATTCGCCTGATTGAACTGGCGGGGGCTGATATTTACCGCCAGAGTGAGTCTGGCGGTTTCAGGCCGCGCAGCCCAGCTGGCTAGCTGCTTGCACGCGGTTTCGAGCACCCAGTAGCCGAGGGGAAGAATAAGGTTCGTTTCTTCCGATTGCGGGATGAACTCGGTTGGCGACAGGAGGCCCCGATGGGGATGTTGCCAGCGGAGGAGCGCTTCGGCGCCAATCACGCCGTATTTGCCCACCTGGGGCTGATAGTGGAGAACCAGTTCGTTTCGCTCCCAGCTCCTGTACAGATCCGACTCCAGAATAATGCGTGAATTCATGGCCTCCTGCGTATCGGGATCGAAGAAACGCATGGCGTTGCGCCCGGCAGCCTTGGCCTGATACATCGCCAGATCGGCGCGCTTGAGCAGTTCATCCGTGGTATGCGTCTGGTCGTTGAACAGCGCGACACCGATGCTTGGGGTGGTGTGATGGCTATGGATACCCAGATCGAAAGGCTGGCGGAAAGTAGCAAGAATGCGCTCGCAAATGCTTTTTATCTGAGCGATGGCCTCATCGTGAACTTCACTGAAGTCGGCAGCGAGCACAATCACGAATTCGTCGCCTCCCAGCCTGGCAACCGTGTCGCTCTCGCGAACGCAGGAGAGCAGGCGCGGCGCGATCTGTTTCAGGAGCATGTCGCCAAGATCGTGGCCATGGGTATCGTTGAGCAGTTTGAAGTTATCCAGATCGATGAACAGCAACGCTCCCATGCGCTGGTTGCGCGCGCTTGCGGCGAGGGCCTGCCGCAGCCTGTCGAGAAGAAGCTGGCGATTGGGCAGGCCGGTGAGCGAGTCATAAAAGGCAAGGTACTGGATCTCGTTTTCCGCGATCTTGCGTTGCGTGATGTCGGTATTGATCGCAAATATCGACTGAGGCTGCCCCTCGTCGTCTTTCACCAAGGTCCAGTGGCCTTCGGCGATCAGGACAGTGCCGTCCTTGCGTCTTTGCCTGATTTCTCCGCGCCACTCTCCCGTACTCACAACCTGTTTCGTTGCCTGCTCGAAGTCTGACAGGCTGTCGTGCAGTGCGGCGACCGACTTCCCGGTCATTTCTTCCGGTGACCACCCATAGAGGCGTTCCGCCCCGCGGTTCCAGAACTGGATGCGGTGATCGATTCCGCGAACGATGATGGCATCGGTTGCATTATCCAGCAGCGATGCCTGCTGACGAATACGAGCGATGGACTCCTGGCGTTCCTGTTCAGCCTGTTTGCGGGCGGAAATATCCCGGAAGGATACTGCCAGTCCTTCTTCCCCTGGATAGGCGTGAACTTCGAACCATTTATTGGTTGATCGCTGAAAATAATCAAAGGTCATGGTTCTGCCTTCCCTCTGCGCCCGACGCAATTCATGATGGAGGGGAGACCCTTTTGTTTCTCCCATTTCTTCCCAGATGACTTTTCCCAGCAGATCCTTGCCGTCATGGCTAAGCATTTTTTCCGCTTCGCTATTGATATAAGTAAAACGCCATTGCCGGTCGAGGGTATAGAAAGGGTCGGCAATGCTCTCGAGAATCCGTTCGGTCCGGAGCTTTGCCGCGGCAAGTTCCCGGGTGGTCGACTGCTGTTCTGTCATGGCGGCCAGCAGTTTCTCGTTCACGCGGCTCAGGGTCACCGCCTTCTGCCTGTTGACCCAGAGGATCAGCGCGACCACGGCGGTCAGCATACTGACGAGGGTTCCCCCCAGCAGAATCAGGAGTGCGTCGTAACTTTTTACCGATTGCTCGAATGCAGGACGCGAGGTTGCTTCGAGCGTCCAGTGGTGACCATAAAGCGGAATGGACACCAACTGCCTGAATCCCGACAGTGATGCGTTTCCGGATGAATTCTTTCCGCTGTCGAAAAGCAGGGAATCGTCCGTGGCGGACTGGCCGTCAAAGATTTTCAGATCGAGAGCCGCGAGTTCTCCGCCAAGAACCGCGTGGATGAAATCATCCATCCTGAATGGCGCATACACATAGCCCACGAGCGAGGACCGTCTTTCTTCGAGCGTTTGCGGCCTGGCGATTCCGTAGTAGGGGATGTACATGAGAAAGCCGGACTGAACGTCCTCTTCGGTTTCCTGGACGAGCTTTACCCTGCCGGTAAGGGTGGCGTTTCCGGTATCCCTGGCACGCGCCATGGCCTTGCGCCGGACAGGCTGCGTGTACATGTCATACCCGAAAGCACGCAGGTTTCGTTCCGTAAATGGTTCAAGGTAGATGATCGAGGTGTACTCGGCCCGGGGTTCCGTTGGCCAGACCTGGTACCGGAGAAATCCCTGGGCGCGTATTTCAGCTACATGCTGGGAAAGGTTTTCCGCGCGAATGTGTTTTGTGAAACCGATGCCATGAATGCCGGGATAGTTTTCGTCGATCCGCAGGGCATCCACGTATGTCCGCCATTCCTCCCGGGAAACGAAGTCGGAGGCGAGCATGAGTCCCAGGCCGCCCCTCAGCACCTGCTCATACCCCGACAGGCGGTGCTCGATGCTGGCGATGACCCTCGTCATGACTTTATCGAAGCGCTCCCTGGCATTGCGGGTCTCCAGGTCTTTCACGACCAGCCAGCTTGTCAGGGTAAGCGCCATGAAAATCGCGAACGTAAGCGCAGCGGCCAGGTACGGCTCGCCACGATTTCCGTCGCCACGATGTCCGTCGGGAAGAAGGAAAAGTTTTCTTGTGCCTGACTTATTCACGTAATGGAGCGCTTCCTAAAGTTCGCCTCCGGGATGCCGTTTACTGCATTCGCTGACTACGACCTTTCATGCCTGCGAGCCTGAGAGCGATAGTTCAGACAAAAACGCTTAGAATACAGCCTCCTCTCGAAAGAATCATGTAGGAAATTTTCCTACATGAAAACTCGCCTGCTTCCTACTTTCGAATCCGACGGATTCCGATTTCCGCGCGCCGGACAACCCCGCACAATGCACCCATTCCAGACACGCATGGGAGTATTGAAAATGAAGACCAATGAACTGACAACGGAAATCAAGGAACTCAACCTGACCTATCTGATGCTCGCCCAGCAGATGGTCCTCGCTGACAAGGACATGGCGATTTTTCGCCTCGGAATCGGCAAGGACATTGCCGATATTCTGGAGGTTCTCACTGCCGCTCAGATTCTAAAGCTGTCCAACTCCAACATGATGCTGTGCAGGATACGTTTCGATGACAGCCTGATATTCGGTATGCTCGCGAACTATACCAAGGACAAAATGATGGCTCAGTCCCATGCGACGATTCTTCTTGCGGGCCAGCCGGTGGAAGAAATTTCCTGAGTCGGAATTGCGGAGCTGAAAAGCACTTTCTTAACCGGGATCGAGGAGCACATCATGCGCAAGAAGAGCGTAGTGTCGGAAGCGAAGGATATCCAGGCGGCGATCGAAATGATCCATCTCGGTGCGCGCCTCCAGTTGCTGGAAAGCGAAACCGCCTTGAGCCGGGAACGCCTGATCAAGCTCTACAAGGAGCTAAAGGGGGTTTCGCCACCGAAGGGAATGCTGCCGTTTTCCGCGGACTGGTTCCTGACCTGGCAGCCCAATATTCATTCCTCGGTATTCGCCGACATCTATCGATATCTGACAATGCATGCGGATTGCCGCGGCATCGTTGCGGTGGTCAAGAGCTACAAGCTCTATCTGGAGCACTGCCGGATGGGCGACATGGAACCTGTGTTGAGCCTGACTCGTGCATGGACCCTGGTACGTTTCTTTGACAGCAATATCCTTCAGACCGCGGCGTGCACCCAGTGCGGAGGGCATTTCGTCGTGCATGCCCACGATCTTCACCATCGCTATGTATGCGGCCTGTGCCACACGCCTTCACGCGCAGGTAAAACCAATAAATCGAGAACGGTTTCCGCTGTTGCGGCACTTGCCGGCTAGGGTTCAATAGTGCAGGTCACGCCCGTTTTCATATGAGACGGGTGCCGGTCATCCTCCTCATGTGAGATGCGGGATCGCAGGCCAGGCCTGCCGCGCGCGCCATGGTTCTTGTGTATGGCGGGCAACTTCTGTTTCCATCCTCCCTGATCGATCCCGCTTCCACCGTAACCGCCTGCAATCGTTCCTGGTAATTCCAGGACTGACGGGGAAGGGTGCCCTGCGTCTCCGACACTCTTACCCCGTCTTGCGGGGGGTGAATCGCATTCTTATCCATTTCTTTCCGCCTGCGGGCGGTCCGAATGTCTGGCAGTCTCTCTTCTAAAGTTTGACCGAACTCCGCCGTTACAAGGATTGAATTCGCCCCGAAGCGCAGCTTCCGGCTCCACGGCTCATGTTTTCCATACGGGAGAGCCGGGAGCATGCCTGACAAAACGGTGAAACGACATGGCCGAGCCTTCGCCACAATCATTCAACTCTAGGAAACGAGCAAAATATGCTGGTAATCATCGGATCTCTCGTGGTTCTCGGATCGGTCTTCGGTGGTTTCGCCATGGCTGGCGGGCATCTGGGTGCCCTGTTTCAGCCGCTCGAACTGCTGATCATCGGGGGCGCCGCGCTGGGTGCTTTCGTCCTGGGTAACACCGGCAAAGCGCAGAAGGCAACACTGAAGGCGCTGCCCAAGGTCCTGGAACGGCCCCGCTACACCAAGGAGATGTACCTGAGTCTCATGGCGCTGCTCTATGATCTGCTTGCCAAGGTCCGCAAGGAGGGGCTCATGTCGATCGAGCAGGATGTGGATAACCCGGAGGAGAGTGCCATTTTTGCCAACTATCCCAATATCCTCAAGGATCCCCATGTGGTGGAGTTCATGACCGATTATCTGCGGCTGATGGTGAGCGGTAATCTCAATGCATTCGAACTGGAGAACCTGATGGACAACGAGATCGAAACGCATCATCAGGAGGGCGAAATCCCGGTGCACTGCATCAGCAAAATGGCTGACAGCATGCCGGCTTTCGGTATCGTTGCGGCCGTGATGGGCGTCGTGCATACCATGGCCTCGGTGGGCCTGCCGCCATCGGAACTGGGCGTGCTGATTGCCCAGGCACTGGTGGGAACATTTCTGGGAATCCTGCTCGGCTATGGTCTGGTGGGGCCGCTTGCTGCCGTGCTGGAGCAGAAACTGGGAGAATCCACCAAGATACTGCAATGTATCCGGGTGACGCTGCTCTCCAGCATCAATGGATACGCGCCCGCGGTTGCGGTCGAGTTTGGCCGCAAGGTGCTCTACTCCACGGAGCGGCCGAGCTTCAGCGAACTGGAAGATTGCGTCAGGCAGGCCAGGAACAGGTAACAGGAGCGATCATGGCTGACGACCGGCGTCCCATCATCATCAGGAAGGTACAGAAACGCGGCGGGCATCATAGCGGCCAGTGGAAGATCGCGTATGCGGATTTCGTGACCGCGATGATGGCGTTTTTTCTGCTCATGTGGCTGCTGAGTTCTTCCAGCGAGGCCGAATTGCGGGGTATTTCAGAGTATTTTCAGGCCCCTCTCGAGGTGTTGGCGGATGGCGACGGCGGGAGCGGAAGCATTATTCAGGGAGGCGGCAAGGATCTCACGAGGCGCGACAGGGAAACCAGGAAATATGCGGGCGAAGCACTCGGAAAGCCGATCAGCGCCAAGGTCGCGCAGGCCGAACTGGAGCGGCTGGACATGATCCGGTTCAAGAATCTGAAGAGACGGCTTGAACAGCTGATCGAAACCAACCCGACCATGCGGCAGTTCAGGAAGCAGCTGCTGCTCGATATCACCACCGAAGGGTTGCGCGTTCAGATCATCGATGACCGGAATCGCCCCATGTTCGCCCTCGCCAGTGCGGAACTGGAGCCTCATACCAGGGAAATCCTTCAGCGATTCGGAGGTGTGCTGAATGAAATACCCAACATGGTCAGCCTTTCCGGGCATACCGATGCCACGCCTTACGCAAGCGGCGAAAAACACTACAGCAACTGGGAACTCTCCGCGGATCGGGCCAACGCTTCGCGGAGGCAGCTCATCCTGGGGGGCATGAACGAGCAGAAGGTCATGCGGGTGGTGGGCTTGAGTTCCGCGGTGCTGTTCGACAAGGAAAATCCCTATAACCCCATCAACCGGCGCATCAGCATCATCGTGATGAGCAGCAAAGCCGCCGAAGCGCTGATCCGGGAAGGAAGCGACACGAAGGAAATCCGGAGCGGTACGCTGGCTGATTCGCGACCCCTGGGATCGATTTCCCACACACCGGCGGACAACAGCTGACCGGCCCGTTTTTACGTCCCGCTCGCCTTTCAAGACGGTAACACACTCACCGGCCGGAATTACAGGGGGAATTTCGCTCTTTTCCTCCGATAGCTTCGGGATCCTGCATTCGATAATGGCTGCATGTCTGGTTATCGATGTGTTTTCAGAGGTCAGCGGTGAGCGAAGAGAGCGATCTGGAACGAACGGAACCCGCGTCACAGAAGCGGCTGGAGAAAGCGCGCGAAGACGGACAGGCTCCCCGTTCCCAGGAACTTTCCACATTTGTCGTCCTGATGGCGGCAGGCACGGGCCTGTGGCTGATGGGCGGCTATCTCGCGCAGAAGCTATCCGATCTGATGAGTGGCGGAATGAGGGTCCCGCGCAACGCGGGCTTCGATTCCGCGCTGCTTCTTGAGCGCCTCTTCGATCAGTCCCTGAATGCCCTGGTTGCGCTGGCGCCGTTTTTTATCCTGATGCTGGTCGTAGCGTTGGCTGCGCCCATGCTGCTCACGGGCTGGCTCTTCACGTGGAAGTCGCTCCAGCCCGATTTCAACCGGCTCAACCCGTTGAAGGGCCTGGGCCGGATGGTCTCGCTCAACAGCCTGATGGAATTGACCAAGGCGCTGCTGAAAGCCGTGCTGATCGGGGCGGCGGCCGTGTGGACCATCTGGCTGCACAAGGAGGCGGTATTGTCGCTGATCGCAGCGCCGCTGCCCGCCGGCAGCAGCCATATGGCAGATCTGATCGCCATGAGCTTTCTTGCCATCGCCGGCACCATGATACTGATCGCGGCGGCTGACGTGCCGTTCAAGCTCTGGGACCACTATCGCAAGCTCAGGATGACGAAGGAAGAGGTCCGCCAGGAAAACAAGGAAACCGAAGGCAACCCGCAGGTCAAGTCCCGTATCCGCTCGCAACAGCACGCCATGGCGAGAAAGCGCATGATGGCCGATATACCCAGGGCGGATGTGATTGTGACCAACCCCACCCATTTCGCGGTTGCGCTGCGATATGAAGAAGGAAAGATGCGCGCGCCCAGAGTCGTGGCCAAAGGCGCGCATCTCCTGGCGCTCAAAATTCGTGAAATCGGCCAGCAGCATCACGTTCCCTTGCTGCAGGCGCCTCCGCTTGCCCGCGCCCTGTATCACCATGCGGAGCTCGGGGATGAGATTCCCCAGGCGCTTTACAACGCTGTCGCGGAAGTACTCGCGTACGTGTATCAGCTGCGCCGTTGCGAGAAACATGGCGAGAGGCCTCCCCGCCAACCCGAAGACCTGTCTGTGCCAGCCGAACTCGATCCGGAAAGCGGAGCGTCGGGCGGGATTCAATCAGGATCGGATGGATCATGAACGCGATCGCCAGAGCCGGTGCGGTTTTTACAGGGGTGAAGGTCCAGGCGCTGGGAGGGCCGCTGCTCATCTTCATGATTCTGGGCATGATGGTGCTGCCATTGCCGGCATTTCTGCTGGACATGATGTTCACCTTCAACATTGCTCTTTCCATCATGGTGTTGCTGGTGAGCATCCACACGCACAAGCCGCTCGACTTCGCGGTGTTCCCGACGGTGCTGCTGCTCACCACCCTGTTGAGGCTGTCGCTCAACGTGGCCTCCACCCGTATTGTCCTGATGGAAGGGCATACCGGACCTGACGCGGCAGGAAAGGTGATCGAGGCATTCGGCCATTACCTGGTGGGCGGCAATTATACCGTCGGCATCGTCGTGTTCATCATTCTCGTGGTGATCAATTTCATCGTCATCACCAAAGGCGCAGGCCGTATCGCGGAAGTCTCGGCACGCTTCACTCTGGACGCCATGCCGGGCAAGCAGATGGCGATCGACGCGGACCTGAACGCCGGCCTCATCGGCGAGGAGGAAGCCGGAAAAAGACGCGCGACCATCGCCCAGGAGGCGGAATTCTACGGTTCCATGGACGGTGCCAGCAAATTCGTCAGAGGCGACGCGATAGCGGGCATTCTGGTCCTGTTCATCAACGTGATCGGTGGCCTGGTCATCGGCGTACTGCAGCACGATCTGGATCTCGCCACCGCCGCCAGGAACTATACGTTGCTCGCCATCGGCGACGGGCTCGTCGCGCAGATCCCCGCATTGATCATCTCCACCGCGGCGGGCCTGGTGGTCAGCCGTGTCGGCACGGATGAGGATATCGGCACACAGGTCGCGAGCCAGCTTTTTTCGAGGCCCCAGGTGCTGGCACTGACTGCCGCCATCATCGGCCTTATGGGCCTGATACCGGGCATGCCTCACATTGCGTTTCTGCTGCTGGCTGCACTGCTGGGCGGCGGTGCCCATTTGCTCGCACAGCGCAACAGCCGGGCTGCAGGACAGGCGCCGGCCGCACCGGTTGCGCCGCCGGAACCGCTGGATGCCAGTTGGGATGATGTCGTGCCTGTGGATATTCTCGGGCTCGAAGTGGGGTATCGGCTGATTCCGCTGGTGGACAAGCTGCAGGATGGAGAGCTGTTGCGGCGAATCAAGGGCGTCCGCAAGAAATTTGCCCAGGAAATCGGTTATCTGCCGCCTGCCGTGCATATTCGCGACAACCTCGAACTGCGCCCCAACGGTTATCGTATTACCGTCAAGGGCGCCGTGATCGGCTCGGGTGAAATCAGTGTCGGGCAGTATCTCGCCATCGATCCAGGCACTGTTTCAGGCGCTCTGCCGGGGCTCGCCACGAGCGATCCCGCATTCGGTCTGCCGGCTGTATGGGTGGAAGGGGGCCAGCGGGAACTGGCGCAAACCATGGGTTATACCGTGGTCGATGCGGGCACCGTGGTGGCTACCCATCTGAATCATCTGCTGCACGCGCATTCCGCGGAACTGCTGGGCCGGATGGAAGTACAGCAACTGCTCGACCGTGTTGCAAAAGATTCACCCAAACTGATCGAAGACCTCGTGCCGAAGCTTCTTCCTCTCTCGACGGTGCAGAAGGTCCTGCAAAACCTTCTCGACGAGAATGTGCATATCCGCGACATGCGGACCATCGTCGATGCCCTGTCCGAGCACGCTTCCCGAGTGCAGGATCCGCACGAACTGACCGCTCTCGTCCGGGTTGCCCTCGGTCGGGCGATCGTCCATCAGATATGGCCGGAAGCGGGAGAGTTGCAGGTCATGGCGCTCGATTCCGGCCTGGAAAGGCTGCTGACGCAGGCCTTGCAGTCGAGCCCCAACGGGGCCGGCATCGAACCCGGGCTGGCCGATACCCTGCTGCGCGAGGCGGCGGGGTCCGCCCAGCGTCAGGAACAGATGGGCCTGATGCCGGTGCTGCTGGTTCCTGCCCAGGTGCGGCCGCTGCTTGCGCGCTTCCTGCGCCGTGCAGTGCCTCAACTGAAAATACTGTCGCACGCTGAAGTACCCGATTCCGCCAACATTAAAGTCACCTCTATTCTTGGAGCAAGAACATGAGCATTCAACGTTTTGTCGCTGGAACCACCAGCGAGGCATTACGCAAGGTCCGCGATACCCTTGGTTCCGAAGCGGTCATTCTTTCCAATCGCGCCATAGATGAAGGCGTTGAAATCCTGGCTCTGGCTCAGGCCGACATGGCCGCGCTGATCCTGCGCGAGCCTGAAGGAACAGGGCACGCGGCGAAGGTGATGAGGGAGGTGGACGAAAAGCCTGTTGAGGCACCATCGAGGGGCGCAGCCGGAAATCGGTTGCCTCTGGCCGGCCATGTCTCCCATAGCGAGAGCCTGCCTCAAAGCATAGGAAAAGGCATAGGAAAAGCGGCGCCGGGAACATTCCAGATCAAGGAGGCGCCTCGAACTGATCGACAGCCTGTCACTGGCGATCGCCAGCGAATAGATGGAGAAGGAGCGGCCAGAGCGGCCGATGCTCGTGAAATTTTCAAGGCACTCGCGGATTTCAAGGGTCCTCAGGCCAGCAAGGCTGTCCAGGTTCCCCCCGCTGACGAGACTACCGGGGATGCGCAGACCCGGAATCACAAGGCGGGCAAGACTGCCAGGACTGCCAGGACTGACAGAACTGCGCCGGCACCCAAAGTCTCCAGGACGCCTGTCGCATCCAGCGCTCCGAAAGTATCCGAACTCTCCAACGCCCCCTCTCTTGGTACGCTCGGTGCTCCGGGCGCTGCTGGCGCATCCAAGGATGCGAATATTGGAATCGGCCATGCCGGGGCGGAAAACAGCGGAGCCGGGGCCGGCGCGGATTCCGTCTCGATCGTGAAACAAAAGCGCTTCCTGAGGCATTCCCGGCCGGTGACGCGCCCGATCGCGGAAACCCCGGGGAAATATGCTTCCCGATTCGAGAAGCTGCGCGAAAAACGCGCACCTGCCAGAGTCGCTGCGCATACGCATGACGGCGCAGAGCGCCTGCAGGCAGATACGCTTCACAGGATCGCGGATGAGGCGGCCGCCAGCGTTCTGCGTGAGATCAGTTCCATGCGAGGTACGCTTGAGCAGCAATTGACCGCGCTGAGCTGGAGCATGCAGCAGCGTCTCGATCCGGTTCATGGAGAGCTGGTACGCCAGCTGTTGACAGCAGGATTTGGCGGCTCCCTGGTGCACGACCTGATTGGCCAGCTGCCGACGGGAATTGGAGAAAAAGAGGCGCTGAGCCGGGCAAAAGGCCTGTTGGCCGGGAAGCTGCAAGCGATAGGCAACGAGAACGAAATTCTCGAGAAAGGCGGAATTTATGCGCTGGTGGGCCCCACAGGCGTTGGCAAGACCACGACCACGGCAAAGCTGGCGGCACGCTGTGTGCTACGGCATGGTGCGGACAAGGTCGCACTGCTGACCACGGACGGCTATCGCATCGGCGGGCATGAGCAATTGCGGATCTACGGCAAAATATTGGGGATCACGGTGCATGCAGTGAGGGACCAGCGGGATCTGGCCCTTGCGCTGGCTGAATTGCGTGGCAGGCATATCGTGCTGATCGATACAGTGGGCATGGGGCAGCGCGATCAGATGGTGGCCGAACAGGCCGCAATGCTGGCCGGGTGCGGCGCGGATATCAAGCGGCTGGTGCTGCTCAACGCGGCGTCGAACAGGCACACGCTGGACGAAGTGGCCCACGCATACTGCGGAAACGGACCGGCAGGGGCAATCATCACCAAGCTGGATGAAGCGGTGGTGACAGGCGGCGCACTGGACATTGCCATTCGTCATCGCCTGCCGCTCTATTACGTGACCCGCGGGCAACGCGTGCCCGAAGACATGGAGCTCGCCCATCCGGAGTCCCTGGTAAATGGTGCGCTGGAAAGCCTTCCGGACGTCTCCGGCTTCGCCGCGCTTGAAGACGAGTTCGCGTTCTCTGCCGGGCCCCGCGAGGATCATGGGATCGGCCATGACATAAGCGAGGCGCGCCTTGGCTAACTCGCAAACGGACCAGGCAGAGGGATTGCGCCGCCTGCTTGTGCAGGATTCAACCTGCATTGCCACGATCACCTCCGGCGGAGCAGGCGCAGGCAAGACGACCACCGTGATCAACCTGGCAGCGGCCCTGGCCGGGGACGGGAAAAATGTGCTGGTCATCGACGAGAATGCCGGCGCGAACAACCTGGCCGGCATGCTGGGTATCACTGCGCATCGCGATCTGCTCGATGTCATCCGGCACGACAAGATTCTGGACGAGGTAATCCTCTCCAGCTCCGCGGGATTTCGCATTCTTCCGGCGGGACGCGGCCTGCGCGTACTTGAAACGCTCAGCACACAGGATCGCGCTCATCTCGTCGAATCCTTCGCATGTTTTACCGAACCGGTGGATGTCGTACTGATCGATGCCGCGCCAGGTCGAACCAGTCGCTTCCTTCCGCTTGTTTTTTCCAGCCACGAAATCGTGGTGGTGGTGTCTCCCGACCCATCCTCCATCACGGCGGCCTATGGGCTGATCAAATACGTCAAAGGCGACAGAAAGGAAGCCCCCAATATTCATGTGCTGGTCAACAAGGCGCGCACGGAAGCCGAAGCGCGGCTGATTTTCGACAACATGGAGAGCGCGGCGAGGCACTATCTTGCGCTCCCCCTCGCTTTTACAGGTTTCATTCCACAGGACGGGAAACTCAGCCTTGGTCGCGCCGTCGCGGGGAAAATCGAGACACGTTCGACCGGAGCATTCCGCCGGGTGGCGGAATCGCTGGCACAGTGGCCTTCATTGCAAATGGGTGTAACGGGAGTAACGGGAGGAAGAGGAATGGACAGTTTCGTGAAATGTTTGCTGCGCAGCATCCAGGGCAGCAGGCCCGGCTTCGTTTCCGCGGAAAGCAGGCAGCCCAGCCATGTATAACGCATCCGGCATCATGGATAAGCAGCAGCCTCTCGCGGAGTATGCCCCGCTGGTCAAACGTATTGCCCATCACATGGTGGCGAGGCTGCCGGGCAGTGTGGAGGTCGATGATCTGATTCAGGTCGGCATGATGGGGCTGATGGATGCCTTGAGCCGTTATGAGGAAATGCCGGGAGCCCAGTTTGCCACTTACGCGCAGCAGCGTATACGCGGCGCCATGCTGGACGAGCTGCGCCAGATGGACTGGCTGCCGCGGGGCGCCCGCCGGAATATGCGCCAGATCGAGGCGGCGATCAACACGTTGCAGCAGCGCCTGGGCCGCTCGCCTGTGGAAAAGGAGATCGCGGCGGAACTGGGCGTGGGCATCGAGGACTACCACGGGATGCTGCTCGATGCGCGCGGTGCTCAGATCGTTCATTACGAAGACTTCAGCGAGGATGGAGACGACGATTTCCTGGAGCGCAACTGTGCGGGCAGCAGTTCCGACCCCCTTTCCAGCCTCCTGGATGACGACCTCCGCCAGGCGCTGATCAGCGCGATCGGCAATCTGCCGTCGCGGGAAAAGATATTGATGGGTTTGTATTACGAGCAGGAGCTGAATTTCAAGGAAATCGGGGCGATTCTGGGTGTATCGGAATCGCGCGTCTGTCAGATACACGGTCAGGCGGTGGCACGCCTGCGGACCGGGCTCAGGGAACGCGCATGGACTTCAATAGCATAATCGGCATCATAATCGCGCTGGCGGCTGTCTTTGGCGGGTATGCGCTTGAAGGCGGGCACCCGGGCTCGCTCGTTCAGTTCACGGCGCTGGGCATCGTGCTGGGCGGTACGCTCGGGGCGGTTCTGCTGCAAAGCCCGCTGCGCCAGTTCCTGCTCGGCATCCGGATGACCCGGTGGGTATTTATTCCTCCTCTACTCGATACCGGTTCCGTGGTGGAGCATATTGCCAACTGGAGCAGCATGGCGCGCAAGGAGGGGCTGCTGACGCTGGATTCCCACATTCAGGGCATAGACGATCCATTCCTGAAAAAAGGTTTGCAACTGCTGGTGGATGGCACCGGTCACGAGGAACTGAAACGCATGCTGGAAGTGGAAATCGATGCGTTCGATGAAATTCACCGCCAGGGAGCGAAAATCTGGGAGGCGGCGGGCGGCTACGCCCCGACCATCGGTATCCTCGGGGCGGTGATGGGGCTCATCCAGGTAATGGAGAATCTCTCGGATCCGGCTCACCTCGGTACCGGCATTGCCGTCGCGTTCGTAGCGACCATTTATGGTGTCGGACTGGCCAACCTTGCTTTTCTGCCAATCGCCAACAAGCTGAAAGCGCTCATTGCCCGCCAGGTATTGATGCGCGAGATGCTGGTGGATGGGCTCGTGGGCATCGCCAGGGGGGAGAACCCCAGGCTGATCGCCGACCGGCTGAAAGGCTATGCGATATGAGCAGATACAGGCGGGAAGAGCATGAAGGGAAGGATCGCTGGCTGGTGCCCTACGCTGACTTTCTTACGCTGCTCCTGGCATTGTTTATTGTACTCTATGCGGCTTCCCATGGGGGCGAAAGAAAGTCGCAAGCACTTACCGCTTCGCTCATCAGCGCGTTTGGCAAGCACCAGGCCGGTTCCGGCATCGTCGGGATGGCGCCCGGTACGCAGCTGATCGAACGCAGGCCCGTACGCAAATCCCTGCCGGAACCGGTCGCGCCCGTCTCCGCCGGGCAGCGGGATTCGCGTCATTCCGTATCGGAGGCTGAAACAAGTCAACCTTTGCATTCCGGCGAGGCGAGGCGCAGGCAGGAGGACCGGATGGAAGCGATCGCCAGGGATCTGATGGCAGCGTTCGCGCCATTCACCTCGCTTCTGGAAAATGGCCAGGTAAAACTGATCCGGAGCACCGCCGGCCTCGGCGTGGAGATCAATGCCAGGGTGCTGTTCGCGCCCGGACAATCCAGCGTGCAGGAGGGTTCCGGCAGGGTACTCGAAGCGGTGGCACATGCGCTGACAGAAACCGATCACAGGATACAGGTGGAAGGGCATACGGACAGCATACCGATCGTCACGGAAAAGTTTCCCTCCAACTGGGAACTGTCCGCCATGCGGGCCAGCAGCGTCGTACGCCTGCTGATCGGTTATGGGGTGGGGCCGGCACGGCTCACGGCACTGGGCTACGGGGAGAACCGGCCTGTCGAGTCGAACGATACGGAGGCGGGGCGCATGCGAAACCGGCGCGTCACCGTGCTGATCCTGTCGGATCTCACGGATGGCCAATCCGGTGATTTTCCGGAAACCCTGCCTGAAATCCTGCCGGAAACCTTACCGACTCACGCGCCCGACCAGCGCACCGAACCTGCGCCGGCCATTTCCAGCGTCTGACTGGACAGGACGCTTACCCGGCTTCATCGCGATTTCAGTTTGCCCTCTCCACCGTAGAATAAAGTCCTCCGCTTAAGTTCAGATTCAGGAGAAGCGGCATATGAGAAACTATGCCGTTGCATGTGATTCCGGGTCCGTGGGGCGCATGGCAATGCCAGGGCATTGCCCCCGTTCGTGCTCCCGCCGTCACAGGTAGCCATATTCAGCCGACACCGGAAGGGGGATTTATGCCAGGCAATGTTTCCGCTCAACTGTTGATTTCTGTCACTCGACGCCTTTTTATCTCGCTTATCGTTCTTTTCGGTCTTTCCCTGACCGCCGTCGCTTTGTTGGCGGAATCCATCTATATCGTGCCACTTCTTGTATTTGCCAGCGGGCTGATTGGCGGATTCGTCGGTCTTCAGCGCCGCCTGAAGGATCTGACGTTATCCGATCTGGAACTGATCGCGGAATCCTGGATTTACACCGGGCTTTCCCCTCTCGTGGGCGGGATACTGGCATTTCTGCTTTTCATACTTTTTCTTTCCGGCCTCGTATCCGGCGATCTCTTTCCTGTTTTTCTGCCCGATAGCGACTCGACCCCGGAAAGCTTCATGTCCATATTCCACCAGCACGGGGAGGGGCACAAGGAATACGCCAAGTTGATATTCTGGTCTTTTGTCGCGGGGTTTTCAGAGCATTTTGTAACCGATGTGATCAGCAGGTTCGAGGGAGCGGCAGTACGAAGCCTGCCTTTGGCCGGGCGGGAAGAATCGAGTCGAATCGAACATCGGGATCATAAGGAATAACGACTGAGCCCCGATGCCTGACCGCTCATCCGAATGAGCTGTCCAGTTGCGGCTCGTCGGATTGCGGTCCGTCGGGTTGCGGCCCGCCGGTAGCGAGAAAATCACGCTCTGCTTTATCGGCACCTGGAGCAGACAGCTCCAGGTGCCTGTTCAGACTTCGCCGAGTATCCGTCCACCGGAAAACAATGCGGGATGGCCGTCGGAGCCATAAAGGCTGGTATTGGAGGCCAGGCCGGAGGTTTGCAGCACGGACAGTCGCTGATGAATATAACGCAAACGCTGCCCGATCAGAATACCATTGATGGTATTGAGCTCATCCGCTGTCTGCGCCAGCTGGCAGAGTTCGTTCCAGGCGTCGGCGGTGCCGGGATCGTCCCGCACCCCTTGTCCGGCTTCACCGCGGTTTCCTGGCTGATTCTGTGCCGACAGCCAGCAGTTACGTGTCTCGGCCAGTTCCGCAAGCTCCTGGGCCCGCTGGGCTTTTTCGGCCGCCAGGGGAAGCAGAAGCGCGACGTCCGCATGCTGCAGCGCATGCTGCTCCCGCCGCAGCAGATCGACAAAATTTCGTGTCGCATCGCGTTCATGCGCAATGTTCGAAGCGGGATCGGAAAGAATGTGAGTCAAGGTCAACCTCGTCTTGTTTGCAGCAGTTCTTGTACGGACTCCAGCAAGCGATCAGCCACCTTTTCCGGGTTGACCGTGAAGCGGCCTTCGCTGATGGCCTGTTTGATTTTTTCCACCCGCTCTGCGTCGAATGCTTCCATGCTTGCAAGGTTCTTGTGGATACTTTGCAGCTGGGTGCTCATCTGAACACCGTCGCTGGCCGCTGGCTCGATCGATTTCTGCCCTGTTCTAGCAGCGGATACCCCGCTGGAAACGGATGCAGCCGTATTGATCGTGTTTTCTATTTTCATGGATGTCTCCCTTCAGTTAACCGTAAAAACGGTAACGGCGCCCCTTCGGGAAACTTGAAAATAACTTACCTTTCTCTGCTGAAGAATCAGGACATCTTGCTCCTGTCCGCAGGCCGGGGCCGGAATGCAATCTTATGATTGTCCCGCCGGATGGCGGCCCATCAATAACTGATTTCGACGATGGCTCCGGCGCGAGCGATGCCGCTCACCACCTGGCCGGAGCCGTTGCGCACCTGGACAGGCTGCCCTTCCACCGCGTTTCCCAGCGCCCTGCCTTCGGCGGAGATGCTGAAGCCGCGTCCGCTCGAGACCAGTTTCACGCTCTGATTCAGCATGACCGCAGGCTGCGCGCGCAGCATATCCTCGCGTAGCGGGCCCCCGAAGGGAAGACTGGCGGTCAGCGTCCTGCCAATTGCCTGATTCACGTCAGTAATGACGCCGGCGGGAAGCTGGGTCAGATCTCCGCGGTGGACGGCGAGATCGCTTGCCGCGATCGGACGGCCCTGCATGAGGGGTCGGGTGCTGACGACATAATTCGAGACGACCTTGACCTGGGCGCGCACATAAAGCGTCCATGGCTGGGGGACAGTGCAGCGCACTACTACAGCCGTGTTTCCCCAAGGGCGGCTGCCAGGCGGCAGAGAGGGCTCGAGCGCCGCGCACGACGGAACGCTGGTTCGTGCATCGATTCCGGCAAGCGTAATGTCAACCTCGCCGGGCAGGCCGATGGACTGGGTGCGCAGGAAGCCCGCAACCGTCGCCTCTACCACCTGCAGATTCTGTTTTTCATTGGCGGATGCTGCCGGAGAAATGACCAGGGCAGAAATCAGGCTCAAGCTCAAGAACAAGCCCGGCGAGAGTATGGATATTCGCATTGACATTGAAGAAGGGAACATGTGCGACTTTCTCCTTTTGAACTCCCAGTGTGCAGACAGGACGAGGCTGCTTCCCGAACCGCATCATGAGACAGGCCTGTATTCTAGCCAGAGCCCTTATGAAGCAACGCACGGAAATGAAGGGTAATTTCCGCCCTGTTCACCGGACGGTTCGCGATGGTGCCGGATATCGTGTTGGCTCACCCATATCGGCTCCCATGCCGGAATGGAGGAGAGAGGAGAAGAGGGACGGGAACAGGGCAAAAAGACGAGATAGAGGCGTTTCTCCTCTCTGATCCTTCTTTTGAAGCGCTGCCCTGTGCAATAGCATTCCGGTTCATGGAACAGAGCCATTTACGGCAGATCCGAGATTACATGAGTACATGAGTACATGAGTACATGAGGATATCGCAATGATCGAAAAACTCGACACGGCATTTCGCTTTCATCAGGATGCCGCCAACCTGAGAGCCCACCGGCAGCAGCTGATCTCATCCAATATCGCCAACGCGGACACGCCGAATTTCAAGGCGCGCGACATCAGTTTTAAGGATGCGCTGGAAAATGCCGGGAGCAATGGCCCCGTCAGGCTGGCCACCAGTGCCCGGAATCATATTCCTTCGCCTGGGGCGGGTGGCGCGTCTGGTCCCGCTGAGCGTGCGCCGCTGCTGTACCGCGCGGCCGTGCAGGGCAGCGTGGATGGCAACACGGTGGATATGGACGTGGAGCGCAGCCAGTTTGCCGATAACGCCATTCACTATGAAGCGAATCTCACGTTCATCAACGATCAGATCAGGATCATGCGATCCGCGATTCAAGGCTAAGGAGAAGTCAGTCATGTCCCTGTTCAATATCTTCACCGTCGCCGGGTCGGCAATGACGGCCCAGAATCAGCGTTTGAACGTAGTGGCCAGCAACCTTGCCAACGCCGACAGCGCCGTCAGTTCCGACGGGCAGGCGTACAAGGCCAAACAGGTGCTGTTCATGAGCATTCCCGCGATCGCGGGCGCAGGAAGCGGCGACACAGACGCGGCTGCTACCGGCGTCAGGGTTTCAGCAGTCATCGAGAACCAGACGCCCATGAAAGTGGTTTACGAGCCTGCTCACCCCATGGCGGACGAAGAAGGCTACGTGACCATGCCGAACGTGAACGTGGTGGAAGAGATGGTCGACATGATCTCGGCTTCGCGTTCATACCAGAACAACGTAGACATGATGAACACGGCAAAGACACTGCTGCTGAAAACATTGACCATTGGACAGTAAGGACGAAACCCATGAGCACGATCCAGGATTCACAATCGGCCCAGGCGGCCTCCAGCCTGTTTTCCTCACACGGCACCGGAAGGACAGCCAGAAGCGACGTGGATGAAATGCAGGACCGCTTTCTCAAGCTTCTGGTGACGCAAATGAAGAACCAGGACCCTCTCAATCCGCTGGACAACGCCCAGGTGACCACGCAACTGGCGCAAATCAGCACGGTGAACGGCGTCGAGAAACTGAACCGGAGTATCGAGGCGATGGCCAGCAGTCTCAGCGCCGCGCAACCTCTGCAGGCTGCCGGAATGATCGGCAAGGAGGTGCTTGTTCCGGGTTTCACGCTGAACCTGGCCGGCGGAAAGAGCGCATTCGGCATTGAACTGGCTGGCGCGGCCGATCAGGTGAAGATCGCGATCATCGATGCGGCAGGTCGTGAAGTGCAGGTCATGAACCTGGGACCGCAGGCAGCTGGCTCGCTCGCGCTTGAATGGGATGGCCGCACTGCGGATGGCGCGCAGGCGGCCGACGGCATGTACAGCTTCACCGTGAGCGCGATGCGGGGCGAGCAGAAAGTGGACGCGCAAACGCTGGCCTTCGGTTCGGTGCAGGCTGTTTCCCAGGGCAATCAGGGTGTGCGGCTGAATGTGGGAACACTGGGAATGGTCGGCCTGCCCGACATCAGGCAGATCTACTGAATGACTGAATCCGGTATTCGATACCGGTAACGGATACTTGATCGATTCATACTTTTTCAAGGAGTTGACATGAGTTTTCAGCAGGGCTTGAGCGGCCTGAACGCCGCATCGAAAAACCTGGATGTGATCGGAAACAATGTGGCCAATGCCAATACGGTGGGGTTCAAGCAATCGCAAACCCAGTTCGCGGATATGTTCGCCAGTTCGCTGTCCGGCGGAAGCAGCGTCCAGGCCGGGATCGGCGTCAAGGTCGCGGATATTGCCCAGCAATTCAATCAGGGCAGCGTGACCGTGTCCAATAACCCGCTCGACATCGCCATCAATGGTGGCGGTTTTTTCCGCCTGAGCGACAACGGCGCTGTCAGCTATTCGCGCAACGGACAGTTCCATACGGACAAGGAGGGTTATGTCGTGAACAGCACCGGCCAGCGTCTCACCGGATATGCGGCGAGCGCTTCCGGAACGCTCAACACGTCGGCGCCCACGGACCTGCGCATTTCCACCGCCGACCTCTCACCTGCCGCCACCACGCTGGTGGGCGGCCTCGTCAATCTGGATTCCCGTGAAGCGCCGCTGAGTGCTGCGGCCTTCGACATTACCGATCCTGAGACATTCCATAGCTCAACATCCCTGTCGATCCACGACAGCCTCGGCAATTCCAGCACGTTATCGACTTATTTTCTCAAGACTGCCGCCAATACCTGGGATGTGTTCGCCGCGAATGATGGCACATTGCTCAACGGCGGAGCGGCGATTGGCGCGCTGAATTTTCTGTCCAACGGCCTGCTCGATCCCTTGGCGCCCAGTTCATTCAATGTTGGCGCTACGGTAGGCACCGGTGCGGCTCCCCTGAGTTTCGACCTGGATTTTGCGGGAACCACCCAGTTCGGATCGGGTTTCGGGGTGAATGCCTTGTCTCAGGACGGTTACACGTCAGGCAGCCTGACTGGTTTCGCTGTCGGTGAAGACGGCGTGATTCGAGGTAACTACTCGAATGGCGAGTTTCTCAACCTGGGTCAGGTTGCGCTTGCGACTTTTGCCAATCCACAGGGACTGCAACCACGCGGAAACAATGCATGGATGGAAAGCGCCGCTTCGGGCGTCGCCCTGGTGGGTGCGCCCAACACCGGCAGTCTTGGCGTGCTGCAGGCGGGAGCTATCGAGGAGTCGAATGTGGAGCTGACTTCCGAGCTGGTCAACATGATCACCGCTCAACGGGTCTATCAGGCGAACGCGCAGACGATCAAGACGCAGGACCAGCTGCTTCAGACCATCGTGAATCTGAAGTAATGAACCTAGAAACCGCAGTTGACCGCTTAATTGGAGAGCCAGGCCCATGGGGTATAGAGGCATTTTCGGAATTTTCTCATTCACCGGAATGGTGAGGCCGCTACGAGGTGCATCGTATGTCGCTCCAGGCGCGAATGCGGCGTTGCTCTTCGTTGCAGGGAGCGGCCCTGCGGTCTCATCGCGCCTTGCCTCGCACCTGGATCACCACACGCTCCACTTCCGTCCAACTACGGTTTCTAGGATGAAAAACATGAGCAGGGTCATACCCTTCTCCTCACCATTGCGGGGACAAGCATGGATCGCATGATTTACGTCGCCATGACCGGGGCCAAGCATACCCTGGGACAGCAGGCCGCCATGGCGCACAACCTGGCCAACGCCAACACGACGGGATACCGGGCGGAAAACAGCGTCCTGCGCGCCGTGCCGGTGTTCAGCGAGGCGCTCGCGACCCGTGCCTTCGTGGTGGACTCCAGCGCTGGGGCGGATTTTCGCCCGGGGACCATACAGGAAACCGGGCGCGAGCTCGATGTCGCGATCCAGGGGCCGGGGTGGATTGCCGTGCAGCTCGAGGATGGGACGGAGGCCTATACCCGCGACGGCAGCCTGCATGTCAATCCCAACGGCTTGCTGCAGACGCGCAGCGGCCTGAATGTGCGCGGCGATCTCGGGTCCATTTCCATCCCGCCGAATACGCTCGTCACCATCGCCAGGGATGGCACCATCTCCACGGTGCCGGCAGGTGCCGGCACGAGCGAGCCTAACATTTCCGCCATCATGGGTCGCATCAAACTGGTCAACCCACCCGAGTCCCAGCTGACCCGCGGCCTGGATGGCCTGTTCCGATTGGCGGGAGGCGGCGAGGCCATGGCCGACGCGGATGTCAGGCTCACCAGCGGCGCCCTGGAAGGCAGCAATGTCAACGTGGTCGAGGCGCTGGTGGATATGATCTCGCTGTCGCGCCAGTTCGAAACGCATATGAAGCTGCTGCAGAATGCCGAGGGCAACGCCCAGCGTGCAAGCCAGCTATTATCCATCAGCAGCTGACCGCCAGTCCCACGCCGGGCGGCATCCCCCGCGCCGTGCCCGCAACCGATGCCTATGCTGCCGATAGTGGTGGCAGGCGCCGATTCTGCCTCATGCCTTGGCTTTGGTGCAGCGCATGCCATTCCGGCACACCAGTCTGAACGCAAAACCGGAAGAAAAGGCGTGATTGCCGTCCTTTTCCGGGCGCTGGCCGACTATACGATGCGATACGATGTCGCCATTGTCACCAGCATCGCTATCCGCGCCGTTTCAGCCATCGGCTGTAGTAAAGAAGAAGCTGGAGGCCACCCGCTTAACAATGTTCAGGACGTACAGGAGGTTCACTTGATTCGCTCACTTTGGATTTCGAAGACCGGTCTCGATGCGCAGCAGACCCAGATGGATGTCATCGCCAACAATCTGGCGAACGTCAGCACCAATGGATTCAAGCGTTCACGCGCAGTGTTCGAGGATCTCATCTATCAGACCCTGCGCCAGCCGGGAGGGCAGTCGTCGCAGCAGACGCAGCTGCCCTCCGGCCTTCAGATCGGAACGGGGGTCAGGCCGGTTGCCACCGAGCGGGTTTTCACCCAGGGCAATCTGCAGCAGACAGGCAACTGGAAAGACGTGGCGATTCAAGGTCAGGGTTTTTTCCAGGTGCTGCGGCCCGACGGATCGACCGCCTACGCGCGTGACGGCTCCTTTCAGACCGACATGGAAGGCCAGCTGGTGACTTCGAGCGGATACCAGATTCAGCCCGCGATCACGATACCCGCCAATGCGCAGAGCATCACGATCGGGCGGGACGGCGTGGTCAGCGTCACTCAGCCCGACTCCCCTCAGCCCGTACAGGTGGGCACGCTCCAGATCGCAACCTTCATCAATCCGGTCGGATTGCAGAGCGTGGGAGAAAATCTCTACGTGGAAACCGGTTCCAGCGGGACTCCGAACATCAACACTCCCGGGTTGGATGGAACCGGGCTGCTCACGCAGGGCTACGTGGAAACGTCCAATGTGAATGTCGTGGAAGAACTGGTCAACATGATCCAGACGCAACGGGCTTATGAGATCAACAGCAAGGCGGTCCAGACATCGGATCAGATGCTGCAGCGCCTGTCGCAGATGTAGGCCTTCAGCCCGGTCATCGCCATGTACAAGGCTACGAACGGTTGCGCGAGCAAAGGAGAACGGGAAATGACGGAAAGCCGCCGAACCGCGTTTCTCTTCGGTTTCATTGCCGTGATTCTGGTCGGACTCCAGGGTTGCGTTACTCTGCCCGCGCCTGCCCCGATCGTGCAGCAGCCGATGTCTCTCCCCGCGGCGCAGCCTAGGCCACCGGTGGTCAGCGGCACAATCTTTCAGGCAGGCGCCCACGATCGGCCCTTGTTCGAGGATCGCCGTGCCCGCCAGATAGGCGATACGCTGGTGGTGGTACTCAACGAGAGAACCAACGCCAGCAAACGCTCCAACAGCAGTGCCAACAAGAACGGCAGCGTCAGCGTAGGCATTCCTCCCATCATTTTCGGGGTTCCCATCACCAAAGAGGTGGATATGGGCGCATCGTCTTCCAACGAGTTCCAGGGAAGAGGGGAGGCGGCATCCGGCAACAATTTCACGGGCACCATTACCGTCACCGTCATCGATGTGCTACCCAACCGCAACCTGATGGTAAGCGGGGAGAAGCAGCTTGCCATGACACAGGGTTCCGAATATATCCGTCTCTCGGGCGTGGTGCGACCGGAAACGATCGTCAACAACATGGTGTCGTCTATCCAGGTTGCGGACGCGAAACTGGAGTACAAGGCGAACGGCTATATCGACGAGGCCCAGACGATGGGCTGGCTTTCGCGTTTTTTCCTGACTGTTTCACCCTTCTGAGACATGGACAGTATGCAATACACCCGGTTCGGAATGTTCTTGCGGCGGCTTTCGAGAATGCTGCTGGCGCTGTCTCTCGGGTGGGTTTTCCTCGCGGCTCCCGTTCAGGCCGAGCGTATCAAGGACCTGGCTTCCATCCAGGGGGTGCGCTCGAACCAGCTGGTAGGGTACGGCCTGGTGGTGGGGCTGGATGGGACGGGCGATCAGACGATCCAGACACCTTTCACGATCCAGACTCTCACCAGCATGCTGATGCAGATGGGCATCAACGTTCCGCCCGGCACCAATATGCGGCTGCGCAACGTGGCGGGCGTGATGGTGACGGCGACGCTGCCTCCCCTTGCCCAGCCCGGACAACTCATTGACGTGACGGTGTCGAGCATGGGCAACGCCCGAAGCCTGCGCGGCGGCACACTGCTGATGACTCCGCTCAAAGGTGCAGACGGCGAAGTCTACGGAATGGCGCAAGGCAATCTGCTGGTAGGCGGTTTCGGGGCGGCAGCCAGCGGAAGCTCGGTGCAGGTCAACCACCTGAGCGTAGGACGCATCTCGGGCGGGGCTACGGTCGAGCGGGCCGTCCCGGTGGCGCTGGGTATGCACAACATGATCCGGCTGGAACTCAATACCACCGATTTCACGACGACCAGGCGAGTCGTCGAGGCCATCAATGGCCGCTTCGGCGCGGATACCGCTGCCGCGCTGGACGCTCGTGTCATCCGGGTGCGGACTCCGGAGGGCAGCGACCAGCGCGTCGCTTTCATTGCGGACGTCGAGAGCATGAATGTCAGCGCGGCCCAGACGCAGGCCAAGGTGATCGTCAACAGCCGCACGGGCTCGGTCGTCATGAATCAGGCTGCGACGGTCAATGCCTGCGCCGTCGCGCACGGCAACCTGTCCGTCGTCATCAGCACCGAGCCGGTGATCAGCCAGCCCGGTCCGTTTTCCGGCGGACAGACGGTGCAGGCACAGCGCTCGACGGTCGAAATCAAGCAGGAATCCGGCATGCTGACCATGGTCGAAGGAGCGTCGCTGGCCGAGGTGGTGAAGGCGCTGAATGCGATCGGGGCAACTCCGCAGGACCTGCTGGCCATTTTGCAGGCGATGAAATCCGCCGGCGCGTTGCGGGCTGAACTGGAGGTCATCTGATGACGGCCGTGGCCGATCTTTCCTCCCGCTTTGCACTGGACGTTCAGGCCGTCCATGGCCTGCGCGTGACTGCGGCCAAGACCGGCCAGGCCGGCCTGGAAGCTGCTGCAAGACAGTTCGAGGCGCTTTTTCTCAACATGATGCTGAAGAGCATGCGTGAAGCGACGCCAGAGGACAGCCTGATGGACAGCGAGCACAGCCGGCTGGTCATGTCGATGCTCGACCCGCAGCTCGCGCAGAGCCTGGCTTCGCGGGGTGTCGGTCTGGCCGAAGTCATGATACGGCAGTTGGGCCAGTCCGTGCCCTCCGATCCGGTCGCGCCGGCAGGGCTGCCCAGTTCATCCGGGCCGCCTGGACAGTCGACCCGGGGACAGGTACCGGCAAGCGGTATCCGCGCACAGCCCCTTCCGTATCCGGAGCAACGACAGGTTTACCAGCAACCCCCCGGCCCCGGCAGCTTTGCCCAGCCGTCTGCACAAACGGAGGTGGGAAGACTGTCAGGAGAATTCTTGCCTCGGTCCGGCATCCAGGGAGAGGTTGCGGATTTTCAGGCCAGACTGATGCCTTACGCGCAACAGGCCAGCGAGGCCACCGGCATCCCCGCCGCATTCATGCTTGGACAGGCTGCGCTGGAGAGCGGCTGGGGCAGGAAAGAAATTCGGGCGGCAGATGGCACGCAAAGCTTCAACCTTTTTGGCGTGAAGGCGGGTGGCAGCTGGAAGGGCGCAGTCGTGGAAACGGTCACGACGGAATATGTCGACGGCACGGCACGAAAGAGCGTGGAGAAATTCCGGGCCTACTCATCCTATGCAGAGGCTTTCCACGATTATGCCAATCTGCTGCGCAGCAATCCACGTTATGCCGACCTGGTATCCCGGGCCGCGCAAGGTCTGGATGCGGACGCTTTCGCCCAGGGGCTGCAACGAGCAGGTTACGCAACCGATCCGCGCTATGCGGAAAAACTGGGCCGGATCATCAGAACCACGGCGTGGTCTTTCTGAGTGCATCGCATTGCCGGCCTGGACGCGCCAGAGTTCCCGATCCGGGTAAGACGAATGAAGCCCGCGCCGCAAGCAGCGGGTATTCATCGCGCTTATACAATTCACTGGTTTTCAACTCGCTTTCGCTCCAGCAAGCGGGGAATTTAACCGAATAGATTAAAGATTCACGGCGGACCGCCGTTTATTCCGGAAACACATGGGAAACGGTTGCAACAGTTCATTGTCCGTAACAGGGAGAGATTGGATACATCATGGGTAACGGCATATTTGGAATTGGCCTCAGCGCCCTCAACGCCGCCCAGCAGGGACTGCTGGTCGCCGGACATAATGTCAGCAACGCGTCCACACCGGGCTATACCCGTCAGCAGATCGTTCAGACGAGCAGCGGCGCACAGCTTTCAGGCAACGGATTCGTGGGACAGGGGGTGCAGGTCGATACGGTAAGACGCATATACAACGAGTTGCTGGTTACGCAGGTCATGCAGGCAAAAACGGAGTCCGTGCAGCTCGATACCTATCTGGCGCAGATGAAGCAGATCGACAGCCTGCTGGCAGACCCGAGCGGGCGGCTTGGTTTGGCGCCCGCATTGCAGGATTTTTTCGGAAGCGTGCAGGATGTGGCAACGGATCCGGCAGGGGTGGCTTCCCGTCAATCCATGCTTTCAAACGCCGAGGTACTGGCACGGCGTTTCCAGTCGGTGAATGAAACGCTGGACACCATGCAGACCGAGGTCAATTCGGGAATCGAAAACAGCGTATCGCTCATCAATACTTTGGCCGAAAAGATCGGCAGGCTGAACGCGAGCGTGAGTGTGGCCGAGAACATGGCCGGAGGCCAGCCGGCGAACGACCTGAGAGACCAGCGTGACGAACTGGTGATGCAACTCAATCAGGAGGTGCGCGCCAAGGTCGTGGAACAGAAAGACGGCGCCTACAGTATTTTCATCGGCACAGGCCAGGCGCTGGTCACGGGGACAACGGCCTTCGCGCTGGCTACCGTGCCGTCGCCGGCGGATGCGCGTCATATCGACATTGCCTACGTGTCCGGAGGCAACAGCATTCCGGTCAAGGAATCGAGCCTGGATGGCGGGAGGCTCGGCGGCCTGCTGCAATTCCGCGGTGGCGAACTCGATGCCGTGCGCAACGGTCTGGGCCGTGTGGCAATCGGACTTGCCGGCACGTTCAACGACCAGCACATGCTGGGGCAGGATTTGCAGGGTAACGCAGGCGGCGTTTTTTTTACCGTGCCAGAGCCATCGGTGGCGGCCTCCGCCCGCAACAACGGCGATGCGGTGATCACCGCCGGGATCGGGAATTACAGCGCGCTGACCACCAGCGACTACCGCCTTCGCTACGATGGTCCCAGCTATACGCTGACGAGGCTCAGCGACGGCACGGCGCAGTCCTTCGCCACTTTCCCCCATGTCGTGGATGGCGTGCGGCTGGATCTGGCATCCGGCGCGGCTGTCACGGGCGACGAATTTCTCATCAGGCCAACCGTGAACGGTGCGGGCCAGATCGAGGTGGCGATAAAGGATACCAGCCTGATCGCGGCGGCAGCGCCGATCCGCACCGAGGCGCCGCTGGCCAATACCGGTACGGGCCGCATCAGTGCAGGGGCCGTGAATGCGCCGCCTCCGGCAGATCCGAATCTGAAGGAGCCGGTGACCATTACCTTCACCGGCACTGCGACTTTTGATGTGAACGGTGCCGGCACCGGCAATCCGGCTGGCATGACCTTCACGCCGAATGGCGCCATCAGCTTCAATGGCTGGACGGTGCGGATCACGGGCGTACCGGAGGCGGGCGATACGTTCACCATCGGTCCCAACATCGACGGGGCAGCGGACAATCGCAATGCCTTGCTGCTGGGAACCCTGCAAAGCAGCAAGGCGCTGGGCGGAGGCACGTCGACTTACCAGGGGGCCTATGGCCAGGTCGTCAGCCTGGCAGGCAGCAAGACGCGCGAGCTGGAAGTCACCAGTTCCGCCCAGACGGCCCTGCTTCGTCAGGCGCAGACTTTGCAGCAGTCCGAGTCAGGCGTGAACCTGGATGAGGAAGCAGCCAATCTGCTGCGCTACCAGCAGGCGTATCAGGCTGCCAGCAAGGTGATACAGACGGCCAACCAGATGTTCGACGCGCTGCTGGACATCACAAGATGATACGCCGCTGCTGCCGCTGCGTATCGGTGGATCGAACGGCGCAGACGGACGTGCCTGCGCGGAAAGCATGGCGGGACGGGATAACGGAGCAGTAAAAGAAGCAGTAAAAGGAGAATCAGGATGCGAGTCAGCACAAGTACAAGTCATGAATCAGGCATTGCTGCCTTCAACCGTCAGCAGGCTGCCCAGGTCAAAACCCTGGAGCAGATCAGCAGCGGACGGCGCATGCTAACGCCCTCCGAAAACCCTGCGAATTACGTGCGGGCTCTGGACGTGTCCCAGGCGCAATCGGCCAACGCGCAATATGCATCCAACAGGCAGCAGGTACTGTCGGGTCTGGGTATGGTGGAAACCACGTTCGGCGACGTTACGAATCTCCTGCAGAACACCCAGGAGCTGGCGATCTATGCGGGAAATGGCACCCTTACCGACAGCGGCCGCAAGGCGATCGCCACGGAATTGCGTGGCAATCTGGATGAATTGCTGAGTCTGGCCAATCGTATGGACGGGAACGGGCAGTATCTCTTTTCCGGGTTCCAGGGCACGACCAGGCCGTTTGCGGATACCGGCGGCGGTATCCAGTATTCCGGCGATGAAGGGCAGCGGCTGGTCCAGGTGAGCAGTTCCCGCCAGCTCGCGGCCAACGAGTCGGGGCGGGAAGTATTCGAGCGTATTCCGGCCGCCGCGGGGGGATACCAGAGCATGTTCAAGACGCTTGGCGATCTGATTTCCCTGCTGGAAACGCCTGTAACCGATGTTGCCGGCAGGACTGCGCTTGCGGGCGGCCTGGCTACGGCCCAGACCGACCTGTCCAGCGCGCTGGACAACGTGCTGAGGGTCCATGCCTCCGTGGGCACGCGCATGAAAGAGATCGACGCCCTCGGCGACGCCGGGGAGGAACTGAATATTCAATACCAGCAGCGGCTTTCCGATTTGCGGGACGTGGACTATGCCAAGGCGATCAGCGAGCTCACCCAGCAGCAGGCGTATCTGGAAGCAACGCAGAAAGCGTTCCTGAAAGTGCAGGGGTTATCCCTTTTCGACTACATACGGTAACGGCTTTTCCTTTTTTTTCGAACTTCCTTGCGCGGGTTGGCCCGGATTGAAAATCCGGGTCTTGCCAGATCCGGTCAGCGCAGGAATTGAGGCAGAAGAATGTTTCTCGATACAGCTCAGCCATTTTCTTTCATTCCTCAGGTGAAGGAATTTTTCCTCGCGCGCCAGCCTATCCTGGATCGACACCAGAATCTCGTCGCTTACGAATTGCTGTATCGCCGCGCGGTGCCCCAGGTTCCCAATACGGGAGAGGACTCGCGGGGGGCGGCCGCCATTATCGCGCACGCGTCGGAACTGGGCGTGGAGCATGTCATTGGCAATGTGCTTGGTTTCTTCAACATCAATTCAGCCATGCTGATGGGCGATCTGGTGGATTTTCTGCCTCGCCACAAGGTTGTGCTCGAGTTCCCGCAGACGGGCAGAATCACGCCCGATGTTGTTCAGCGTATGCAGGAAATGATGCATGCCGGGTACCGGTTTGCGCTGGATGATGTCATTACGTTTTCGGATTACATTCAACCGCTGCTGCCCCTGATCGATATCGTCAAGATTGATACGGCGCTGATGACCCGGTCGGATCTGGCCGCGCTCGTCGGTCAGTTCAAGCAGGCGGACAAGCTGCTCCTGGCGGAAAAAGTGGAGACCATCGACCAGTTCCGGATATGCCTGGAGCTGGGGTTCGACTATTATCAAGGTTACTACTTTGCCCGTCCGGCCATTCTCTCCGGCAAAAAACTCACGGCTGCGCAGCTGTCCATCATGCAACTGATGACTTTGCTGGCCAAGGACGCGGATAATGCGGAAATCGAACAGGTTCTCAAAAAGGATGTCTCGCTCTGCCTGTCCCTGCTGAAGCTTGCGAACATGGCGGGGATCGGCGCAACCAAGAGCGTGCATTCATTGAGCGAGGCCCTGGTAGTGCTTGGCCGCCACCAGTTGCAGCGATGGTTGCAGATTCAGCTCTATATCGGGTCGAGCACCAGCGCACAGTTCGCATCACCTCTGCTTGTCGTTGCAACGACGCGGGGAAAACTTCTCGAACTCATCGCGCGGAAGCTCGAACCCGCCAGCAAGGGAATCGCGGATACCGCTTTTACGGTCGGTATCCTCTCCCTGCTGGATGCGCTGTTCGGTCAGCCCATGGAAAAAATCCTCAACCAGATCGTATTCGGCAAGGATGTCAGGGACGCGCTTCTGTACCGGACCGGCTTTTACGGCGACTTGCTCAAACTTGCCGAATACATCGAAAAATTCAGGGAAGCAGGCACACTGCTGCCGCCGCTGCTGATCAAGCTGGGATTGTCCGTGGAAGAACTGTATCCGTTGCAGCTGGAAGCATTCGAATGGAGCAACAGCCTGGCGCCGTTCGGGCGCGAAGAGTAGCTGGCCGTCCGGACGTTTTCCTTGCTGCTGTCGCATGCCCCGCACAGAACGACGTCTGATGGAGCCTAGAATGGTAGAAGCCGGCGTGGTGGAAAGGGTTTTTGCTGGATTCCGGCACGGTGACCAATTCAAACCGCTGAGGCGTCCCTTGCAGGCGCGCCCGTTTCTGTTTCTTCCTCTATAATCGTTACGGCAACCCGTTGCGGCAGGGAAGCCAAGCCCTGTCGCTTTGCCGGATGGTCTTCTCTTCAATCGCCTGCCACTCCTCGCACCTGCGCATCCATGATTCTTTGCGATCGGCAGGTTTTCCGGAGTAACGGATGCTTGAAAAGCAAAGGGCGATTCGAGAGAAGACGGAGCAGGAGGTGCGAGAGCAAATGGCTGAAACCGAAACCGATCCGCGTGTAATCGTCTCCAATTCACCGGGAATGCTGTTCCAGTATGTCCTGCGTGAGGATGGCGGCCATTCCTTGCCGTTCGTCAGTGATCAATGCATGAATGTGCTCGGCATTCCGCTGGAGACTTTTCAGGATGATCCTTCGGTCCTGCTCGACCTCGTGCTGCCGGAGGACCGGGAGAGCATGCGCCAGTCGCGGGATCAGTCCGCGGCGAGCCTGGGTACGTGGAACTGGGAAGGACGGCTCTGGATCGAGTCGTATGGAGACATCAAATGGGTCAGCCTGCGTGCCAGCCCCCGCCGCGAACGCCATGTCGGGGTGATCTGGGAAGGCATTATCATCAACGTCACCCAGAGCAAACGGCGCGAAACGGAACTCAGGGAATCGCACAAGCGGCTGAAAGAGATGTCCGCGCATGTCATGGCAGCCATTGAACACGAGCGCGTCCGCATTGCCCAGGAGATTCATGATGACCTTGGCGGCAACCTGACGGCCATCAAGATCGATCTCGACTGGTTGTCACGCCGTTTCGACGCTGGCGAGGATCCCGAAAAGGCAGCGCTGCTGGCCAAAGTGCGTACCGTCTCCAGGATGGTGGACCGGACCATACAATCCATTCAGCGTATTTCCCGCGATCTGCGTCCAGGCATCATGGATTTCGGCATCGTGGCGGCAATCGAATGGGAAGCTGGAGAATTCGCAAAGCGGCTGGGCATACCGTGCGAAGTGGCCTGCATGGACCAGGATGTCGATCTGGAGCCCGATACGGCGGTCGCAGTTTTTCGCATCTTTCAGGAGGCGCTGACCAACATCATCAAGCACGCGCGCGCTTCTTGCGTCTGGGTACGGCTGAGTACGACGGCAGGCGAGGGCGGGCCGCATCTGGAGCTGGAGGTGAGGGATAACGGCCGGGGCATTACGCCACCCGACTATGCCAAATTCAATTCTTTCGGTATACGCGGGATGATCGAACGCGCAGGGCTGCTCGATGGCAAGCTGACGATCAGCGGGCAGGGAAGCCACGCGGACGGGACGAAGGTGCATCTGTCGATTCCGTTGCGGAAAAAGCAGGCGCCTCATCCGCCGGCGGGGACGGGGCCATGAACGTGCTGATCGTGGACGACCACGCCATCGTGCGCCAGGGTTTGAAGCAGATCCTGCTTGAAAGCGGCAAGGTCACCCTGATCGGCGAGGCGGGGAATGGCGCGGAAGCGATGCAGGTCTTGCGCGAGCATGAGTGGAGCGCGGTGGTGCTGGATATTTCGCTGCCGGACAGGAATGGCATCGAAGTTTTGAAACAGATCAGGAAAGAGCAGCCCCGGATTCCCGTTCTCATGCTCAGCATGCATGAAGAGGGCCTGTATGCCATTCGCGCCCTGAAGGCGGGGGCATCGGGTTATCTCACCAAGCAAAGCGCGCCGGGCGAGCTGATGGCTGCGATCGAGCAAGTGGGCAGGGGCCGCAAGTACCTTACAGCGACAATGGCCGAGGCCCTGGCGGAAAGCTTCGGCGCGGACACTGAGCGGCCTCCTCACGAGATGCTGTCGGATCGGGAATACCAGACGTTGCGCCTGATCGCGTCGGGCAAGAGTCTCACGGATGTGGCGGAGGAAATGTGCCTGTCGGTCAAGACGGTCAGCGTTTATCGTGGCCGCCTTCTGGAAAAAATGCGGCTTAAGAACAATGCCGAGCTGACTCATTACGCCATCAGAAACGGCCTGGTCTGAGCCGGTCCGGATATTTCGCAACGCGGTCCGTGCTTCGCGCGGTTTCTTCCGTTCTTCCTCGATACATTCGATTCTTTCTTCATTTTCGCTACATCTCCCAAACCCGGAGATGCGGCGGGGATGGCCCGTTAATCCGCGCATTGCGCGTCTTTCCTTGCACTTATCATACGTTGCCTCCACGGGGCCGCAGTGAAAAGGATGACATCTCCTTTTTGACGGAAACAGGATGACGGAGCGGGCGGTATGCCGTACTGGCTTGGTTGGCCTGATTGGCTCGATTCAGTGTAAGGAATGGAGGTTCCGCTGTTTCCGGACTGAGTCTCCAGCGGAAGAGGCTGCCCGAATGCAAGCGTCACAGCGTTGCGGCCAAAAAAAACTGACTGGGGATTAAAGCTTTACTTGTACCCGCCGTTAAGAAAATCAACAGCGATCGGTTCGCCTCGGAAGAGGAGACGGGCAGGGCAAGTAAAGCTGTAGGTGCAATTCCATAAACTTAGTCAAGGAGATTCACATGGCTGCAATCATCAACACCAACGTCATTTCATTGAATGCGCAACGCAACCTCAACAGTTCCCAGAATGCGCTCGCCACGACGCTGCAGCGCCTGTCTTCCGGCCTGCGCATCAACAGCGCCCGGGACGACGCTGCCGGACTGGCGATTTCCGAGCGCATGACTTCGCAGATACGCGGTCTCAACCAGGCTGTCCGCAACGCGAACGACGGTATTTCCATGTCACAGACCGCCGAAGGCGCATTGGGAGAAATCGGCAACAACCTGCAACGCATCCGCGAACTGGCCGTACAGTCGCGCAATGCCAGCAACAGCGCCAGCGATCGCACCGCGCTTAACAACGAAGTCCAGCAGTTGAAAGCCGAAATCGACCGCGTGGCATCGACCACGACATTCAACGGCATCAAGCTGATCGATGGCACGTTCACCCATCAGGCCTTCCAGGTCGGCGCCAACGTGGGCGAGACGATTTCCATCACCGGGCTGGTCAATGCACAGACCACATCCCTCGGGAGCACCACCACCTACGACAGCACGGTAACGGGTGTCGCCGCGACGGATTTTGTAGCGGGAACGGATGACATCGCCGCGGGCGATATCCAGATCAACGGTGTCGACATCGGGGCTATTGCCGCGGCAGGTGGTGCGCCTGCCCAGGGTGCTGCCGTCGCAGCCGCCATCAACCTGGCGACCGGCGCGACCGGCGTCACCGCCACTGCGGATGCCGCGGGACTGGTGACGTTGACCAGTGTGTCCAGCGAGGGCATCGACATCGCATTCAGCGGAACAGCCAGCACCGCCAGAACCGGCCTCACCGCAGCCACCACCACGGCAACCACGACCGTTACCCAGGGTTTCGCCTCGCTGGCGATAGACACGACCGCCAATACGGATGTCGCCATCGCTTCGATGGATTCGGCACTGAGCGCGCTCAACGCGGCCCGTGCCGACCTGGGCGCCTATCAGAACCGCTTCTCTTCCGCGGTGGCGAACCTTCAGACCACGGCGGAGAACCTGTCCGCATCACGCAGCCGCATCATGGATGCCGATTTCGCCGCGGAAACCGCTGCGCTGTCCAGGAACCAGGTGCTGCAGCAGGCAGGAACGGCCATGCTGGCCCAGGCCAATGCCATGCCGCAAAGCGTGCTGTCCCTGCTGAGAGGGTAACAGGACAGCAGGACGTCAACCGGTTCCGGTCGGCCAGAAGTTCCGGCCGACCGGATCAGCCGGATGATTGTAACGGGGAATCCGGGGCGTCGCCCCGGATTCCCATTCGGGAGGTGATATGGGAATCTCGGCACCAGGCATGGGTTCGAATCTGGATGTAAACGCAATCGTCAGCCAGTTGATGGCGCTCGAACGGCGGCCGCTTGCCTTGCTGGATCAGCGCGAGGCCGGCTACCAGGCGAAACTGTCCGCCTATGGCGTGCTGAAGGGTGCGCTGTCATCTTTCCAGACCGCAATGGAAGGATTAGCCGATGCCGGGAAGTTCCAGGCCACCACAGCCACGGTGGAGGATACGTCCATATTGACCGCAAGCGCGGACGGCAAGGCAGTGGCGGGAAGCTATTCGGTGGAAGTGCAGCAGCTCGCGCAACAGCAGAAAATCCATTCCGAGGGTTTTTCCGGCACGGCCAGCGTGATGGGCAGCGGTACGCTGACCATCCAGTATGGAACGTACGACAGCGGCGCCAATACTTTTACCCTGAACGACGCGAAGGCTGCAAAAACCATTACGATCGACCCTTCCAGCAACACGCTTGCCGGGGTGCGTGACGCGATCAATGCGGCCAATGCGGGCATCGGCGCGACCATCATCAACGACGGCAGCGGGGACCGGCTGGTCCTGACCGTGAAGGATACCGGCGCCGCCAACAGCGTCAGGATTACCGTCAGCGATGACGATGGCGGCAACACCGATTCCGCCGGCCTGTCGCGCCTTGCCTTTGACCCCACCGCCGCAGCCGGCCTGGGGAAGAATCTGACGCAAGCGCAGGCCGCGCAGAATGCCAGACTGGAGATCGATGGAATTGCCATCAGCAAGCCTTCGAACACCATTCGCGACGCAATCGAAGGCGTGACCCTCAACCTGCTCAGGAGCAACCCCGGAAGCACGACCGCATTGACCGTGGGGCCCGACAGCGGCGGCGCCAAAACATCGGTCGAGGCCTTCGTCAAGGCTTTCAATTCCCTCGGCCAGACCTTGGCCGGGCTCAGTTCATACAACAGCGCGACCGGAAAAGGCGCAATCCTCCAGGGCGATTCCGCGACGCTTTCCATCCAGCGCTGGCTGCGGGCGACCGTATCCGCCTCCGTGGGCAGCCTCGGCGCGCAGGGCGGACAGAGTAGCCCGGGCAGCCTGACTTCGCTGTCCCAGATCGGCGTCTCTTTTCAGAAGGACGGTACCCTGGCGCTCGATTCAACCCGCTTTGAGGCAGCGATGGCCACGGGTTTCGACCAGGTTTCCGGTCTTTTCGCGGCGCTTGGAAGACCCACGGATAGCCTCATCACCTATGGCGGGGCAAGCGACAAGACCGCAGCCGGAAATTATGCGGTTTTGATCACCCAGCTTGCCACGCGAGGCAGTCTTTCCGGAAGCCAGCCGGCGGGACTCACCATTACGACGGGCGTCAACGACACGCTGATCGTCAGCGTCGATGGAGTGACGGCCAGTATCGTGCTAGGCGCCGGCACCTATGCGTCGGCGGACGCGCTCGCCGCGGAGGTGCAGAACAAGCTGAACGGCAATGTCAATCTCGCCGAGAGCGGTCTTTCAGTAGTCGTTACACAATCGGCTGGCGCGCTCGACATCTCGTCCACCCGTTATGGCTCCGGTTCCGCCGTGGCCGTGTCGAGCGGAAACGGCGCCACCGGCCTGCTGGGCGCGAGCCCCGTATCCGTGTCCGGTATGGATGTGGCGGGGACCATAAACGGCATGGCGGCCGCGGGGTCGGGCCAGACGCTTACCGCCACGGCCGGGCAGCCGGCGGAAGGGCTGTGGCTGAAGGTAAACGGCGGCCCGCTCGGCGCGCGCGGGACCGTCGATTTTTCGCGCGGCTATGCGGACAGATTGAGCAAGCTTGCCGGTGATCTTGCGGCAAACGAAGGCCTCGTCGCCACTCGCATGGATGGAATCAACAGCAGTATCAAGGATATCGACCGGCGCCAGGAAGAGTTTCTGCGGCGCCTGGACATGATCGAGGCCCGTTATCGCAGCCAGTTTGCCGCCCTGGATGCGATGCTTGGCAGCCTGAACCAGACCAGCCAGTTTCTCCAGCAGCAACTGGCGTCGCTGCCGAAAATCGATTCGAAAACATAGAACCCTGGAGGAACATACCCATGTATAGCAAAGCCGGCATAAACGCCTATGCCCACGTCGGGCTTGAAACCGGCGTATTTGCGGCCACTCCCCACAAGCTCGTGCTGATGCTGTTCGAGGGAGCACGCCTGTCGCTGTCCGCCGCGCTCGCTCATATGAAGGGCGGCCGGTTCGCCGCCAAAGGCGAGTCGATCTCCAGGGCGATCGCGATCATCAATTCCGGGTTGCAGGCCAGCCTGGATATCAAGGCGGGGGGGGAACTGGCGGAGCAGTTGAACGCCCTGTACGAATACATGGGGCGCCGTCTGCTGGAGGCCAATCTGCATGACAAGCCCGAGTACATAGAGGAAGTGGCAAGCCTGCTGAACACGTTGAGCGAAGCCTGGGAAGCCATTGGCGCATCGCCCCAGCCCGCCGGCGCGAACCTTGCACCCGGCTTTCCCGATTCGCCGATCAGCGACAGCACGGGCAAGGCCTGACAGGAGATATGCGATGACCAGTGTAGAAAATCTCGCCGCGTTCGAGTCCATTTCCAGTCTGACCGGCGAGATGAAGGAAGCAGCCAGAGCGGGCGAATGGGACAGGCTGGCCCGACTGGAGCAGTGCTGCGCCACGGTAGTGACGCGGCTGCGAGCGGCACCCGGCGTGCGGCTTCCTGCTGACATGCAGCGCCGCAAGGTGGAGCTGATCCATAAAATACTGGCGGATGATGCGGAAATACGCGCCTTTGCCGAGCCCTGGATGAACCAGGTTCAGGCCCTGCTTGGCAATGCCGGAATGGCACGGCGTGTGCGTCAGGCATACGACCTGAGCGCCCTGAAAGGCTTCTGACGGGTTCCGACAGGTAGGCGCAACGGTCTGGATCGGCAGCAGGGCAGCCGCAACGCGGGGATTGCCAACAAGAAAGTTCGACCGGACAGGTCGGACAGACTGGAAAACATAGACTGCTCCTGCGCCGACGTTTCAGGAAGAGCCGGATAAGACTGAATAAGGCTGAAAATATCCATGTTGCCACTTCATGCGTTGACCGCGATCATTCCTGCCACACCGGCTGGCTCATCGGCGCACCGGCAGCCGGGCAGCGCGCCTTTTCTGGATGCGCTGATGCCAGGCCAGCGTCTGCGGGGCACGGTGCATACCCGGCTTTCCGGCGCGGAAGGCGAGTTTGTGATGGCCTTCGATACTTCCGATGGGCGTGGCGGGAGTTCGCCGGGGGCAAACACGAAAGGATCCGACAGGCAACTGCTTCATGTGAAGTTACCCATGAACGCCCGGCCGGGCGATGTCCTGGATATGATCTTTGTTTCGCGTGAGCCGAAGCCCGCCTTCATGCTGGCGGCTCACGCTTCCGCTGCGGATCCGTCGCCGCTGAGCCTGACCGGGCGTTTCATCAGCGATCTGCTGGGCCGACCCGTCTTGCAAACCGCTCCGGCGGCGACAACAGCCGCGCTTCCTTTGCTTCCCTCCCCGCCGGCCGACGGGGCTCAGTTGGCCCGGAATCTGGCTGATGCGCTTGGCCGCAGCGGTCTTTTCTACGAGTCGCATCTCGTGCAATGGCTTTCAGGGACAAGAACGCTCGCAGAGCTGGCATTTGAGCCTCAGTCGCGCCTGGCACCGTTTCCGCGGTTCCGCCCCGCCCCGCCACAGCCGCAACCATTATTACCCGCGCCGCCACAGCAGGGGAGTGCCGTGCCCCATCCTGCTGCCGAAGCGCAGGGCAATCAGCGCGCAGTTCACCATCCCGTTCATCCCGAAGCGCAAGGTCTGGTACGCCAGCAACTGGAAATTTTCGAAATGCGTCAGGTGGCGTGGCAGGGAATTGCCTGGCCGGGACAGGCCATGGAATGGGAAGTGGCCGAGGATAAGCCGCAGACCCCGGCCGAAGCCGATCGACCGGCCACGTGGAAGAGCCGCCTGAAGCTGACATTGCCCAACCTGGGGCACGTCTGCGCAAGTTTTCATCTTGACCCATGCGGAATGGATGTACGGGTGACCACGGCCGATCCCGTGACGGCATTTATGCTCCGTTCCGGAACCGCTCCGCTGGCGGAGGCGCTGGAAGCCACCGGAATCAGGCTGCTGGGCATGAAAGTGGATCTGGAGGATCCCGGGGTCGATAGGGGATGAAGGGATGAAGGAATGAAGCGGGAGACGCCAACCGGGGAGAGCACGGCAAAAGGGCGGGAAGTCGCGGTGGCGCTGGCTTACCATGCCGGTCACGCCGCGCCCCGGGTTGTCGCCAAAGGACGTGGGCTGATCGCCGAAACCATCATTCAGGAAGCGAGAGCACATGGAATTTATGTGCACGAATCCCCTGAACTGGTGTCCCTGCTGATGCAGGTTGATCTGGACCAGCACATTCCTCCCCAGCTCTACCGCGCCGTTGCGGAGCTGCTTGCCTGGCTTTACAAAATGGAAAACCGCATGGCGAGCAAAGTGGAGATCGCGTCGCTGCCACGCCCCGCCCGATCCGCCGCGGGTGACCCGAAAGGCTGAGATCAGGGATGCAAGACCGGTTTTGCGGAACCTGCCCTCCATCCTGTCAAGGATCGACCCGTTCCCTGCCCCGGCGAAAAACCGGCAAGGGACAGTCATTCCATGCCGCGTCTATACCGGCATGTTCATGATTTCCTGATAGGCCGATACCAGCTTGTTGCGCACCTGCAGGGTGTATTGGAAGGAGAGGGACGCTTTCTGCATCGCGATCATGGCTTCCGTGAGGTTCGCATCCGGAGTGCCGATCTCGAAATCGCGGGCAAGGCCGGAGGCGCGTTGCTGGGCATGGTTGACCTGATCCAGCGATCTTCTGATGACGGCGGAAAAATCCATTCCCGTGCCTTCGCCGCTACTTTCATGCACGCCCGTTCCAGCGGCGGGCATGATCGGCTTTCCCCCCGCCAGCGCCGCGCCGGCCTTCAACTGGGCGAGCATCGCATCCATTTTCGTCACATCCATCGAAGCACCCTCGTGATTTTGTCAGGAATGGCAGGATAGCATCGAGCGTCTCGACTCCACTTCCGGAATTGGACGAAAAACCCGCTTCTTCTTCGGGCATGGAAAATCCGGATCCACCTGATAATGCTGCCTGAGAATCCTCCTCCAGCCTGAATGCGGAATCCTATGAGAACCGAAAAACAATGCTTGCCGACCGGGATTGAGCCGTCATGAGCGCACCTGCCGAAGCGATGGCTGTAACCAGTGCAGCACCGGGTCTTGTCCAGACTTTCCTCTCCCGCATATCCAGCCAGCAGAAAATGGGCCTGATACTGGCGGTGTCCGCGATCGCGGCCTTGCTCGTCGGCGGCTGGATATGGACTCAGACGCCGGACTACAAGGTGCTGTTCAGCAATGTCTCGGATTCGGACGGGGGTGCCATTATTGCCTCTCTCCAGCAGATGAATGTGCCCTACAAGTTTGCCGAAGGCAGCGGTACCATTCTGGTGCCCGACAATCAGGTGCACGATGCCCGCCTCCGGCTGGCGGCGCAGGGCCTGCCGAAAGGCGGCCTGGCTGGATTCGAGCTCATGGAAAAGCAGAAGTTCGGTACGAGCCAGTTTCTTGAGCAGGTCAACTTTCAGCGAGCGCTGGAGGGCGAACTGGCCCGCTCCATCCAGTCGGTAGCGGCCATCGAAAGCGCGCGCGTTCACCTTGCGATGGGCAAGCAATCGGTCTTCATGCGCGAACAGCAAAAACCCAGCGCGTCGGTGCTGGTGAATCTGTATCCGGGACGTGTGCTCGATTCGCGGCAGGTGAACGCCATCATGCACCTCGTATCCAGCAGCGTGCCGAACCTGCCGGTCAGCAACGTAACGGTCGTGGACCAGCAGGGAAACCTGCTGAGCAGGACCGATGAAGCCGATATCAGCACAGGCCTGAATCCCAATCAGTTGAAGTATCTGCAGACTCTGGAGCAGAGCTATATCCGGCGTATCGAAACCATTCTGGCCCCTATTGTCGGAAAGGAGAATGTGCGTGCGCAGGTGACCGCCGCCGTGGACTTTGCCCATTCGGAGCGGATGGACGAAATCTACAAGCCCAATCAGGATCCCGGCAGTTCCACGGTGCGCAGCCAGCAGACGTCCGAATCCGCGAACGGCGGGGGGCTGGCCGAAGGGGGCGTGCCCGGCGCGCTATCCAATCAGCCCCCGATGCCGGCTACCGCTCCTGTCACGACTCCGCCGGGCTCGCCTTTCAGCCAGACGCCCGGAAACCCGGCTCAGCCGGGCAACGCGGCAGCCTCCGCGCCTGCCAGTGCGCCTCAGGTGCCGAGGAATACACGCAAGGATGCCACCATCAACTACGAGGTGGACAAGAGCATTCAGCATGTGCGCAATCCGGTGGGGGGGGTGAAACGGCTTTCGGTGGCGGTGGTGGTGAACTATCGCAAGGGGGTGGATCAGGATGGCGCCGTCACCAGCAAACCGCTGACCGATGCTCAGAAGGCTGAGATAACGGATCTGGTCAAGGAAGCGATGGGCTTCACCCCGGAGCGCGGCGATACGCTGAATGTGGTCAACAGCCCCTTTGCCGATGCTGGCGATGACATTCTTCTCGATCTGCCACTGTGGAAACAGCCGGAAATGATCGAGCTTGCCCAGCAGGTCGTCAAGACGCTTCTGATCGGGTTGCTGATCCTGTATCTGGTGCTTGGCGTGGTGCGGCCCATGATCAGGCGCACGGCGCAGCCGGCCCCTCCTTTGCTGGCGGAGCCTGGCGGGGAAGCGCAGGCCCAGCCCGCTCTGTCTTCGCCAACGATGAAACAGGTACCGCAGCTGTCGCAGTATGAAGAGAACCTGGCGCTGGCCCGGCAACTGGCGCGGGAAGATCCCCGGGCCGTGGCGAACGTGATCAAGCAGTGGGTGGCCGGCAATGAGTGAAGAAGGCGTCAACAAAGGAGCGATCCTGCTTCTGTCCCTGGGTGAAGAAGAAGCGGTGGCGGTACTCAAGCATCTCAACCCGCTGGAAGTCCAGAAACTGGGCATGGCCATGGCCAGCCTCAAGAATCTGAGCCGGGAAGAGGTGGACGCCGTGCTCAGCGAGTTTTGCAGTTGCGCAGCGGAAAAGGGCAACCTGCTGCAGTTCGATACGGAAAACTTCGCGCGCAGCGTGCTGCACAAGGCGCTGGGCGAAGAAAAATCCACCGATATCATCAGCCGGATTCTCGAAGGCAGCGATACCAGCGGGATAGAAGGTCTTAAATGGATCGATTCGCAATCCGTGGCTGAACTGATCAAGGCAGAGCATCCGCAGATCATTGCCACCATTCTGGTGCATCTGGATCGTAACCAGGCGAGCGAAATCCTGGGCCAGTTGACCGAACAATTGCGTAATGATGTTCTGCTGCGCATTGCCACGCTGGAAGGCATCCAGCCTTATGCATTGCGCGAGCTCAACGATGTGCTGACCGATCTGCTGTCAGGTGGGGAAAACATAAACAAGAGTCCGGTCGGCGGCATCCGCACAGCTGCGGAAATCATCAATTTCATGGGAAGCGCCGCGGAGGCTTCCGTGCTCGATAATCTGCGCGCATTCGATGAAGATCTGGCGCAGAAGATCATGGACCAGATGATCGTCTTCGAAAATCTCATGGATATCGATGACCGCGGCATTCAGCTCGTGCTGCGCGAAGTCGAATATGACTCGCTCGTCGTTGCCTTGAAAGGCGCCGCGCAGGAGTTGCGCGAGAAGATTTACAAGAACATGTCGAACCGGGCAGCGGAAATGCTGCGCGAGGACCTGGAAGTTCTGGGGCCGGTACGAGTGAGCGAAGTGGAGAGCCAGCAGAAGAAAATATTGCAGGTTGTCCGGCGGCTTTCCGATGAAGACCGGATTGTTTTCACCACGAAAGGCGAGGAAAGCTACATTTGACCGGCTCAGCCGGCAGCAGAGAAGCGACCGGCTCGAGCCCGGGATTCGTTTTCGACCCGGTGCAAACCAATTGACGGACCAGAGATCAGACGGATGAGGTATGCCCAGCCAGATCATTCCTAAAGAACACCTGTCGGCCTGCCAGCGATGGGAGATGAATGCACTCGAATCCGTGCCGGAAGCCGCTGTGGCCGGAAGCGGCGAGCGGTCCGCGGGTGAGGGTGGCCCGCAGGCAGCGGTTGTCCTGCCGACGGTGGAGCAAATCGAGCGCATTCACCAGCAGGCCCGGCAGGAAGGATACGACGCGGGATGCGGGGCCGGCTATCAGGTCGGTCTTGACGCCGGTCGCGATGCCGGATTACGGGCGCGTAACGAGCAGACGGCGGCGGAAGTGGCAAGATTACAGGAAGTGTTCGAGTGCTTTCAAGGGGAACTGGCGGGCGCCGATCAGGCAATTGCGGGCGATGTGCTTGCACTGGCGCTCAGCCTTGCGCGGGAAATGGTGCGCGAGGCCCTGCGGATCAAGCCGGAACTCATGCTGGCGGTGGTGCGCGAGTGCATCAGGCACGACAGCCTGTTGAGTCAGCCTGCCCAGTTGTTCCTGCACGCGGATGATGCTGCACTGGTCAAGGAATATTTGAAACAGGAACTCAACGAGTGCGCCGTACGGGTGGATAACACCCTTGAGCGCGGCGGCTGCCGGGTAAGGGTAGGCAGCAGCCAGTTCGACGCAGCGCTTGCAACCCGCTGGCAGCGCATCGCGCAGGCATTGGGCCGCGACAGCGGGTGGCTGGAATGACCATGTCCCCTGCCTTGCATACGGACCGATGGCGTGGCGTCCTCGAAGGATGTGGCAATCTGGTGGCCGGTTCCCAGCCGTTTGAAGTATCGGGCAGTCTCACGCGGGCTACCGGCCTGGTGATGGAAGCAGTCGGCCTGAAGCTTGCGGTAGGCAGCGGCTGCACGATCGTCATGCCCGACGGCAGCAGAACGGACGCGGAAGTCGTGGGATTCCAGGGGGAACGGCTGTATCTGATGCCTACTCAGGACGTGTCCGGCCTGACTCCGGGAGCAAAGGTGATCCCGTGGGGGAATACCGGCGCCCTTCCAGTGCTTGGGGATGGAACCCGGCCCAGGCGTCGGGCATCCGACCGGCTGAGGCGCTTTCCGGTGGGAGACGGCTTGCTGGGACGGGTCCTCGATGGCACGGGACGCCCGCTGGACGGTCTAGGGCCGCTGGAGGCGGCGCATGGCGCCCCGCTGGCCGGTCAGGCCCTCAATCCGCTGGACCGGGCGCCCATCGAAGAGATTCTGGACGTTGGCGTCCGGGCAATCAATGCGTTGCTGACGGTCGGACGCGGCCAGCGCATGGGCTTGTTCGCCGGTTCGGGGGTGGGTAAAAGTGTGCTGCTGGGCATGATGGCACGCTATACCAGCGCGGATGTGATTGTGGTCGGGCTGATCGGTGAACGCGGTCGCGAAGTCAAGGAATTCATCGAGCGCATTCTCGGGCCGGAGGGCCTGACGCGCTCGGTAGTGGTTGCCGCTCCGGCCGATACCTGGCCTCTCGTGCGGCTGCAGGGCGCTGCCTATGCCACATCCATCGCGGAATACTTTCGGGATCAGGGCAGGAATGTGCTGCTGATCATGGACTCGCTGACACGTTATGCGATGGCGCAGCGCGAGATTGCGCTCGCGATCGGGGAGCCACCGGCAACGAAGGGCTATCCCCCTTCCGTATTCGCCCGCCTGCCGCAACTCGTGGAACGGACCGGAAACGGGGTAAAAGGCGGAGGCTCGATCACCGCTTTTTATACGGTTCTGACCGAGGGAGACGATCAGCAGGATCCGATCGCCGACGCCGCCCGTGCGATTCTCGATGGACATATCGTGCTTTCGCGTCAGCTGGGGGAAGCGGGCCATTATCCCGCGATCGATATCGAAGCCTCGATCAGCCGGGCCATGACCAGCCTGGTCACTCCGGAGTATTTCGATCAGGTGCGCAGCTTCAAGCAGCTCTATTCGCGCTATCAGCGCGCGCGCGACCTGATCAGCGTGGGCGCCTACTCATCGGGCAGTGATCCGCTGCTGGACCGCGCGATCATGCTGTATCCCCAGCTGGAAGCATTTCTCCAGCAGGAGATGTCTGAATGTGCCACTCACGCGGACAGTGCTGTCCGCCTCGGTGCATTGCTGGGCCCGCAAACCGGCTCCGGCTTCTGAGCCTCTGCATTACCGACCTTGAAGAGATGAAAAGATGACCAAGCCTTCTGCTTTGGAAACCCTGCTGGATCTGGCACAGACACGCACGGACGACGCAGCGAAACGTCTGGGAATGCTGTGCGCCCAGGGTGTGCATATGGAAGCGAAACTCGATCTGCTGCTGCAATACCGGGAGGACTATCGTGCCCGTTTCCAGGACTTGATGCGACAGGGGCTGACTGCCTCAGGCTGGCGCAACTACCAGGCGTTTCTTGACAAGCTCGACGATGCAATTGCCCAGCAGCAGGACGCCGTGCTCTCGACGCAACAGCGGGTAGCGGCGGGGAAGGCTGCATGGCAGTCAGCCAAGCGCACAGTCAATTCCTATGAAACACTGGCGCAACGCAGGCAGCGTTTGGAATCGCAGCATAGCGCAAAACGTGAGCAGCAGGAAACCGACGAGTACACGTCCGGCTCTTACATCCGTCAGACCCCATCCCGCTGATATCCCCTGACATCCGCTGACATCGATAAATATTCAGAAAACCTCGGAGAACCCATGCTGATTCCGTTTATGAATCATTCCATCCCTTTATCCGCCTCCTCGACTAAAAATGGCATTTCCGGCAGAGACGGTCAGGGACCGGAATCGGGCGCGGGGGTATCCGGTTTTGGCAACCTGCTGGGGCAGGAGATGGGAGGACGGGAAACGTCAAGGGCAGGTCCGGAAATTCCTGGTCGCCCTGATGAGGCTTCCGACATCGATCGCTCCGCGCCGGGAGCCAACGCTGATTTGCCGGATGAGGCGACTGGGGTAGCGGGAACAGGCGCGAATGGGGTGAGCGATTCCGGAGGAGATGACCCTGAAGCGCCGGAAAGCGCAGATCATGCTGCTGACATCGCCGCCCTTGTCGGCATGGCAATCGACAGTGCGAAAGGACAGGCGAGGCTGCCGGACCCGAAAGTGGATTCGTCCGGCGACTGGCGCGTCGATACCCGCGCGCTGCCTGCCGACCGACGGGTGGCTGACACCCCGGATACGATGGCATCGTCTCTCGCGGCGCCGGAACAGCGTTCCGAATTCACCATCGCTCAGGGGGGAAGGGCGGGTCCTGCCGGAGCCGGTCCGGTTTCATCTGCCGCCAGCCCGGCCTGGAACATGCGTCAGGCCACGATGGAGGCAGGGGTGAGGGAGACCGCGGCGTCAGCAGGAACAGCAGAGGCGGCGGCGATGGCCGGAACGTCACGGGTCGAGACGGACAGGGTTCTAACAGGCCTGGTCGCGGCCGATTCCGCTCATGCCACGATAGCGGCACGAGGGGGGCAGCCGGGGAAGCAGATTCGCATCGACATGGCTGATCCAAGGGCTGTGGCGTTCCGCATGGAACCGGGATTGCAGGCCGGCAGGATGGGAACATCATCCGGGGCCGGAGGCCCGAACCCGGGGCTGGCAATTGAGGAGCACCTTGCGGCGAACCCCGCTGCGGCACAGGGATCCCTGACCCCGGTCGTCGAGCGTACCTTGGCGGTTTCCGCCGAAAATGCGGCTGTTCCTGATCTCCCGGGAATCGAGCCGCGCATCGGTGCGACCGGGTGGGATCAGGCTTTGGGGCAGAAGGTGCTGTGGCTGTTATCCCAGCAGCAGCAGGTCGCGGAACTCAGTCTCAATCCGCCTGAGCTCGGGCCTCTGCAAGTCGTCCTGAAGATGGCGGATGAACAGCTCAGCGCGACCTTCGTTTCGCAGCAAGCCGATGTACGGAACGCGCTGGAAGCGGCTCTGCCACGATTGAAGGAAATGATGTCCGAGAGCGGGATCAACTTGAGCAGCACGACCGTGAGTGCCGATTCCTCCCAGCAGCAGGGGAGATTCGAGCGCCCCGGCCACTCCCACCCTGCCCATGCAGGTAGCGGTTATCCGAGCGGGGAGGAGCACAGGATGGGCCCGGTGAGCGGTCTGGGTGGTGATTCTGTCCGCGCGGGCAGAGGCTTCGTGGATACCTTTGCCTGAGGTTCCGGTTTCCGGGGATATCGACAGGTTCCTGCGTCAGTTCGCCTGCCCGGTGTCCACGAAGGAAAAAGACTGCCCCCCAGCTCTCTCTATGTGGCCGGCTTGCCTGCTGATTATCCGGCCCTGATCCTGGCTCCGTGAAGGGCGTTTCTTACCCAAGCCCGAGATAGCCCTTTTTTCTCCCTCTGTTCACCCGATGACTCTTACGCAACCGGCGTGATAATGACGCCATATTTTGAACGGGACATGATATGGCAACCAGATTGAACACCCAGGGGCAGAAATCCCGCGAAGCGAAGGAAACCATCGCGGAGCAAAAATCCCGCAGCGGCAGGCTCATTCAGGCGGTCATTGCAGGCCTCGTGCTGCTCGGCGCGGGAGCGGGGGGCACCGCCTGGTATTTCAGCCATATCCATGACAGCGCGGCTACGGTGAAACCGCCCATTTTCGTCAACCTGGATACATTCACCGTCAACCTGCAATCGGAGTACAACGATCAGCATCTGCAGACCAATCTGACCCTGAAGGTGACGGATAATCCGGATGTGGATTTGATAAAAGCGCATATGCCGGAAGTGCGCAACCGCATTCTGCTGGTGCTTTCCAGCAAATCCGCTGCACAGATCCTCACCGCGGAGGGAAAGCGCAAGCTCGCCTCCGAACTGGCATCCGAGATCAATCAGCCTTTCAGCGAATCCCGCTCCATCCAGCCGGTTGAAAGCGTGCTCTTTACTTCCTTCGTGATTCAGTAGGAAACATGCGCGACGAGTTCATTTCCCGGGAAGAAATGGAGACGCTGCTCCGTGGCATGCCTGGAACAGACCTGGCGGAGCAGCAGCCAGGCAGCAACCCTTCCACGCGCTTTCGTCCCTACAATCTGGCTACGCAGGAGCGCATCGTGCGTGGACGCATGCCGACGCTCGAGATCATCAATGAACGATTCGCCCGTCTGCTGCGCCTGGGGCTGTTCAATTTCATGCGCCGCAGCGCAAATGTGACCGCCGGTTCCGTCCGGGTCATCAAATTCAGCGAATTCGTACGCAACCTGGTTGTTCCGAGCAACCTGAATCTGGTGCATGTCAAACCGCTGCGAGGCACGTCGCTATTCGTATTCGATCCCACCCTGGTGTTCCTGGTGGTGGATAACCTGTTCGGCGGCGACGGCCGCTTCCTCCCCAAAACGGAGGGGCGCGACTTTACCCAGACCGAACAGCGCATCATCCAGCGGTTGCTCAATCTGGTATTCGACAGTTACGGAAAATCCTGGCAGCCGGTATATCCCATCGAATTCGAGTATCTGCGCGCCGAAACCAACACGCAATTTGCCAATGTGGCGACGCCAAATGAGGTGGTGGTGGCGACCACGTTCGAAGTGAATTTCGGCAGCGTGACCGGCGAGATGCACATTTGCATCCCCTATTCCACGCTCGAGCCGATACGCGATCTGCTTTCCAGCAGTATGCAGGGTGAAGCGCTCGAAGTGGACAAGCGCTGGGTCGGGCGTCTGTCGAAGCAGGTCCAGGCCGCTGAAGTCACCATGATCGTGGATCTGGCGTCCGTACAGGTGACGCTCGACCAGATTCTCAATATGCGCGTTGGGGACGTCATTCCGCTCGATGTTCCCGAATTCGTCACTGCCAACGTGGATAGCGTTCCGGTGATGGAGTGCCGCTATGGCGTAGCCAATGGCCAGTATGCGCTTCGAATGGAAAGAATGCTGGGCCCTCTGAGCAGTGAGTGATATGACCATGAATCCCGAACGCCGCAATTTCGCCCAAAGACCTTTTACCCCTAAATCCAAAACTCAGGAGGCCAACGTGTCCGCCAACCCTTCCGGTTCCGCAAATCGTCTGGATGATCAGGAAAGCAATGCAGCCGTTCCGGATGCAGATGCCGCTTCGCCCGTTTTCGAGCAATTCCACAGTAACCAGAATAACCAGAAACAACCGGAAGGTCGTAACGATATCGACATGATCATGGACATTCCCGTGCAGCTTACCGTGCAGTTGGGACGCACCAAGATCGCCATCAAGAACCTGCTGCAGCTGGCGCAAGGCTCGGTCGTGGAACTGGACGGTCTTGCGGGGGAGCCTATGGACGTACTGGTAAACGGTTATCTCATCGCGCAGGGCGAAGTGGTGGTGGTGAACGAAAAGTTCGGTATCCGCCTGACGGACATCATTACACCGAGCGAACGCATCCGCAAACTGAGCCGCTGAACAGGAAGGGAGTGGGTGAAACCGATGAATAAACCAATATTGGTATATCCTCCGGCAGGCGTGATGGTTGCCGTGGCGTGCAGTGCCGGCTCCGGACTCACTGCCGAAATCCGGCCTGCCGGGGGTTGGGCCGGCAGCAGGCAAAGCTGGCAGAAAGGCGCACGCACTATCCTCGGATCCTTCCTCGGGTGCGGGGCGCTGCCCGCCATGGCGGCGGATGGCGCCATTTCCGCCGGGAGCTTCGTGCAGGCCCTGTTCGGGCTCGCGCTGGTGCTGCTGGTCATGGCGGGGTCCGCATGGCTCCTCAGGCGCTACGGCACGGCGCAGCGTGGCCAGGTTGGCGCGGTGAGGCTGATCGGGGGCACGGCGGTCGGTCAGCGGGAGCGGGTTGTGCTTCTGGAGGTCGGCGATACATGGCTGGTCGTCGGCGTGGCGCCCGGTCATGTGAGTGCGCTGCACAGCATGCCCAGGGGGACCGCTTCCGCCGGGGTGGACTTTCCTGCCAAAGCGGATGTGACGATGGCGGGTTCCAGCTGCGGCGAAACCGATGGTGCCCGGGACATTCCGGGGGATCGAAAGGGCATGAATGGTCCTTTTTCCATATGGCTCAACCAACTGATGGAGAAATGCAGTGGCGAATCTCGCAGGTAAATGGCGGCGAGGAGGACGGGTCGTGGCGAGAGCGTTGCCCGGTCTGATCTTGCTGGCCGGTCCGGCCATCGTGCATGCCGCGCAGGCGCAGGCTCCGGGTGTTCCCGCATTTACCAGCACGCCCGGGCCGGGTGGTGCCACCAACTATTCGCTGAGCCTGCAAACACTGCTGCTGCTGACTGCGCTCACGTTTCTGCCCGCGGTGCTGCTGATGATGACCGGCTTCACTCGCATCATCATCGTGCTGTCATTGCTGCGGCAGGCGCTGGGCACACAGTCGTCGCCTCCCAACCAGGTGCTCATCGGCCTTGCGTTGTTCCTGACTTTTTTTGTGATGGGACCCGTATTCGACAAGGTTTATGACGAGGCTTATCAGCCTTATGCCGCCAGCAGGATCACCATGGACCAGGCACTGGATAAAGGATCGGCCCCTCTCAAGGCATTCATGATGAAGCAGACGCGGGAAGCCGATCTTGCGCTGTTCGTCAAGCTCTCCAGCAGCCCGCAGTTGAACGGTCCTGAAGATGTCCCCATGAGGGTACTTGTGCCAGCCTTTGTGACAAGCGAACTGAAAACGGCATTTCAGATCGGCTTCTCCGTGTTCATTCCCTTCCTCATTATCGATATGGTGGTTGCCTCGGTGCTCATGTCCATGGGGATGATGATGGTATCGCCTGCGCTGGTGGCGCTGCCGTTCAAGCTGATGCTGTTCGTCCTGGTCGATGGCTGGCACCTTCTGATCGGGTCCCTGGCGGAAAGTTTCTATTGACGAGGTAGCGCGAACAGCAGCTTCCCTGGCGGGCAGCCATGCGCAAATGACTCAGGGGAGTTGGGGAATTCAAGAATTCAAGGAAAAAAATGCAAGGAGCGAACGATGACACCTGAAAGTGTAATGACGTTGGGGCAGAAAGCCATGGAAATCACGCTCATGGTTTCCGCGCCGCTTCTGCTGGCTGCGCTGGTGACCGGACTGGTGGTAAGTATCTTTCAGGCTGCCACGCAGATCAATGAGATGACGCTGTCCTTCATTCCCAAATTCGTGGCGTTGTTCATGATGCTTGTGCTCGCGGGGCCATGGATGCTCTCGGTGATGGTGGATTACATGCGGCAGGTGCTGGAAGGCATCCCCGCGGTGGTCGGGTAGGGCTGTTGCGCCATCTGCCTTGTCCATCTGTTCGCCTTGTACGCCTTGTACTCTTGTCCACGGCAGCGCGCCCCTTTTGCATCCCATGGCAAAGTCGCGGCCAACCGGTGTGGATGCGGTAGAGAACCCGGTAAATGATCACCCTCAGTTCGGCTGATCTTCAGGCATGGCTGGCATCCTTCGTGTGGCCGCTGGCACGTATCCTGGCATTGCTGGCGGTAGCGCCGGTGCTGGGGAATACGGTCGTGCCGGCACGGGTGAAAATCGGGCTTGGCGTGCTGATTGCCCTGATCCTTGCCCCCGGTGCCGGCCCCATGCCGAAGGTCGAACCGGCTTCGCTGGATGGATTGCTGGTTTTGAGTCAGCAGGTTGTGATCGGTCTGGCGATGGGTTTCGCCATGCGCATTGTCTTCAGTGCGGTCGAGATGGCAGGCGAGATCGCGGGCTTGCAGATGGGTCTCGGCTTCGCTGCCCTGTTCAATGTCCAAAGTGACGGCAGTACACTGGTTGTCGCGAAGTTTCTGGGTTTGCTCGCCACATTGGTGTTTCTGGCGTTGAATGCTCACCTCCTGATGCTGTCCGTGCTCGCCGAGAGTTTTCATGCGCTTCCCATTGCGACGGAGCCGCTTCCGGCGAATGGCTGGCGAACGCTTGTGGACTGGGGGAGCACGATTTTCATGGCGGGACTCCAGCTCGCAATGCCGGTGGTCACCGCGCTGCTGATCGTCAACCTCGCGCTCGGAATCCTGACCCGGGCGGCGCCGCAACTCAATATTTTCGCGGTGGGTTTTCCGATTACCCTGATGCTGGGAATGGCGGCCCTGATGCTGTCGCTGCCTTATTTCGTCCCAATGATCGAACAGTTGATCGTGGGCGCGCTGGATGCCATGCGTGAAATTGTCGGGGAATCTCGTCCTGTTTCTCCGCTTTCCGGAAACTGATCTGGCTGCACGTTCCCGGCTGAGCCAAGGGAGACCGCCTGCGATACACGCTCAGGTCAGTTCTCTGTTCTTCTCATCACACTCGCCGATCCGGAATGTCATGCCGGGTCCCGGTCCCTGCGCGCCACCGCATAAATCGCGTAAACTGCGGGCTCCACCCACACCGAAAAAATTGGAGGCTTTCGATGACGCAAAAAAACAATTTCCTGCTTGCTGCCGCCGTGCTTGCCATCGTTTGCGCGGGACAAGCGAACGCCAACTCATGCCCGGCGGGCACATCGGCTACGCTAGTTAGCGGAAAAATACTCAACCAAATGATCAATCCGGGCTCAACCCTCGGGATCGTTCACCTGCAGGTGGGCGAAAAAACGAAGGTGAAATGCGGAATCGTTGGCAGCGGGAATCTTGGATCCGATGGCACGATCAACTTCGTACACTCCCTGGTTTGCGATGACAGTATTTCAGTAACCAATCCTGCCACTGGGCGCACAGAAAATGTGCATTCCTATGTGATCCTGAACACGACGGGAACCAGCGCCTTGCAGGCTTGTGTTCCGGGCAACCTGGAAGCCGGCTTTTATGGAAGTTTCCGTGAATTTTCCGTGCCTGTGTCTGGCGGGGGGATGTTCAGGGGAGCACAGGGCGGCAGGATCGTCATCGATGGCACGGTCAATTGCGCCCGCGCGTTGGACATGAAGTTCCGCGGCGAGTTTTGCATGGCTGGCCAGTAACCGTAGCAAGAGCGGCGGTAAGGGGCTTCTCTCCGGAGTGATTCTTTACGATGGTTCGTCAAACCGGGTCTCGGGAAGCCCCAGCGGATGCAGCGTTAACGTAATTGGCGGGCGGCCGGCCCCATTACAGGATTTACGGGATTCAACCGACCCTGACGGCCAGCATGGAGATGGAGCCGCCGTCAAATCCTTCTACCGGGAAACTGACCGGCTCCTTCTCCTGACGCTGGGCAAGCACATAGAGAAACGGGAGATAGTGTTCGGGAGTAGGCGCTGACAGCAATGCGTCCTCTCCCAGCTTTTCATAGGCGACAAGGGGCTCGGCCTTTTCTTGCTCCAGGTTTTTGCGAACCGTATTTTCAAACCGCACAGCCCAGTCGAATGGTTTCACGTCATGCGTTCCCCATGAATATGCATGCAGGTTGTGCACGAGGTTACCGCTGCCGAGGATCAGGACACCCTGGTCCCGCAACGGGATCAGTTGGCGAGCCATTTCGTAATGCCAGGAGGCTTCCCGGGTTTCATCTATGCTTAATTGAACGACGGGAATGTCCGCTTCCGGAAACATGTGCACGAGAATAGACCAGGCACCGTGATCCAGGCCCCATTGGGTGTCCATGATGACAACAGGGCCCAGCAGGTCGGCCACCTCTGCCGCGAATTGTGGCGATCCCGGCGCGGGATACTCAACCTGATAGAGTTTTGGAGGAAAGCCGCCGAAATCATGAATGGTTCGAGGCCGTGGCATGGCGGTAACAGCCGTTTTCGGCACATACCAGTGCGCCGATATGCAGAGGATGGCCGTGGGTCTGGCAGGCAGCGATGCCCCGAGAGCGGACCAGCCTTCGGTATAGCGGTTATGGGAAAGGGCATTCATCGGATTGCCGTGTCCTATGAACAGGGCGGGCATGGAAGCTGCGGAAGGGGGCATGGCTACATGGCTATCAGAAAAGGAGGGAGCTGCTGAAAAAGCGAAAGACGAAAGCCAAGGGAACCAAACCGAATAAGGGCCCGCCGTTCCCATCCGCCGGTTCAGGGTCAGCGTCAAGCCTTGGAGATGGCGACCAGGCTATGTTAGCCGGAGGATCAGCAGCCTGCCAAAGCGGAAGAGCTTAGAAGGAAGACTGATGTCAGGAGGCCTGCTCAGACGGGTTCCTTGAAATGGATTACCGCCCGGTCCCGTCGGGGCGCGGGTATTCCGCTCATGGTCATCCATGGCTGCTGATTGCATGCCTGAAAGTGCTCATGCCTCTTTTGCCGGAATGTTGCCGATCTGTGATCGAATGAAGCGAAAGCGGTACCGGACAGTTCCTGATCCCGATCATGGTGTTTTTTCATTTTGGATTCCTGAAGGAATATACTTCACAAAGTGAATGATTCTTGCAAGTTGCTAAGTTAAAAAAAAATTCTTACAGCAATATGAAGGAAGCCGGTTTTTTGCCGTTATACACATCATAGATATTCTGACGAAGAAGTTTTGCGCCGTTTGTGCGCCAGCGAACAGAAATTTTGCGTGTAATATGTCATTTTTTGAGGCCTGATTACCACAGGCCACACACAATAAGAAGAAGAGACCGAGCCTGAAAGGCTTGACTGCTTTTATCCTGTGTGCTCGCTTAATCTTCGGTAGCTGGATTTTTCGCTGTGCCTCTCATTTTTTGTTTATGAATAACACCACGAATCGGCGTTTTGTCGGCAGCTTTCACCGAACCGCCGATGCGGACGAGCCGTGGTACAGATCGCGCAGATTCAGTATCTTCAGCATCGTATTCCTCGCGTGCTCCGCCGTCAGCCTCGCCTACGTTTACAGTCAACCGCCCATCTATCGCAGCAGCGCTACACTGCTGACTTCCGCCATGACGCCCATAGATCGTGAAAGCGGGGACGCGGATATCCAGCATGTGGCGATTCAAAGGCAAATCCTGTTGGGCCAGGAACTGGCTGACGAGACGCTGGCCCGGCTGAAAACCTCGTCTACCGACAAAACGGTGCTCAGGCTCACCGCGTCCGGCGTACGGGATCTGCTGCATGTGGAACCGGTTGAAGAAACGAATCTGGTTGAACTGGCTGCGGAAGGTCCCAACCCGAAGTTTTTACCCTGGATCATCAATACCTGGATAGATGTTTATCTGGATGCGCGCAGCAGGGAAGTCAAGAATCTGACCAGCAATACGGAGCGCATTGTCGAGGATGAGTTGGCCGGCCTGGCGGAAAAGGTCGAGGTGGCGCGAGCATCGCTTGAGACTTTCAGGGAGAATAATGACATTTCATCGACTGAACGGGAGGAAAACGAAGCGGCCGCCCGTCTCAGGGGTCTGAATGAATCTCTCAACAAAGCCAATGAGGATGAAGTCAAGGCGCGCGCCAGCCTGGAGGCAGTCAAGGCGGCCATTGCCCGGGGAAAGGCGATTGTTCCCGAAGACGAGAAAATAGGCGTGCTCGAGCTTGAGAGGCGCTTGCAGGATTTGCGTGAAAAACTCGCGGAGTTCGACAAGAAATTCACGCGCGATTATCTGGAACTGCAGCCCGATTTGAGGACGCTTCCTGAACAGATAACGGAACTGGAAGCTGCGATCGGCGAAAAGCACAGACACGGCAGAAGTGTGGTGCTGACCGAGGCGGAGATGGCTTACGCGGCAGCCCAGCAGACCGTGAGAGAGATGCGGGCCCAATTGAACGATCACAAAAAACAGGCATCCGCCTTCACGGCAAAATTTGCAAGGCACGAGGCGTTAAAGAATGATCTTGAAAGTCTCGAAAAGCTGTATCGCGAAACCCAGGATCGGCTCGTGCAAGTGAAAACCGGCCGTAAAGACCGGTACCCTCAGGTCAATGTCATCAGCAGGGCGTACGAACCGACAGATCCGATCAGGCCGTATTACGGCCAGGAAGCCCTGGTTGCGATCGTGGGTTCCATACTGCTGGGGCTATTCAGCGTATGGGCTTTTGAGTATCTGACTCAGAAGAAAGAACAATCGCCATCTATAACGGTATTCGGCGTACCAGGCTACTCCCCTCCCGCTTCGCCCACCGCGGGCTTCATCGATCATGCCCGTGCCGCGCTGGACAGCGATGCGCGGCGTCCGCTGGTGCAGAAAGCGGTCCATGCCCTGACAGGCCAGAACGGGCAGCGCGAGCTTTCCAGCCATCAATTGAGAACGCTCATCCAGGCGTCCAATCTGAAAGGAAAGCAGTTGATCGGACTGCTGTTGAGCGGGCTGACAGTGGATGAGGCAGCGTCACTGACAGAGGATCGAATCGATCTGGATCAGCCGGCCATTCACATTGGTGGCAAATCCCCGAGAACCGTACCCATGAGCTGCTGGCTGAAATCCCTGATCGAGCGTTCTGGCGGGCGCCCTGTGTGGGATCCGGAAGATGCCGGCATACGGGTCGATCTGTCGGCAGCGCTGGTTTGCGCCGCGGTCGATTCGGGATTGCCCGATCCCCAGGAAATCACCGCGGACACGATTCGTCATAGTTATATCGCCTATCTTGTGCGCCAGGGCCTGCGGCTGTCGGATCTCGAACTTGTGGCAGGCCGGCTCGATCCTTCCGCCATTTCCGGTTACCAGGCTTACTCCCCCCCTCAGCACGGCCGTCCCATTACGGACATCGAACTTCTGCACCCGGCGTTGATCAATCCGGCTTGAGCCGCCCGACCGGACTCACCGGCATGAGGTGACGGCTCTCGGGAAAATCAGGCCGCGGTAGTCACCGGCCCATGATCGTCGCAATGGTCGCCATGCGGATAGTGGAGATGCCCGTCGACCAGGTAATCGATATGCTCTCCATGAGGGACTGCTTCATGGCCGCAGTCCGGACCATGCATGTGCTCCCTCCCGTGTCCCTCGCACCGGTGTGCGGGCGTGCAATCTTCCGGATTACCCCCCGTTACGGGGATTACGTGCTCATCGATATGGTCATCATGCGGGTGATGCAGGTGTCCGTCATGCAGGTAACAGACGTGATCATCGTGCACGATGCCCGTATGGCCGCACTCCGGGCCGTGCGGATGGGTATGATTTTCGTGCTGCGTCAGGTTACAATTGCTCATCGGCGCTCTCTCCACAAGAAAATGAATAACTGATACGTCCTGGAAGCTGCAGGCAGGAAAGAAGTAAACGGTCAGGCCATGCTGCCTGGTTTCACCGGACGGCCTCGGCTGTCCTTGGCTGTAAAGGCGCCGACCTGTCCTGCTATTCCCCGGCAGTTTTACATTACCCATTTCGACAGTTCCCCCCGCGCGCAGTTCCTGCTCGGCATTGCGGTACCTGGCCGAGATGGATGCGAGTGCAGCTTCCCGTCCCTGTGCAATACCGGACTGGAAGGCAGTGAAAAAGCGAGACCAGTTGGAAAAAGGAACTTCGACATGGAAATGACAGCGCACTATAAAAAAGCATACGCCAGGCACGCCACTCTGCAAGGCAATCTGATCATGGTGGGTTTCGGCAGCGTGGGCCAGGCTCTGATGACGCTGTTATTTCGCAACATCGATATCCGCCCCGATCAGGTCAGAGTCATTTCCGCAGATGAAAAGGGGGAGGGTATCGCGCATGAGTTCGGCGTTGCTTATACGCCTTGCGCTCTCACGGAGAAAAATTATATTGAGGTGCTCGAATCCTGCCTGCTGGAGGGAGATTTTCTGCTCAACCTCTCGGTGGATGTTTCCAGTCTCGCGCTGATGGATCTGTGCCAGCGGCATGGCGCCCTGTATCTTGACACTTGTATCGAGCCATGGTCAGGCGGCTACACGGATCGGTCCGTACCCGCATCGATGCGTTCCAATTATGCGTTGCGCGAAAAAGCGCTTGCATTCCGGCGGGCAAAAAGTGGCGGGCCGACTGCGCTTCTGGCTCACGGAGCGAATCCCGGACTGGTTTCGGCGTTTGTGAAGCAGGCCTTGCTTAATATCGCTGCCGACACCGGAGTTGCAGTAGAAAAGCCGGTGAAGGGTGAAAGGTGGGCGAAACTCGCGTCCGGCCTGGGGATCAAGGCGATCCATATCGCGGAGCGGGATACGCAGGTGGCGGCACAGCGCAAACGACTGGACGAATTCGTCAACACCTGGTCCGTGGATGGCTTCGTCGGGGAAGGCCTGCAACCATGCGAACTGGGGTGGGGCACTCATGAGCGCCATTGGCCTGCTGATGCCGCTCGGCATGAGTCGGGTTGCGATGCGGCGATTTACCTCAATCGGCCCGGCGCCCTTACCCGCGTGCGCAGCTGGACGCCTCTTTCCGGCTCGTACCACGGTTTTCTGATCACCCACGGGGAATCCATTTCCATTGCCGATCATCTTACTTTGAAGAATTCGCGAGGCGGCGGAGAGGTAATCTATCGGCCAACGGTTCATTATGCCTATCATCCTTGCGACGACGCCGTGCTTTCTCTCCACGAATGGGCAGGCAGAAACTGGCATGTTCAATCGGTAAAGCGGATTCTTCGCGATGAGATCGTGGAAGGAGCGGATGAGCTGGGCGTTCTGCTCATGGGGCACTCCAGGGGAGCCTACTGGTACGGATCATGTCTTTCCATTCATGAGGCACGGCAGCTTGCGCGCTACAACAGCGCGACGAGCATGCAGGTGGCGGCGGGCGTGCTGGCCGGCATGGTATGGGTCCTGCGAAATCCTGATGCTGGGGTGGTCGAGCCGGACGATATCGATCACGAGGTGGTTCTGGACGTTGCGCAGCCTTATCTTGGCGAAATGATAGGCGTATATACCGATTGGACTCCCCTGCGCGACAGGGAAACGCTATTCGAGGAGGATATGGACAGTGACGATCCGTGGCAATTCAAGAACGTGCGCGTAACATGAACCGCCTGGCCATGCACAGGAATTTCTCATGATTTCCTTTCGCGGCGGGCCGAGCGAATGGCCGGATAGGGCTAGACCTTGCCAAGCTCCTCTTTTGCAGCGGAATTGGCGCCAATGGCTGGAGACTTCTCTCGCTGGTCTTTTTCGCTCCTGCCATGATCTGGCTGCATCTTTGACTGCGAATGGCGGAATTTTTTCTGCGTGAACATTTCCGCTCTTTCATCGAGCAAAGCAGAAACATAGGCGGGTGTATCGGTGCTATTGTGATCTTTCATGGTTTCCTCCCGCAACCCCGCGTTGCGGCAACTACTGGGGTTAGTCACCTTCCTGACAGTTAGTCAGGAAGCCTCGCTTTTGGTTCCCTTCAATTCCGGCTCATGGTTGGTTTGCTGCTGCGCGTCGTCGCGAGTACCCATCGCTCTATCCACAATTCCTGTGGATAAGTTTGTTGATAACGCATGAACAGGGCGGATAAAACGTCTTGTCCAAAGGGTATTCCGCATGCTGACTATTTCTTGACCGCTGTAAAAACATGTTTTTTTTTAGTGGCTTAACGGAAGAAGATTAATTGTTTCCGTAGCCTGTACTTGCAGGGGCCGGACACGGCAAGGTCAAAACCGAGATGTGGATTATTGGCAAATGTCAAGAAAATATTACCTGCTTGAGAAAAGTACGTGGGGCGATAAGGGTACTCTTCCCTGGAAAGTTTCCACAGGCTGCACGGGGGCAGCTGAGGGGCAGATGCTGCAACAGCGACGCCAGCAAGCCTGCAAGCGAAGCATACGGCGCTGCGTCACCCCGTTGCAATTCCAATCTGGCCTGGCAAGACCTGAGGCGCATCATCGGGGCCGCAGATACTTCCTTGCAGCCAGTTCGCCAATCTTTTTGCCCATGGCGGTGCCGACTTCGCCGGAATTGCGGTAGTGTACGCCGTCATAGATGCGCGCATTGGCAACTTCCTGAACGAAATCGTCGATCGTTGTCCAGCTGCGCGTAACCCCCCCGGCAGCTTTACTGGTTGTCGTCAGCGTCGGTAACGGATCCGTTCCCACTTCCGCCTGCAGTACCGCGCCGACCGCGCCCGATACGATGCAGTGGGCGCAGGGATATTCAGGATGCATGGGCGTTTCAATAAACGGTATCCAGGATGGATCACGCTGGGTGGCTTCATTGCCATCGATGTCCCCGTTGCGGATGGCAGTGACCGGCCGCCAGAAGCCGTAGTGGTATTTGGCGTCGAATACGGCAATCAGTGCATCGTTAGTAGCCTGAGTAACGGCTGCGAACAGGCGGGCATTCCGGGTCACATCCCGTCCGGGAGCTTCCGCCACGGAACGCACCAGTCCGTGGTAGATGGGAGGCATCACTTCCTCCCAAAAACGGGCGATCTCGGTCTGGGTGGCGGATCGGTGCTTGCTGTGCTTCGCGCCCAGCATTCTGACTTCGTTATAGTCACGCGCCCATCGCTCGCTTGTGAGTTCTGGAGGCGGGCCGGGCCGGAACCGGGAAGGGCTGTCCATCAGCCATGGTTTTATCCGCAACCAGTGCGGCGCTTCCGGGATCACGGTAGGCACATATTTCCCCGCAGATGTATGGGGACGATATTCTTCTTCCACCGTGGCGCCATCTTCGGCACGCATTGCCAGCACTATTTCGGCTGCTTCGTTTCCCACCGCAACGCCACTGCTTTTGGCGGGACCCTCTTCGATGGCAGCCAGTGCAGACTGATAAGCCGCATCGATAGCATCCTTACGGCTGGGAACAAGCTGTGCCAGTGCCGTGCGGCTTGCTGCCGCGATCGCTGCGTCGACCGAGGCGTCCGGGGATGCCTTCAGGCCGAAACCGCTGGCGGGGTAGCGGCGCGTAATCGCGTTTACTGCTTCATATACCGCGCCATGGAGGATCGCCAGCGCGCGGTCGGCAGGAAGCGGACCCATTCCGGAATCGGCGATGATGTCACCCGCTGTGCGGTTCCATGCGGTCACCGCATCGGCTTTGGCCAAAGGGATCGTCATGGCCAGTATCGCCGCTGTGGCGAGGGCAACGGAAAATCGCAACCCGGTACTTCCACGATTCATGATAGATTTCCTTGTGGAATTTGACGACGAATAATCCCGATATCGGTAGCCGCTTGCGCTATCGATCGGTGTTATATTCAGAGTGCGTGGCTTCCGCAGGCATTCATCGTACCTGGCCGAACATGACAGCGTGCTGAGGAAGCTGGCGAGCGACTGGATTTTTCAGTCCTCCAACCCGGCTTTTCGGGACCGAAACCGGAATGCTGACAGCTGAAGCAGACATTGCCTGATCCCGGGAAGCTGGCAGGCAGTCTGGGTTGAAGCAGGCAACGCAATCGTGGATCAATCGTGGATAATCATCGCTGATATGCAGCGGTATTATAACTCTCAAGGAACCTTGCCATGGACATCGAATGGAAAATAGTTGACGAGCATCATCAAGAGGTGTTTGTAGAACAGCACGTGAGAGGGTTGCTCTGGATCACCACTGCGGGCTTTTCGTTCTGGCACGCTTACCCCAACCCGGGGGTGAATCTTGCCAGTGTGAAAAATCTGGAGGAAGCAAGAAAAGTGATAGAAACCGCGTTGCGACAGGAAGAGTACGAAAAGCCTTCCTAGTTCCTGAATCCGAACCAGGAGATGTGCCGGCGGCTCTCTTCTTTTGCCGCCGGGTTGCCTGACAACGTCATTTTCTTGTCCACAATTGCTGTGGATAAGTTTGTTGATAAACGATGTAAACGATGAGTAAGTCATCTATCTGTAACAATATTTCTTCGTTTGGCTATTTTTTGAACTTTTATAAAATATGTTAATTATCATGTATTTATATAAATCTGTCGCTTGAATGCACCTGTTTCGGCACGATCGGCGCGAAGAATATCAATAACCGAAGGATGTGGATTACTTGTAAATGTCAAGCGAAATTTTCTGGAAACTTCCTCGCATTTTACCCTGCGACATGGCTGGAACAGGTTTCGCCAGAATGTCTGTTCTCCCGAACTCAAGCGCTCTGGAGCGGAATAACAAACGGTTGCAGCTGCAGGGCGGGTCCTAAATGAAAGCATCGTATTCTTCCTCCCTTGAAAACTTCCATTGAGAAGCTGAAACTGCTCGCGATTTAATACCGTCATCAGTTTATCCGCGTCTATCGGCTGAGCCGGAGGGGAAGTGAAACGAGAGGCCGCAGCCTCTTGGGGAAGCGATGGGGAGCGGTGCCGAGCACCGAAAAGGTCAGCCGGTATAAGAATACTACCGCCGGGATGTACCGAAGCGTTGCACGGGAAGTACTCCCACCCTTATCGGCCTTCGGCTCAGGCGAAGATACGGAAAGTCCCGTCCGGTGCGCGACGAGCTTGCTGCCTCGATTAAATGGCAAGGATAAGGGTTCCGCCGTTTCTGCCGGGCGGTAGTGCCATTTCAGGAGGGTGAGCAGGGTGAAATCTGCAAAGAGCCGTTATTCGCCCCGCCTTTTAGATTGACCGGCAGCACCCAACCCATTAGTATATGCACCTCTCCAATTCCCCGATAGCTCAGTCGGTAGAGCGACGGACTGTTAATCCGCAGGTCCCAGGTTCGAGCCCTGGTCGGGGAGCCAAATAAACAAAGACTTACATAATTCAAGAAGTCTTTGTCTTCTCCTAGTAGCCTTATAGTAGACTGGTTATAAGGTTCCGCCGTTTCTGCCGGGCGGTAGTGCCATTTC
>CAYXQR010000046.1:0-19074 GCA_964466955.1 uncultured Nitrosospira sp.
GGCCGCCCCGGCTGGGGACAAGCCCCATGCCTGTCATCATGGAAAACATGACAAGCACCACGGCCACCACCATCATCACGGGCACGGCGGCGACTTCTTTCTGGAGCGGATGGCGGACAGGCTCGAACTGACGCCGGAACAGCGCACGTCGATCAGCGCCGTAGTGGAAAAATCGAAACCCCGGATGGCGGGACTCAGGGAAAAAATGCACACCAACCGCAAAGCCCTGCGGCAACTGGCGCGCGACGGCAAGGCTGATATGGCAAAAGTCGAGGCGCTGGCGCGGGAAAAAGGCACGCTCGTGGCGGACATGACCATCGAACGCACCCGCATGCGCGGCGACATTCGCGCGATCCTGACCGATGCCCAGCGGGAAAAGCTGAAGCAGATTCGTGAGCAGCACAGAAAGGAGCACCACGACAAGCATAAGGCGTAACGGCTCATTCAGCCGGATGACTGGATCATAAAAACATAATCGGAAGTCTTTGCGACAGCGGCCGGTAGCACAGGCCGCTGTTTTTCATTTGTCTGCCTGGAAAACCGAATGCCTGCTTGCGCGGGTAATGCGGACAACGGATATCCAGCATTCCGAAGCGATAAAGAAAGCCGGGAAAAGCCCGAGCGATCCGCTTTCGTACCGTCTGTCCTGATTCACCCTCCCCCCATCGCAGAGACGGATTGAAGGGCGTTCCGGGCGACCATCCTGCATTTGTACTATTTATAATTCCAGACGTTTTAAAATAACAGACACGAAGGCTGTTGCTGTTGCTGATGCGGAATCGGACGATGCCTGGAGACAGGAACGACGATCACGTCGAGATGCGGCCACGCTGCACAGTGGCAAGTGATGCAGGGGACACAGATGGGTTCGTGGCGTGATTTTCACGAACAGGGAACCTTTCGCCCCGCTTCCCTCCTTCACACGCCATCCCTTTACCCCTTTCCATTTCCACTCGTTGGTCAGCGGAGATACAGCGCACTCATCGTTGTGCTGCTCGCGCTTGGCTTTCCCTTTGCCGCGCAGGGAGATGATCGCCCGGAGCCGATGGTATTCGATCTGGTCGATCCGCTGGGAGCGCCCAAGGGAGAACTGGAAATCAATACCCTGCTGGACTACGTTCCCCGCACCGGAAAACTTGAATGGCAACCGGAAATCGAATATGCCTTTGCCGACGGCTACGCGGCGGAATTCGAGCTGCCGCTCGAAAACAGCACCGTGCAGCAGTACAAGGTTTCGCTGCAGGGGACTTTCGGCAAACTGGCAAAGGGCCGCATGATTCACGGCTGGCAGGCCATCGGCCGCCGCAGGACCGAGGAGAAAGTGTTCGCGGCCGAAATCCTGTACCTGAACGATTATAAGTTCTCGAGAAAATGGAGCATGATGAACATGTTCGGCGTACGCCGCACCGCGCTGGGCGAATCCGGCGATTTTATCGGCGTGGTGAATAACAGCCTGTTCTACAGCCATACGGAAAAGTTTTCGGTAGGCATCGAGCTGAACAGCGAAATCGGCGAACGCAGGTGGCGGTATCGCCTGACCCCGCAGCTTCAATTTTCATTCGCCAGGAAAGCAATACTCCAGTTTGGCGGAGGGCCCTCGCAACTGGACCGGGAAAGGACCGACTGGCTGATCACCTCGCGCCTCGTCTACAGCTTTTAGCGCCGTTCTGCCCCGGCTGCGGAGGTTCCGGATCGTCGCTGCTCCTATCCTCCATTGAGTGGCCGCTTCGAGAAGAATACACTACCCGTTCCCAATCCCCGATCAGCTCGACGCACCCTATCTCACCTGCCCTCTCCCGATCATGCTTGCCATTCTTGCCCTGACTCTCAAGAAAACCATCACCCTGTTCATGCTGATGGGGCCGGTATCCATGATTCCTGTTTTTCTCGCTGCGACCGAGGGATTCGATCTGCGCAGCAAGAACCGTTTCGCGCGGACCATCGGGCTGAGCGTGACCATTGCATTGCTGGTGGCGACATTTCTGGGCATGCCCTTTTTAGGCATGCTGGGTGTTTCGCTGGGGGCGATGCAGGTGGGCGGGGGCGTCATTGTCCTGCTGCTGGCGATCGCGATGGTGCTAGGGCAGGAAACCACTTTCAAAGGCTCGCCCCGGATTGCCAATGAAGACAGGATCCGGGAAGCGGCGATCGTTCCTCTGGCCGTGCCCCTGCTGGCCGGCCCGGCCGCATTCAGCTATGTCATGGGCAACAGCGCATGGCATGCCACTGCCGATCTGATTCATGTGCTGGTCCCGATCCTGCTCGCAGGCATCCTGTGCTGGATAACGTTTCATATGGCGAGCCAGGCGGAAAGGAGGATTCGGCAATCCACCCTGGATGTGATACAGCGGGTGGGGGGATTCATCCTTGCGGCGATCGCCGTGGAAATGATGGCCAAGGGATTGCGCGGGCTGTTTCCGATACTTGCGCCTGGGTAGCCCCAGGGAAAATAACGCTGGCTCTGGCAGTGCAATACTTGCAGGGTCCAGGATTACCGGTTCTGCTTTGGCATCGCAGAATAAAAAGGGATCAATCCAGAACCAAAGGGGTCAGCTAAGGGATCAGCTTCCAGATTGAGCGGGCTTGTTTTCCAACCCCTCCATTACCGCTAGAACCGATGAATAACTATAGGATGCGCCATCTGGCGTGCGGGATAATCCGCACTCCTCAAGCTCATTGAGAAAGGCTCTGGCGGCTGCATCTTTTGAACTGCTATAGCGAATACAGTCCATGGCCATCCGGTATAGTCCTTCATCATTGTTGATCCACCACGAAACATTCTCGTGACTCGAGTTTTCATGTCTGTCGTCCGTCTTCATTAGTGTTTCCTCCTGTTATCCTGGATCAAGATTGATTTCGGTAGTTCCTCCGGCCTACCCGTATTCTTCAAGGAAGCGGGTAATATCTACAGGCAGTTGTGATTTTTATTTCTCCGCAGCGCATCCGTCACGTATACCTTAACTGTATCCCACCGCACAGATTCAGCTTCCGGAAACCCCGAGACTGGAGGCGGCTTACATTTTCGTGCCGGTTTCCTGCGAGCCTTCGAACTGCCATGGCCGTTTCCGCTTCCCCGTCATCATTTGCCCGAAACCGCTTTCTGCAAGCCGTGATTGCAGGCTACGGCCTGGTATGGATCGCTACCGCCATCGACCCGCTCGACTGGCCGGTATGGGCGATTGAAAACATTCTCGTTGTCGTGCTTCTTGCCATTCTGGCGGGAACCTACCGGCGGTTTCCTTTCTCAAATCTTTCCTACCTGCTGATCGCGCTTTTTCTCAGCCTGCACGCCATCGGCGCGCATACGGGCTATGCCCAGTCACCGCTCGGTTTCTGGATGAGAGATCTGCTCGGGCTGAGCCGCAATCCGTACGACCGGGTCATCCATTTTTCATTCGGGCTGCTGCTCGCCTATCCCTTCTATGAGCTTGTGGTTCGCACGAGCACCCTGCGCGGATGGGTGGCGCATTTTTCGCCAGTCGTCCTGATCCTTGCGGCAGGTGCCGCTTTCGAGGTAATGGAGTCGCTGGTCGCGGAGATCGTCAGCCCCGGCACCGGTCCTGCATGGCTGGGCGCGCAGGGCGATGAATGGGACATGCAGTTCGATCTGGCGGCAGCGCTGCTCGGCGCGCTCGCAATCATGCCCTTCACCTTGCAGGAAGCCCGGCTTGCCGCCCGGATGGGAAGATCATGAGCGAAAAGTCGTTTCGCGAGCGGCGATTGCTGCACCTGCTGTGCGTGAGCTATGCCGCCATCTGGATCATGCTCGCCATCGATCCGCTGAACCGGCGGGACTGGGCGATTGAAAACCTGCTGGTTTTCGTGGCGGTGCCCGTATTGATCCTTACCTACCGGCGGCTGCCGCTATCCGATACCACCTATGTCCTTTTTTTTCTCTTTCTCCTTCTGCACGCGGTCGGCGCGCACTATACCTATGCGAAAGTGCCGCTGGGCTTCTGGCTGAAGGATGCGTTCGACCTGGAGAGAAACCATTTCGACCGCTTCGTGCATTTCTCCTTCGGCATCATGGTATACCCCATACAGGAAGTATTCGTGCGCATCACCCGGGAAACGGGGTTCTGGGCGAGGGTTCTGCCTGCGGCGATCATCATCTCGTTCAGTGGTTTTTTCGAGATTTTGGAGGCGCTCATCGTGATGATCGTCGATCCCGATCTCGGCACTGCCTATCTGGGCTTGCAGGGCGACGTGTGGGACGCGCAGAAAGATATGGGGCTGGCTATCGTGGCGGCCGTGATCGTGGTGAGCTTTATCGATGGAAGCAGGCATCTCCGGGCGAGTCCGGCAGATTGATCAATGGTGCGAGCCTGTGCAAATCCACCCTCTGGCTGGTGCCCCGGCCTCCGGCCCTCCCCGGCTTGCATGGCCGGCGCGAAGCATGCCCGCAGTCAGGAGCGGTCGCGCAATTCCGTCACCCCTTCGGCTTCCGCGCAGTGGTTGCAGCAGAACATGACCCCGCTCTTTTCCATGCCATGGCCGATGATGCGCACGTGGCAATGCGCGCAGGTGGGCGCAAGTATCTGTATCGCGCATTCGAAGCTGTCGAACGTGTAGGTTTTTTTGGATGCGATGACCTGAAAAGCCTTGTCGTAATCGTTCCCGCATCCATCGCACTTGGGCATGACCACTCCCCTTTTTTCGTTGTCGGTCTCGATCTTCGCTTTGTCCGGAGGAGTTCCTTGCACGGATGATCCGTGCTCCCGGCGTCCAGGCAGTCTCTTCGGCAGCAGCCGTCCGGCTTCCTGGGATCAGCGGCCTTCGCGTGCAGCGTTACTGTGGGGCTATTGCGCCCATACCATCCCGATTGAATGGGCGCGTTCCCCTTCCCCTAACCGATTGCGCATGGGACACTGACGCATACGTCACGGCATTCTTCACGGCGGCAACCCGGTCCGCACGAAACTTCCGTGCAGGTCCACTGGCACTCGCTGCATTCCGGCGCACGAGGCTCGATGCCCAATCCTCCGAAACCACCGAATCCGCCCAATCCTCCAAAACCGATACGAGCCTGGGGCATGACGGAGAACGAAGGCCCCGGTGAATGCCAGGATGTCATCCTGTATGGCCGGGTTTTTGCGGAAATGGACAGGTCAGCGGTAAATCCAGGCAAGTGAATGGTCATTTTCATCTCCTGTAGCGTATTGATCAGATGCACTCGAAAGAAGGCTTTCCATGGGCTATCCCCGAGATCATATCCAGTTGATTCTCCACCAGGGGCCCCGCGCAAAGGGGTCGCGGGGCGGGGGATTCTCCACGCCTTCGTAGCAGTCCCCGACTGCGCAGGCGTTGCAAACCGCCCGCGGGCGCCAGCCGTTGCGCTCGCAGTTGTCCAGGATGTAATCGCAATTCCTGCAGGCGGGAATTGAGGGAATGACCACGTTCCCGGCGGGTGCGTGGAACTTTCGGTCTTTGTAACGGTTCCTGCTTTTATAGAGCGCTTCCTCCGCATTGAATCCTGGCATGTTCATGATGTCTCTCCTTTCAGTCATTACCGAAACGGACGATTCAGCGTGCTGGTTGAACGGGCTACCTTACTGGGCGGGATGCCATCAGCGGTCATAATAGGGCGACATCTTCGTGACCAGGAAAGGAAACTCCTCGGTCGCATCCACCCGCACGAAAAATTTCTCCGTATAGTCGGTGTTGCGGTTGGTGTACGAGAATACAACCTTGTAAATCCTGCGCGTGCCGCTCAATGAGGACGGGATGACTTCCACCCCCGTCAATGAGCAGTCGTCGCCATATTTTTCAGCGGACTTGGCGTAGATGGTCTGGTAGCGCATGACCAGGTAGTTGAGGACGCGATGCTCATCGGTGGCGCCGGCGTTGTCTGTCATCTGCATGATCCGGTCGAACAGTTCCTCCGCGGCGGGACTGAACTGCTTGTCGCTCATCTTTTCGGGCTTTGGAATGGCCTTGATGAGGGTATCGCGCGCGAAGGAGTAGATCTGGTCGAAAACGACGATGGGCACCATGAGTCCATTGCACATTTCCGGCGGGGCGATGGGGCCGCGCAGCCCGATGACCACGTCGATGTCATTGGGTGCCGGCGCCGGCCGGATGGCGTCCACCAGCATGTCGATCTCCGCCGGATCGCGCGGCTGCAGCAGGTAGGTATCCAGGCCCTGCACCGTCAGTACCCAGCACAGCTGCCGCACCAGGTAGCGGTTCTGGCGCTGCGACAGGACTTCGTGGAAGGCCTGCTGGTCGGTTTTTCCCGCCGTATCCGCCCGTCCGGTCGCCTGGGCGAATTCCTTCTCGGCCGCGAGATTCGGAAAGCGCGCTTCCACGCGTCCGATGGCATAGACATACGAGATGGCCTCCATGCCGCCGCTGTTACTGCCGTTGATTCCCATGGCTGCCCCGCATCCGCAGGAGCCGTTCCCCATCTGGGGGGAAATTGCCGCGATCGCCGCGTTTGCCCCGGTCGGCCACGGCGGGCGAAAAGGCGCGGCAGCAGGCTGGGCATTCTCGGCCGCCACTGCTTGTTGCGGCAACTGCTCCGCCGTTTCGTTTTGTTCATTCATTGACTGTCTCCCGGTCCGGTCCTGCGGTAAAAAAATGAAATGGCCCCGCTGCAAAGTCCTTTTGTCTTCTGCGCCTGTGTCCCTGTCTCCCTGTCCCTGTCCGCTTCCCTATCTGGATGAGCGGCGGCTGAATACCAGCCAGCGATTGAGCGCGGCCACGCGTCCTTCGCAGCCTCCGCACGGCTGGATGCCAAGATAGGTGGTCGTCCTCCTGATGGCATCGCCCAGTCCGATCTCATCGTCGGTCACGAACCCGGGCAGGCGGACTCTGTGCGGTGTTGCTGTGCCGTTATCCTCTTTTACCACCACGGAACCCCGGCCCGATGTTTTTTTCATGCAGGCTGCCTCCTCGCCGTCTCCGCCGCGAGTGTATGGCGAGCCCATTCCGCGTCCAGCAGCGGCGGCACGACTGAAGCTCGCCGTGGCAAAATCGCCTGGGTGACGGCAAGTTTGATTTGTCCTGCCGTCGCCTTCGGAAACTCGGACCACAGCAGGGCGATGGTTCCGGTGACGAATGGCACCGCCACGCTCGTGCCTCCAAGCGTCACTGCCTGACCATTGGTGCCGAGGCTGGTGACGGCGTCTCCCGGCGCACTCAAGCCACGGGTGCCGATGGTGCCGCCCAGGTTGGATTCCTTCACCGGACGGCCCGACTCATCGCAGGCCACCACTGGAATGACCCAAGGATGACGGGTGATGGCGGAACTCCCCAGCGTGCCCTGGTTGCCCGCAGCCGCAACGACCAGCACCCCGCGGCTGAGAGCCTGGTTGAAAGCTTCATCCAGAGTGCGCTCTCCCTTGATGGATGGCTGCGCCAGGGCAAGGCTCAGATTGATGATGCGCGCCCCGGCACTCACGCAGTCGAGAACGGCTGCCGCAAGCTCTTCCGGGGTCGCGCTGGGCATGTGATCGCGCCCGACGCTGGTTTCGCTGAAAACGGGGCGAACCAGAACCGTGCAGTCCGGGCAAATCGCGGGCGCGACGGAATCGCGCTTCGCCGCCAATATGCCTGCGATGAAAGTGCCGTGCAGGCAGGCCGTGCTGTCTGCCTGCGTACAGGCAGCCACAGGGAGTGACGCTGCGCGGCTTCCGTCGATCTCCTGCAGGTGTCCTGTCGCAAGGTCGGGATGGTGCGTGAGAACCGGGCCGTCGATCAGCCCGATCTTCAGGTCGGGGCGGCCTCGCGTCCGCCCCATCAGCGTCTTCAGGTTGACTAATTCGGTAGGGATCATCATAAGGCGAATAAATACGCCCTATCCCCTTCTCCTTTCCGTGCGTTAGCGAACAGAACGCGCTCTTGTCACGGAAAAAGGAGGGAGCAGGGATGGACGGACAGGCTGGAGGCTGTCAGCTGTGGGCAAGGGCGGGATCATAGCGCTCTATGCCCTGCCCCGAAAGAAGGATTTAGTCCAAAAGAACCAGCGGTAGGCTGAATGGCTCATTTTTCTTGCCTGTTCCGTATATTGGTCTAGATTTCGGATAGGGCCCGCGCCTGTGCCCAAGTTGAAGGCACGGGGGAAAACATGGAAACGGATAAACGGATAAGGGAGCGACAAATGAAAAAAAATATCGGTGCGGTCGTTGTGGCAGCCTGCGTTGCCGGAAGCGCGAACGCCGCGGATTTTTCCTTTACGGGTGATTTCGAGCACGATAACGAAGTCCAGGAGTTCCATTTCACGGTGGCGCAGCCGGCGGCAGAGGTGACGCTGCGCACCTGGTCCTGACATCCTGAATGCAAACTCCGCTTCCCTCGGCGCCACGTACGTTTCGCAGATTTCCCCGATTCCCGAACCGGAAAGCTACGCTCTGCTGCTTGCCGGACTGGGCCTGCTGGCCGTGATGAAGAGGCGGCGGCCCGGGGCAATCCGGCACGGGGCCGCGGCCTGAGGGGCATCGGTTATTCCGGCGCCCGCGTGTGCCACCGCACAGAAGCACGAAGCACGGTGTGACAGAATAGTGACTCTACAATCGAGAGGAGGATGATCATGACGAAACTTACCGGTGGTCTTATTGCTGCAATGATGGCCTTCACGCTTGCTGCCTGCGAGTCCAAGCAGGAAGAGAAGCGGGAACAGGCGCTGGAACAGAGCGCGGACACGCTGGAAGACAGGGCCGATGTGATACGCGAGAAAGGAGAAGCAACGGCTGACCGGATCGAAAGGCAGGATCCGGGCATGGACAGCACCACCACCAACCGGGCGGCCGATGCTGCGGAAGCCATGGCCGAAAAGCGTGCCGACCAGATGGAGGAGCAGGCGGATCAGTATCGCGAACAGAAGTGATCCCAGTGATCCATTTGCACGATAAAGTCTGTTGCTGATTTTGCTTTGGTGCGGCCGTCCGGCCTGCCCGGTTTGCCCGCTGCCTCGTTTGCCTGAGAGGGGTGGGCCGGATCGCTTGCTGCCGCGCTTTTTTTCTGTTTTCCTTTTTCCTCTTTCCCTCTCCCTGGATCAGGTTTCATACATCCGGGCGATTTCATCTGAAAAACGCTTTTCGATCTCGGCACGCTTAAGTTTCAGCGTGGGCGTGAGCAGGCCATTTTCGACATTCCATGACTCCAGGGTGGAATGGAGGGTACGAATGCGCGCATGCTTCGGGAAATCGCGCAGGGCGGCCCTGATTTTTTTCAAGGCGGCAGCGCGTGCGGAAGGCTGGGCGAGAGATGCATCATCGTCGGGATTCAGGTCGAGACTGGCAGCCAGGCGCTTCCATTCCCCCCGGTCGAGCACGAGCAACGCGGCAAGGTGAGGTCTGCCTTCGCCCACCACCATGACTTGCTCAAAAAGGGGCTCCTGAATAATGGCGGTTTCCAGATCGGTGGGAGCGATTTTCTCGCCGGCCGCCGTAACGATGATTTCCTTGATGCGTCCGGTGATGAACACATGGTCATCCGACAGACGCGCCTGGTCCCCCGTATGCAGCCAGCCCTCCGCATCGACGGCGCCGCGGGTGTCATCCGGCCTGTTCCAGTAGCCGAGCATGACGCCGGGGCCGCGCGCCAGCAGTTCTTCTCTCTCACCGACGCGCAGTTCGATGCCCGGCAGCGGCGGACCCACGGAAGCCGGGATGTTGTCTTCCATACGGTTGGCGGTCAGCACCGGTGATGCTTCGGTGAGGCCATAGCCCTGGATGAGCGGCAGTCCTAGCCCGATAAAGCAACGCGAGATCTCGGGGTGGAGCGGCCCTCCCCCGCTTACCGCCAGACGCAGCCGTCCGCCGAAGCGCGCCAGAACCGGGGCCGCGACCAGTCGATGCAGGATGGGCCAGGCCAGACGATGCCACCCGTGGACCGGCCTGTCCCGGTTGCTCGCCTGGCTCCCCTCGTTCTCCTCCCTCTCATGTCCGTCCTCATTTTTTCCGTCCTGCCCGCTGCGCTGTTCCACCGTGAAGCGTGCCCAGCCGATGTCCACTGTCCAGTCGAACAGGAGCATCGCAAGCCTGCCCTTCTCCTGCACCTGCTGGCGGATTCTGGCGCGGATGCCCGCATAGACCTGGGGCACGCCGACGAAAATGGTGGGGTGCTCCGATGCCATGTCCTGCGGCAGATCCTTGAGCGAGCGCGCATAGGCAACACAGCTGCCCGCCATCATTGGCACGTAGTAGCCGACCGTGCGCTCCAGCATGTGGGACAGGGGCAGCAGCGACAGATACACGTCGTCGGGATAGCCGGGGATGGCGCTGAGCGTGGCTTGCGCGTCCCACAGGATATTGCGATGGGACAGCATGACGCCTTTGGGCCTGCCGGTCGTGCCGGAGGTATAGACCAGCGTGGCGAGTGCCCCGGGATCGCCGTGACAGGATTTCTCCCTATCGGCGGCATCTGGAGCTTCCCCGGTTTTTCCGTTTTCCGCGTTTTCACCGCCCTCCCCTGTGGGCTGGGCCCGCCGCAGCCACTCATCCACGCTCTCCAGCTTGATCCGGGCGCAAGCCGTTTCCCCTTTCTCTTCCGGCGTCCCGGCAACTGCCGGGCTCTCCACGCACAGCGCCTTCCTCAGGCCTGCCAGATGATCGCAGTGCTGGGATAATGTCTCCCAGCGCTGCCTCGTTCCCGTCAGGAGCAGGCTGGCCTGGGAATCTTCCAGGATATAGGCAATGCTGTCGGCCGAATCGGAGGGATAGAGCGGCACGACCACCAGCCCGAGAGCCAGCGCAGCCTGTTCGAAACACACCCATTCCACCGAATTGCGCAGCAGGATCGCGACGCGTTCCCCCGGTGCGAGATTCTCCCGCGCCAGGGCGCGCTTCCAGCGTGCAACCAGCGCGGCCGTTTCCTCCCATGTGTAGTGGCGCCATTGTCCGCTCGCCGCGTCGAACTGGCGGTAAGCAGGCGATCGGGGGGTTCTTCTCACCCGGCAGGAAAAAAGCCCGGGCAGGGTTTCCGCCTCCGTTGACGCGATCATGTCCGTTTCCATTTCCGTTTATTTCCTTGGCTGCAGGGATTGCCTCTGCCTCGATATGGTCCAACCCTTAGATGGCTCGCGGGGAAATCAAGGAAGACAAGACAGCGCCTCCTTTTCCAACGCCGGCATTTGTCTCATAATAGGCCACATTACGCCTGAGCGACCAGCGACGTGATGGAGCGAGGCGGGCAACCACATGACGCAGCGACGGTTCCGGTAGTACGCTTGCCCACGCCGTCGTTCGATTGCAGCTCGGCTCCGATCCCGACAGGCACAAGGTTACGCGGGTGGTGCCGGCGCCTGATTGATCTACAGATGGAGGCTGCATGAAAGCACTGGTATACCACGGACCCGGCAAACGGAGACTGGAAGACAAACCGAAGCCGGTCATACAGTCTCCGGGCGATGCTATTGTCAGAATCACGAAGACTACGATCTGCGGAACCGATCTGCATATCCTGAAGGGCGACGTTCCCACCGTTACGGAAGGGCGTATCCTCGGCCACGAAGGGGTGGGAATCGTGGAGGAAGTCGGCGCGGGGGTGTCGGATTTCAAACCGGGTGATCACGTCCTCATTTCCTGCATTACTTCATGCGGGAGATGTGGCAACTGCAAAAAGGGAATGTATTCCCACTGCGAGAGCGGAGGCGGCTGGATTCTCGGCAACCTCATCGATGGAACTCAGGCGGAGTATGTGAGAATCCCTTTTTCTGACACCAGCCTGTATCATATTCCTGAGAAATCGGACGAAGAAGCGATCGTGATGCTGAGCGACATCCTCCCTACCGGTTTCGAGTGCGGTGTGCTCGATGGGGAAGTCAAGCCGGGGGATACCGTAGCGATCGTCGGCGCCGGACCGATCGGGCTGGCGACATTGCTGACCGCGCAGTTCTACTCGCCTGCCGAGGTGATCATGATCGATCTCGATGACAACCGCCTGGAAGTGGCCAGGCAGTTCGGCGCGACCCGACTCATCAGCAGCGGGGACGGCCAGGCGGTCCGGAAGGTGATGGAGCTGACCGGCAATCGCGGCGTGGATGTGGCCATCGAAGCGGTGGGCATCCCCGAGACTTTCGACGTGTGCCAGGCGATCGTCGCGGCCGGCGGGCACATTGCCAACATCGGCGTGCACGGCAAGCCGGTGCAGCTGAACCTGGACAAGCTGTGGGCGCACAACATCACCCTCACGACCCGGCTGGTGGACACGGTGTCGACCCCCATGCTGCTCAAGACGGTCACAGCCGGAAAAATAGAACCGAAGCGGCTCGTCACGCATCGCTTCGCCCTCGCCGATATCATGCGTGCATACGACACCTTCAGCCAGGCCGCGCAGGAGCAGGCGCTGAAAATGATCATCGCCAATGACTGAAGCCGCTCTCGAAACTGCCTTTGCCCTGTTTTAAGGCTGCTGCCTGTTCATCAGGCAACCAGTTCCGTCAGGTCGGTAATGGTGTCGTACTCGTAATAGCGTTGATAGTCGAGCATGTCCCGCGGCGAGACCGTGTCCTCGTAGATACTGTAGAGCGCATCGTCGATGCGGTGAAACTGGAGTTGTTCGGAAGCGTTCATGTCGGGCAGATAGCCCGAATCGGAATGCCGCTCCTGCCATGCAGCCCAGATTCGGTCCACGTTGCAGTGGTGCAGGAAGAATGCCGGATCATTGGGCGAGGATGACAAAGACATATCTCCGCCCACCCAGACATGCACGCTGTTGTGGATGCGTTCCGGTCCGACCCAGCCTTCGAGGATATTGCGGATGCCCCCGGACGAAGAGGAACTGTAGGGCGAAGTATCGTAGGGCGCCTGGTCGCGGATGGCCATTCGCACGCCGGTACGGGTCGGCAGCCGGCCCGCTTCGCCCAGGTCGCGCTGGAGGGCGCGATCCGTCCGGCGCAGATTGCCGGTTCTCAGGTCCATTTCCAGGCGCACGCGCCAGCTCGAACCCGCGAACTGGCCCAGGTTCGTGTTGCTCCAGACAGGCGAGGTGGCGGGTTCGGACAGCTCCGCATCGGCTGTCCAGTCCCAGTAGGGAATCCTGAACGCGTCGTCCTCCAACGCGCGCCGCAGAAGCCCTTCCAGGGTAATGAGGAAATACCGGTGCCACGGCAGGAATGCCGGCCCGGAGTGCGCGGCATTGCGGTCGTTCTGGCCCGGAGGCGTCATCAGCATCATGGATTGATGATGCCAGAAGACGAACGAGTCGTAGAGCGACAGCCCCGCCCGTCCGGGCCAGGGAGACCGGGCCGGGTCCTTGAGCCGGCGCACGCCCTCGATGAGTTTTCGCGCCGTATCGGCATCGGTAAGGAAGTTGCGGCGTATCATGGCTGCCTCCCTCCTTCCCCTTCCTCGTCGTTTCCCTCGTCTCGTTCGCCATGCCCGTCATGGTCATGGTCATGATCATGATCGGGCTGTTCGTCTTCCCGGGAAAATGCGTCCGGGTAGGCGTCCATCACCTCCTTCATCAGGTCGACCGCGGACGCATAGGTGACAAAAGGCGTCGCGTGGGTAAAGACTTGCCCGTCTTCATCGACGGAAAGATGCATGTCCGCCGGCTCGCCATCGACCTCGACCCGGTAGGTCGTAATGATCCTGACCGTATGGCCGTTATGCGTCATTTCGCGCACGCTCGTCGCTTCGTGCTTGCCATGGGTTTCAAGGTACGTAGGGAATCTGGTTTTTACCCAGTTCGGATGGGATTGAGCGCCCCCGGTGGGCGAGTAGTTTTCGAGGACCGAGGTATCCGGGTTGACGACGGATTCCTTCGGCTCCTTCGCGGCGGAACCCGTCCTCGTATCGCCCTGGCCGCCCTGCTTTTCCTTGTCCCCGGAGGGAGCTTTCTTTTCCCCCATGATCGTTCCTCCATAAATCTGCTGTCATCGAAACCGGAGCGGTCCCGCCTTGAAGCGGACAACGATTCCCGTCCTTCCCGGAAATTCCGGGAGCCTCCCGCGACCTGTATCAGAGGATGGGAATATCTTCGGCCGCCCCCTTGAGATTCAGCACTTCGTAAGTAAGCTCGGCCCCTGCCGGCTCCCTGACGCGTCCCCTGCTCATGATCCTGATGCCGATGGTTTCAAAATCCTGCTGGGCTTCTCCTCCAAGATTGACGGGCGGCAGAACCAGCGCAAAGTCCATTCCCCCCGCGTCTGCATTGGGCTTGATGGTGACCGAAACCAGCGTGCCCAAGGCTGTCTGCTCCTGCGAGATGTCATTCCCCCTGAAGACCAGCTCGCCTTCCGGCCCATGGTACTCAAGCTGCGCATCCCGGGACTGCGGCGCTCCCAGCGGCCCGAACACGTGCGGAAAAAACACGATCCGCGTCGTTTTGCCACAATCGTTCAGCGTGTAGCGGTTGGGCTGGCGGCCAGGAACATGGGACCCGTCCAGCAGGGCAGTCTTCGAGTTCTGCGCCGCATGCACGCGCACGCCTTTGACTTCTTCCGGAAAACTCTCCCAGACATGCAAGACTTCTATGGGCGTGATGACCTCTGCCGCGGGCCCTGCCGGTGGATCGGCCACGAAGTCGAAATCATAGATTCCGTTCGGCGGCGGCTGAACGAACACGTAGGGATCGAGACGGGGATGGGTCCAGCCCTCGGTCGGTACCGTGCCGGATGCGGTGATTTGAAGCTTGGGCGGGAAGCTTTCCAGTACGGCCAGGTGCACCTCAAGAACTTCCAGCACTTTTTCCATGATTTGATCTCCCCATTGATTCCTCAAAGCCTGCTGCTGCCCGATCTCCAAGGGCACAGCATCATCTCTTTATAGTTCACGATGAAAAAAAAACAAGCAGGGCGAGGTTTCCGGGATAGCACGCCGCTTTTGCCTTCTTTCTCCTCTTCTGCGTTGGACGCGCCCTGTTGCCTGCTTTCCTCCGGGAGAGAGCCAGTGAAGCCCGAAATACCGCCACACCACATCGTTATTGCCCTTCGACATCGACTTGCATTCACCCGAATCTCCGCTATTTTTAAGCGTAGGGCAATCGTAGCGCGAAGTAGCCAGCGCTGCGATCCGAACGGAACAGGGAAACAAGGAGGCGGGACCATGCAAACGAGGCACATCTACCTGAAAATCGAGGAAATACCCAACTACAGCCCGGTCGCGCCGGATGACGCCGAGCACCACAAGCACCGCCTCGACTGCATGCGGAACATGGGGCACGAGGACGCCACGATTCCCCAGGCGGAAGTGGACCGGCGCACGCTCAACGCGCTGGTCTACCGCGAGTACCTGGATGAAGCCTATACCGTTCTCAGAACCGATCCGCTCATTGCCACCGACAGCAACGAGCCACGGGTGGAGCGGCGCATTCCGGGAACGGTGATCTACACGCAGCCGGGCGAGCGGCTTTATGTGCATGTGCTCAATGGCGATATCGAAAGCCACAGTTTCCATGTCCATGGCCTGCACTACGGCATCGACTCGGACGGCGCGTGGCCTTTCGGCGTGCAGGAATACGACGGACCCAACCGCAGCGATGCGATCTGTCCCGGCGAACAGTGGTGCTATATTTTCGACGCCAGGGAGGACACGGTCGGCGCGTGGCCTTTCCATGACCATCACATGCATATCGAGGAGGTGGTCAAGCGCGGACTTTTCGGCGGCATCGTCGTGCGCGACCCTCACTGCGAGAGCGCGGACCTCGAAGTGCCGATTTTCTTTCACCGCCTCACGGCGAACGTCGATCTCGCCGAAGCAGCATTCGACAGCGACACCCTCGACCCGGGCGATGCTTTCGCGCATACGTTCAATGAAGAAGGCACGTTCGAATACTACTGCCGCTTCCATCCCATGCAGGGACGCGTGCGCGTCACCGCGGCAGGTCCGCTCACGGCCACCGTCAATATCCTGGACACGCCCGCGCGCTTCGAACTGGATGACATCACCGTCGGAGTCGGCGCCGAGGTGACCTGGAACCATGCCGGCAACCAGCCGCACACCGTGACCGAGCGCGCCGGGGCCGGGCTGGAGTCCTATGCCATCAATGGCCGCACCTTCGTGGGAAACACGCCGACCATCGTGGCCGAATCCGGCAAGCGTATACGCTGGTATGTGTTCAACCTGGATTTGAGCATGGTCTGGCACAACTTTCACCTGCACGGGCAGCGCTGGCGCTGGGGGACGGAGTGGGTCGATACCCGTTCCATCGGCCCGGCCGAATCCTTCGTGGCCGACACGGTCGTGCCGCCGGTGATTCTCGAACCGCTTCCGCTCGACTGTTGCTGCAAGCCACGCGAGCCGAGAGAGGAAGATGAGGAAGGTCCCGGCCAGGGAAGGATGCATGGCGTTCCAGGAACGGAAGGAAACGGGCCGGGAGACCATGCGCAACCAATGCACCGCACGGGGGGCGCGGCTGCCACTTCAATACATGGCAGCCATGGCGATCACTCCCGCCCGGAATCGGGATCATCCCATCCGCACGATCACTCCCATGGCCATTCGCACGAGCATTCCGGGGAACATTCCGGGCATTCGCATGAGCACCCCGGAGAGTGCGACAGCCCCTATCCGGACCGGCGGAGAAAATGCAGGCGCTACCGGCTGCAGGGAGACTTCCTGATCCACTGCCATGTCGAGATGCACATGATGGAAGGCATGGCGGCGATCCTGCGCGCCATCCAGGAGGTGGAGCTGAGCGAGGACGAGGTGGAGCGGATCTGCTACCAGCTGCCCAACGTGCGCATGCACGAGTGCCCGGATGTGGGCCACCATCAGCCTTGCGGGGGCGACGGCGAGGACAGCTGGGAACTGCTGGATCCCTCGCCCATCTTCACTGTGCACGGCGCGCTGCTGCATACCGGCCATGTGCTGCTTTTCTCAGGCGCGGCGGAGAGGAACTACCCTCTGGAAGCCCGCATCTGGGACCCGGCGAGTAAGCAGATCATGCCGGGCGTCATCCCGCTGCCGGAAGACTTCTTCTGCGCCGGGCACACCTTCCTGCCGGATGGCCGCCTGCTGGTGGTGGGCGGTGATACCAACGGCGCGGGACATACGAACAATCGCTGCTTCATCTTCACGCCCGACACGGCGAATCCGGATGCGGGCGCATTCGCAGCCACGGCCAGCATGGCCCATGCACGCTGGTACCCGACCGCGGTCAGCCTGAGCGACGGGCGCGTGCTGGCTTTTTCCGGCGGCCATCCCATCGCGGCGCAGGTCGAGGTATTCGACGGCGCAACCTGGACACCGGTGACAGGCGCCGATCGCACTTTCCAGGAACTGTACCCGGGCCTGCACCTGCTGCCTTCAGGGGAGATTTTCTATACCCGCGCCGGCTGGGCGGGTGCGACCGGCACGCAGACCGCCTACCTGACCATGACAGGTGCCGCCAGCGGCAGCTGGACCGACTATGGGCAGGAGCAGTTCTACGACCGCCAGGAAGGCATGAGCCTGCTCACGATCGATACCACCGTATCGCCGGAGCGGACCCGGCTGTATATCTTTGGCGGCGGCGTGTCCGGCCCGGCCACGGCGCGCAACAATGCCACCGCCGAGGTGATCGAATTCAGCGGCGGCGTGGGCGGTGCATCCTGGCAGCGCATCGCGGACATGAATGTCGGGCGGACGAACGTCAACGCCGTGGTGCTGCCCACCGGCCGCATCCTCATCATCGGCGGCCACAGCAACGGGCAGAAATGGTCACCCGTGCCGGTGCTGCCAGTCGAAACCTACAACCCGGATACGGATGAGTGGACGCCCGGCGCGCCGCTGAATTTCCCGCGCCAGTATCATTCTGTCTGCATACTCCTGCCGGACGGCAGGGTTCTCGCAGCCGGAGGCGTCGCGCCCGGTACGGCCGACATGGATCAGCACTCGCTGGAATTGTATTCGCCCGGCTACCTCAGTCTGGGCGCGCGGCCGGTCATCTCGATGGCACCGCCCAGCGTGACCTACGGCACCGCATTCTCTGTGGAAACGCCACAGGCGGCCGGCATCGCCAGCATGGCGCTCATCGCGCCTATTTCCGTCACCCACCATACCGACGCGGGGCAGCGCTATATCAGACTGCCGATCAACTCGCGCACGGCAACCACCGTCGAAACCACCGCCCCGGCCAACGGCAATATCGCGCCGCCGGGATTCTACATGCTCTTTATCGTGAACAACCAGGGCGTGCCGTCGGAAGCACGGTTTGTCATGATTTCGTGAGGACAACTGAACAGGGGGGCGCACCTGAAGAAGAGAGAATTACGAAGCACGTTGCCAGCCCTGTCGAGCCCCTGTCAAGAGTTCGTTTCTTGAAAAGAAGCAAGCGTCATGGTGATTACGCCATGACGCTTGCTCCAGCTTGCTGCTATCCCGCCAGGTTTATGCAGAAGCTTCCACGAACCGGGTCATGCTTTGGAAGCAAGGCGTACCCGACTCTTCAGCCCGGCGACGCCGCCCAATTGCGGCCATCAGCCCCAATCCCGCGAGAAACAGGGCGTACTGCTCCGGCTCGGGCACTGCGGTTACCGCCAGCGTGACGTCATGCTCGTTGTAGATCACGTCGAAATTCACGCCTGAGCCGAATCCATGCGTGCTCACACTCGCGAATGTCGAATTCGCCAGGCGTTCATCGAAACTGGCGACCACAAAGCTGTCCCCGACGGTGGGCATATAGCCCAGGTTCCATATGCCAATTTCCCCACCCAGCGTGACATCGTCGGTGATCGTCATCTGGTCGAAGCTGCTCAGGCTAGCAAGCTGGAAGTTGATCATGCCGCCTGAAGCCTGGTTGAGGTCGCCGTCGATCGTCAGATGGCCTATGCCCAGGCCGGGATTGATGATGCCGGTATTGACCAGGTCGTTGTTGGCCTGGGTCTGGACCGTTCCATCCCCTTGCAGGGTGCCATCGTTGGAAAAGTTGGCATTATTGCCGTGGAAGATTGCTCCAGTAGCGACATTGATCGTGCCTTGATTGTCGAATGCACTGTTGACTTCCAGTTTGCCCTGTTGAACATTGACCGTACCGGTGTTTTCGAAAGCTGCGCTGATGACTGTTTTATCGGAGCCGTCGGTGGCGCCCACGGATTTGGTGAGGCTGCCCTGGTTGATGAAGGTGCCGTTATTGAAGTCGGCATCGGTCTGGATATCGAGGCTGGCCCCCGCGCTGTTGGTGAAGCGCCCGCTTTGCCAGTTGCTGATG
>CAYXQR010000047.1:0-25247 GCA_964466955.1 uncultured Nitrosospira sp.
AGCTGAGAACACCCCTTACCGTAATAGGCGGGTTTCTTGAAACGCTGTCGGAAGACGGCGCTGCGGATGCGGAAACGCAAAAGTGGGCGCTGGGGCTCATGACCGACCAGACACGGCGGATGCAAAGCCTTGTGGAGGATCTGCTGACGCTGTCACGACTGGAAGATTCCGAAAATCTCGTACGTGAGGAGAACGTGGACGTGCCTGCCATGCTGCGCAATCTGTATGACGAAGCCCGCTCGCTCAGCGCGGGTCGCCATCGAATCACCCTCACCCTGAATACCCAGGCAAAGCTGCTGGGCAGCATGTATGAATTACGCAGCGCCTTCAGCAATCTCATCAGCAATGCCATACGCTACACTCCCGATGGCGGCAGAATTACTTTGAATTGGGCGATCCGCAACGGGCAGGGCGTGTTTTCCGTGAAAGATACCGGCATCGGCATCGGAGCGGAACACATTTCACGCTTGACCGAACGTTTCTATCGCGTGGATCGGGGCCGCTCGCGCGAAACCGGCGGCACCGGCCTCGGTCTCGCCATCGTCAAGCACGTGCTGAGCTGCCATCAGGCTAAACTGGAAGTGACGAGCGAGCTTGGCAAAGGCAGCTGTTTCAGCGCGGTGCTCCCTGCAGCGCGCCTGAGAGGCGCAAAAGGATGACCTGCCGTCCGTGCTGGGGTGGCGGCGCCGTGTATAATCATGACAAAGTGTTGCCGGAGTCCGCTTCGTCCGGCACGCGGAGCAGTCCAGTTGAACTTTATCAGCCTCTTCCTGGGATTACGATATCTTTGTCCGACAAACCCGCTTTTGATCTCACTGAAACCACGGTCAGCAGCCGGAATGTGTATGACGGCGACCTTTTGCATGTCTACGCCGACCAGGCGCGCATGCCTGACGGCAAAATAGCCGTCCGGGAATACATCAGCCATCCCGGAGCCGTTGTCATCATTCCATTGCTGGCCAGCGGGGAGCTGGTGCTGGAGCGCCAGCATCGCTATCCGCTGCATCGGGATTTCTTCGAATTGCCCGCGGGGAAAATTGATGCCGGAGAAGACCCGCTCGCCTGCGCACAGCGGGAGTTGCTGGAGGAAACCGGCTACAAGGCCAATAGTTGGCGCTATGTCATGACCCTGCACCCCTGTATCGGCTATTCAGACGAAAAGCTGATCTATTTCTTTGCGGAAGACCTCATCTTCGAAGGTGCAAGCCTTGATGAGGGCGAACATCTGGAAGTGTTTACCCTGCCCTTTGCAACGGCACTGGATTGGGTGAAGAAGGGGAAAATTACGGACAACAAATCGGTGTCAGGACTGTTCTGGGCAGAAAAGCTGATACGCGGCGAGTGGTAATTCCGTTTCATGTCCGGATGAACCAGAGCGGATATCCCGGGATGTCGTGGCCCCGTCGCGCCCCGCAAACTACGTGTTCGCGTCTTGCCACCTCATCCTCGCTGGGTCATTCATCGCGGATACGAACGGGAACGCACCCGCATGAAAGGCAAGCCCCGCCGCGTCACCATGATTCCGGGCAAATGTCAGCGAAGGCTTACTCCGCAAAAAACTCCCGCACCTTGTCCATCCACGACTTTGCGCGCGGACTGTGACGGGAACCGTCTTCCTGGTTGATCATTTCCAGTTCCTGTAGCAGTTCCTTCTGCCGCGCCGTCAGCTTGACCGGCGTCTCCACCACTACGTGACACAACAGGTCTCCCTGAGTATTGCTGCGCACGCCTTTGATGCCTTTTCCGCGCAGGCGGAATATCTTGCCGCTCTGCGTTTCCGGGGGGATGCGGATTTTGGCATGACCTTCAAGCGTGGGGATTTCGATTTCCCCCCCCAGCGCCGCAGTGGTAAAACTGATGGGCATTTCACAATGCAGATCGTTGTGATCCCGTTGGAAGACAGGATGAGACGCGAGGTGGATGACGACATACAGGTCTCCGGGGGGACCGTTGTTGACCCCTGCCTCCCCCTCTCCCGATAAACGGATGCGGTCCCCTTCATCCACCCCTGCGGGAATCTTTACCGACAATGTCTTGTGATGCTTCACGCGACCCGAGCCGCCACATGTCATGCACGGGTTTGCGATGAATTTACCGCTGCCGTGACATTTGGGGCAGGTTTGCTGGATTGAAAAGAATCCCTGCTGCATCCTGACCTGACCATGACCATTACACGTCGGACACGTGACCGGCGTGGTGCCCGTTTTGGCTCCGCTCCCGTGACAGGTTTCGCATGTATCCATCGTCGGAATGCGTATCTGCGTTTCCGTACCGCGGGCCGCCTGCTCCAGCGAGATTTCCAGGTTATAGCGCAGATCGGAGCCTCGGTAGACATTGGCATGTCCGCCGCGGCCGCCGAAAAGATCGCCGAAGATATCGCCGAACGCGTCCGCAAACCCTTGAGCGCCCGCTCCCGCCATGCTCGGATCCACGCCTGCGTGGCCATGCTGGTCGTACGCGCTGCGCTTCCGCGGATCTGAAAGGATTTCGTAGGCTTCCTTCGCCTCCTTGAAGCGCTCCTCCGCTTTCGGGTTGTCCGGGTTGCGGTCCGGATGGTACTTCATTGCCAGCTTGCGATAAGCTTTTTTAATGTCGTCTTCACTGCTGTCGCGGTTGACGCCCAGCACTTCGTAGTAATCGCGTTTACTCATAGGGTTTTACTGAAAAAAGACACCTCGCCGTTATCGGCGGCGGCCAAACTGCTTTATCTCGCCTGGGGAATGGCAAAAGCGCAGAGCGCGAAAACCTCGAGCCCTGCGCTTCGGGTCAGGCGATTTTCCGCTATTCCTTGTTTTTCACTTCCTCGAACTCGGCATCCACCACTTCACCCTCGACCGGTTTTTCGCTTGCGCCCGGCCCTCCCTCAGCGCCCGGTTGGCCCTGTTGAGCCTGTTCCTGCGAATACATTTTCTCTGCAAGTTTGTGCGAAACCTCGGCAAGTGCCTGGGTTTTGGCTTCGATGTCCTCCTTGCTGCCGGATTTCAATGCTTCCTCGGCTGCCTTCAGTGCGTCCTCGATTTTGGCTTTTTCCTCGCTGTCGAGCTTTTCTCCATGTTCGTTCAAGGTCTTTCTCACCGAATGGATCATCGCATCGCACTGGTTGCGCGCATTGACGAGTTCCAGTGCCTTGTGGTCTTCCTCGGCGTGCGCTTCCGCATCCTTGACCATGCGCTGCACTTCGTCCTCGGACAGTCCCGAACTTGCCTGAATCTTGATCTTGTTTTCCTTGCCTGTCGCCTTATCCTTGGCGGATACGTGCAATATGCCGTTGGAGTCGATATCGAACGTGACCTCGATCTGGGGCATGCCACGCGGAGCCGGGGGAATATCGCTCAGATTGAACTGCCCCAGGCTCTTGTTGCCGGACACCACCTCGCGCTCGCCCTGCAATACATGGATGGTCACTGCGGTCTGGTTGTCATCGGCAGTCGAGAACACTTGTTGCGCCTTGGTGGGAATCGTGGTGTTTTTCTGAATCAGCTTGGTCATTACGCCGCCCAGCGTCTCGATGCCGAGCGACAAGGGGGTGACATCCAGCAACAGCACATCCTTCACCGCACCCTGAAGCACACCGCCTTGGATGGCCGCGCCAACCGCAACCGCTTCGTCAGGATTCACGTCCTTGCGCGGGTCCTTGCCGAAGATCTCCCGCACCTTGTCCTGCACCTTCGGCATGCGGGTCTGGCCGCCCACCAGTATGACATCGTCGATGTCGGAGGCCTTGACGCCTGCATCCTTGATGGCGATGCGGCACGGCTCCACCGTCCGCTCGATCAGTTCCTCCACAAGGCTTTCCAGCTTGGCACGGGTGATTCTTACCGCCAGGTGCTTGGGACCGGAAGCATCCGCCGTAATGTATGGCAGGTTGACTTCGGTCTGCTGACTCGACGAAAGCTCGATCTTGGCCTTTTCTGCCGCATCTTTCAGCCGCTGCAGAGCGAGCATGTCTTTTTTCAGATCGATGCCGCTCTCCTTCTTGAATTCATCCACCAGGTATTCTATGACGCGCGAGTCAAAATCCTCGCCGCCGAGGAATGTATCCCCATTCGTGGCAAGCACTTCAAACTGGTGCTCGCCCTCGACCTCGGCAATTTCGATAATGGAGATATCGAACGTCCCGCCGCCCAGGTCGTACACAGCGATCTTGCGATCGCCTTCCTTCTTGTCCATCCCGAAAGCGAGGGCTGCCGCGGTGGGTTCATTGATGATGCGCTTGACTTCGAGGCCCGCAATACGGCCCGCATCCTTGGTCGCCTGCCGCTGCGAGTCGTTGAAATAGGCGGGAACGGTAATGACCGCTTCCGTTACAGGCTCGCCCAGATAGTCCTCTGCGGTCTTCTTCATCTTCATCAGGACCTGCGCCGAAACCTCCGGAGGAGCGACCTTCTTGCCGCGCACTTCAATCCAGGCATCGTTGTTGTCAGCCTTGATGATGCTGTATGGCACCATCTTGATATCTTTTTGCACCATTTCCTCATTGAAACGGCGCCCGATCAGCCGTTTCACCGCAAACAGCGTATTTTTGGGGTTGGTTACCGCCTGCCGTTTGGCAGACGCGCCCACGAGGATTTCGCCATCTTCCGTATACGCGACGATGGAGGGCGTGGTGCGCGCACCTTCCGAGTTTTCTATTACCTTGGGCTTGCCGTTCTCCATGACGGCCACGCAGGAGTTGGTGGTGCCCAGGTCTATACCGATAATTTTTCCCATGATTGATCCTTTATTAGTTGATTCCAATTAATCCGGCTGCGCAAATAACCTTGGTCACCGTTGAAATGGGGATGAAGATCCAGATTTCAAGCATCTTTCGATTTGGAAACCGATACCATGGCCGGCCTGATCACCCGATCATTCAGGACATAACCTTTTTGCATCACCTGCACGACTGTATTGGGGGCCAGCTCCGACTCCACCACGCACATGGCCTGGTGCAGATGCGGATCAAATTTCTCGCCTTCCGGATTGATTTGCCTGATATTGTATTTATTGAAGGCGGCAGTCAGTTGCCTGAGTGTCAGCTCGACACCGCTCTTGAAATTCTCGACGGTTGCGTTTTCCACGTTCAATGCGGCCTCCAGGCTGTCCATCACTGCAAGCAGTTCAATGGAAAAATTCTCGACCGCATATTTGTGCGCATTGGCAATGTCAACCTGCGCGCGTTTTCTGATATTTTCCGCCTCAGCCTTGGCGCGCAGCCAGGCGTCATGATGCTCCGAAGCATCGAGCTCGGCTTTCTTCAGCAATTGCTCGAGACTGGGCATTACTTCCGCTTCCATGGCCTTATGTTCGTTCGCTTGAGGCGATTGAGACGCATCCGCTTCCTTGACGGAGAGTTCGGGCTGCTCGGAATGGGGCTGATGTTCATTTGTCATGTTTTCTCCTCGTTTCAGATCCGGGGGAACCCGTGAATAGCCCCCGGATACAGCTTCGGGCCTATTCAGCGGCTCCGTAGAAATATCGGGCCGTTTTTTCCAATTTCAAGCCCGGGGGCAGCAGTCTTCGGGCCGTTGCCCCATGGAATTCATATCATGATCTGCGCGCATAAGCCGAATCTCGTGAAGGGTCGGCATTGGTCGGATTCAGCCGCTTTCGGCTCCGATCTTGCGAGCCAGCATCGCGGCATGACCTGTGTATTTATCGGGCATCATTTCGCGCAGACGCCTTTTTTCGCTTTCGGGAAGCGCGATGGTGTCAATGAACTGTTCCAGAGCCGCTTTGGTAATCCCGCCTTTTCCCCGGGTCAATTCTTTCAGCTGTTCGTAGGAGTCCGATATTCCATACCGGCGCATCACGGTCTGGATCGGTTCAGCCAGCACCTCCCACGCATCCGTCAGATCGTCCTCCAGGCGTCCTGTATTGACTTCCAGCTTGGCCAAGCCTTTGCTGCATGAATCATACGCAAGCAAGGCGTGTCCCAGGGCCACCCCCATATTGCGCAGCACCGTGGAATCGCTCAGGTCGCGCTGCCACCGCGATACCGGGAGCTTTCCGCTCAGGTGGTTCAGCAGGGCATTGGCGATCCCCAGGTTCCCTTCAGAATTTTCGAAATCGATCGGATTGACCTTATGCGGCATGGTTGACGAGCCGATTTCGTCTTTTATCGTTTTCTGCCGGAAGTAAGCCAGCGAAATGTAGCCCCATACGTCCCGGTTGAAGTCGAGAAGAACGGTGTTGACGCTGGCATATGCATCGAATAGCTCGGCCATGGCATCATGGGGCTCGATCTGGGTCGTATAGGGGTTGAATTCGAGGCCAAGCTTTTCCACGAAACCCCTTGCGAATGCTTGCCAGTCAAAAGTCGGATATGCACTTAAATGAGCATTGTAATTGCCGACCGCGCCATTGATCTTTCCCAGCATGGCGACTCGGGCCAGCCGCCTTTTTCCTCGCTGCAGTCTATAGGCGAAATTCGCCAGTTCCTTGCCAACGGTGGTAGGCGTGGCGGGCTGGCCATGAGTCCGTGCGAGCATGGGCGTATCTGCGAATTCATGCGCCATCCGGATCAGTTTGGAAATGATGTTTTCCAGCGCGGGCAACATGATCTTGTCGCGGCTGTGCATGAGCATCAGGCCGTGAGCAAGATTGTTGATATCTTCCGATGTGCAGGCGAAGTGAATGAACTGAAGGATCCGGGCAGTTTCGTGGTGATGCGCCAACCGCTCCCTGAGCCAGTATTCGATAGCCTTGACATCGTGGTTCGTGCGCGCTTCGACATGCTTGACCGCTTCAGCATCTGCTTCCGAAAAAGTGGCGACAAGACCGTCAAGCTGAGCAACGCTGCCGGGCGACAATGGCGCGCACTCGACGATTTCAGGCGCCCGGCTCAGTGCCTTGAGCCATTCGACTTCAAGCTGGACACGATAATGGATCAGTCCGAATTCGCTGAAGTAGGGCCTTAGTGCGCCCACCTTGCCGTGATAGCGCCCATCGAGCGGAGAAAGCGCGGTGAGTGGAGAGGGATTCATTGTTAAAGCAGTTTACGAGATCACCGACAGTTTGATTTTAACATGCCCCCGCCTCGCCAGACTCGCATCACAACCTTTCCGGAATGCCGATATAATGTCCCGTTTTTTGAGAAACCACCTTCCTGTTTCAGTGATGAAGCTGATCGGATCGCTCACCAGCCCCTACGTCCGCAAAACCCGCATCGTACTGGCCGAGAAACACATCGGATACAGTTTCGAGCTGGAAGCTCCCTGGAGCCCCGACAGCCACGTGCCGGACTTCAATCCCCTTGGCAAAATCCCGGTACTGATCATGGAGGACGGGACGCAACTATATGATTCCCGGGTAATCGTCGAGTACGTGGACAGTATCAGTCCTGTATCCCGTTTGATTCCCGAGTCCGGTCGCCAACGTCTCATGGTAAAGCGCTGGGAAGTGCTGGCGGATGGCATTTGCGATGCCGCTGCCGCTGTATTTCTGGAGCGGAAGCGGGATGAAGCGCGCCAAAGCCCGGAGTGGATAGACCGCCAACTCAATAAGGTAGGGCGGGGAGTGGAGGCAGCTGCGTACCAGCTGGGCGACAATAAATGGTGCGAAAGCAATAGCTACACGCTGGCGGATATCGCGCTGGGTTGCGCCTTGGGCTACCTGGATTTTCGTTTTCCGGAAATCGAGTGGCGCGCGACATTTGCCAGTCTTGCCGATTTCGCGGATCGACTGGAAAAACGGCCTGCATTTACAGAAACAGCACCGAGAGACAGATAAGGAGCAGGGAGAGCATGACCTGCTCCTTCAATCGCCATCGGCGTGTGTAATGACCCCGCCGCCCAGGCAAACCCTGCTCTCATAGACCACCACAGACTGGCCAGGCGTCACTGCCCACTGCGGCTCGGCAAATTCGATACTGCAATGATGGCTATCGACGGCAGCGATCACACAGGGCGCATCGGCCTGCCGGTAGCGGATTTTGGCGGAATAAACCCAGTTGCAATGCGGCATCCGGCCGCTGACCCATGTGAGGTCGTTCGCGTCGAGCACAGAACGGAACAGATCGGGATGATCATGACCCTGGACCACGGTCAGAATATTTCGCGCCGGATCCTTTGCTGAAACGAACCAGGGCGCGCCATCACCCTCCCGGCTTCCGCCGATACCCAGGCCCTGCCGTTGGCCGATGGTGTAATACATCAGGCCGGCATGCCTTCCCATGAGCACATTGGCAGACGTCCTGATTTCCCCTGGCTCATCCGGCAGATAGCGACTGAGAAACTCGCGGAAGGGGCGCTCGCCGATAAAACAGATCCCGGTGCTGTCTTTCTTGGAAAAATTCGACAACCCATGCTCGTGTGCAATCCTGCGCACATCGCGTTTGTAAAGATGGCCGACGGGAAATAACGTTCGGGACAATTGAGCCTGATTCAGGCGATAGAGGAAGTAGCTCTGATCCTTGGTGCCATCCTCCCCCTTGAGCAACTGGAACTCGCCATTCGTGCCGCGGACCTGAGCATAATGACCCGTCGCGATATAGTCGGCCCCAAGTCCGGAGGCATGCTCCAGGAACGCCTTGAACTTGATCTCCGCGTTGCATAGGACATCGGGATTGGGCGTACGCCCGGCCTGGTATTCAGCAAGGAAATGGCTGAATACCCGTTCCTTGTACTCTGCAGAAAAATTGACGGCTTCCAGCGGGATACCGATGATATCCGCCACGGAGGCCGCGTCGATCAGATCCTGCCGGGAAGAACAGTACTCATCCGTATCATCGTCTTCCCAGTTCTTCATGAAGAGTCCGATTACTTCGTATCCCTGCTGTTTCAGCAGCAGTGCCGCAACGGATGAATCCACTCCACCCGACATGCCCACTACCACACGAGCCTTGGTCATCGATCGTAATGGGTGAGAATTTCCAGAGGATAATGTCTTCCGGCCAGATGATCCTCGATGCATTTCATGACCAGCGGGCTGCGATGACGGGGAATCGTCTGCAGAATTTCACCGACTGTGAACCATCCTGCGCGCAGAATGCCGACATCCAGAGGCCGTTCCGGATCGTGCCCGGCGATATGCCCGCTGAAAGCAAAACGGATAAATGTGACGTTTTCCACCGGAGCATACCAGTTATAAATTCCAATCACGCCCTCCGGCACAAATGCGTAGCCTGTTTCTTCCAGGGTTTCCCTGATGACAGCCTGGATAATGGATTCCCCTGACTCCAGATGCCCGGCTGGCTGATTGAACAGGACGCCATTGCCGGTCTGTTCCTCGACAAGCAGATATTTCCCGTCTTTCTGAACGATCGCGGCAACCGTGACGTTAGGTTTCCAGATCATTATTCCTGCCTTGTTTTGCCCGGGAAGTTCGTTCATTGAGGGCGGGAATCCAGCGCAGGGCAAAAGTACGGTACGCCTTATGCGAAACGCGATAAAATAAAATAAATACTTGATGGTCGCGCCGTCCATTTGTTCCGTGAGGTTCACAGCCTGACAGATCGGCTGCCCCGACCGGCCTGTAACTCCTCGTATCCTCTTTTACCGCCCTAATCAACTGGAGACTCCATGTATCAGCACATCAGCACGCCCGCCAATGGCGCGAAGATTCGCGTAAATGCCGATTTTTCTCTGAGTGTGCCCGATAATCCGATTGTCCCATATATAGAAGGCGACGGCATCGGCGTGGATATTACCCCAGTCATGAAAAAAGTGGTGGATACAGCGGTCAACCACGCTTATTCAGGCAAGCGCAGGATCGCCTGGATGGAAATCTATGCCGGTGAAAAATCGACGCGGATATATGGTGAAGATGTCTGGCTCCCCGAGGAAACGCTGCAGGCAGCGCGTGAGTATGTAGTGTCAATCAAAGGACCCCTTACGACTCCGGTGGGCGGGGGAATCCGGTCCATCAACGTCGCCTTGAGGCAGGAACTGGATCTGTACGTTTGCCTGCGCCCCGTTCGCTATTTTCAAGGTGTGCCCAGTCCGCTGAAACACCCTGAAAAGACGGACATGGTTATTTTTCGCGAGAATTCGGAGGATATTTATGCCGGCATAGAATGGGATGCCGAATCCGACGATGCGAGAAAAGTCATCCGTTTTTTAACGAACGACATGAAGGTCACCAAGATCCGCTTTCCCGAAACTTCGGGGATAGGGATCAAGCCGGTGTCACGTGAAGGCACCGAAAGGCTGGTGCGTAAGGCAATACAGTACGCCATTGCGAACGGGCGCCCTTCCGTCACCCTGGTGCATAAGGGCAACATCATGAAATTTACCGAAGGGGCATTCAAGAACTGGGGCTATCAGTTGGCAGCAAGGGAATTCGATGCCACGCCTCTCGACGGCGGCCCTTGGATGAAGCTGCCTGAGAATCGAGGCGGGATTGTCATCAAGGACGTGATTGCGGACGCTTTTCTGCAACAGATTCTGCTGCGCCCGGAGGAATACGAAGTGATCGCCACGCTTAACCTGAACGGTGACTATATCTCCGACGCGCTGGCCGCCCAGGTGGGCGGGATCGGGATCGCGCCGGGGGCAAACATGAGCGATTCGATCGCGATGTTCGAGGCGACCCATGGCACTGCACCGAAATATGCGGGCAAGGATCAGGTCAATCCCGGCTCGATCATCCTGTCTGCGGAAATGATGCTGCGGCATATGGGCTGGGGTGAGGCTGCGAATCTCATCATTGCTGCAATGGAGAAAACCATCCAGGACAGGATCGTGACCTATGACTTTGCGCGTCAGATGGAGAGCGCACAGAAAGTTTCATGCTCGGCATTCGGACAGGCACTTATCGAGCGCATGAGCTGACGTGCACAAAAAACCCCCTGCCGGAACCGGCAAGGGGTGTCTTAAATTCTGGGGTCGACTACAGGCTGACCGGCTTTGCCGTCAGGCTGAAATCCTTAAGCAGACTGAATGTTTGACGCTTGCTTGCCTTTTGGACCTTGGGTAACCTCAAAAGTGACTTTCTGCCCTTCTTTGAGTGTTTTGAATCCGGACATATTGATCGCGGAAAAGTGAGCAAACAGATCTTCGCTGCCATCATCAGGGGTGATGAACCCGAATCCTTTTGAGTCGTTGAACCATTTTACTGTACCAGTTGCCATTTTTGCTTCCTATAAAAAAACGGGCCGGAAACCCGAACACTGTTTGAGTTTCAAGACCGCAAAACGGCTGTAACCGGTGCTGCAGAGAACTTGAAGCCAAACGCCAAGAGCCGTTTTACGCAAATCCAGTTTACAAGTCAAGCATTCATTGCCGGTATTTGCGGGAAATGCAACAGAATATTTTCCAAAGGGGCTTGAATATTTCAGCGTAATCATCAAATATAAGGACTGATAGTAGTGTTATTTCTGCGCTGACAGAGGATAGAGACAAGGCATCATGACGGCAGGAAATCATGAGGATGTTGTACTGGAGGCCAAAAAGAGCAAACTCAAGCCTCCGCCAATGTTTAAGGTGATTTTGCTGAATGATGATTTCACCCCGATGGATTTCGTGGTGGTTGTGTTACAGACTTTTTTTTCCATGAATCGAGAACAGGCGACGCAAATCATGCTCAAAGTCCATATGGATGGGGCGGGTGTCTGCGGAGTTTATCCGAATGATGTGGCTTCAACCAAGGTTGAGCAGGTGGTCGCATTTGCGAGACAGCATCAACATCCGCTCAGATGCGTGATGGAGGAGAATTGAAATGATTGCTCAAGAGCTGGAAGTCAGTTTGCACATGGCATTTGTCGAATCACGGCAGAAACGCCATGAGTTCATTACGGTCGAGCACCTGTTGCTGGCGCTGCTCGACAATCCGACTGCCGCCGAGGTCCTGCGTGCCTGCTCGGTCGATATGGACGATTTGCGGCGCCTGCTCACCGAGCATGTAACCGAGAACACGCCGACGGTGGGCGGCAGTGGCGAAGTCGACACCCAGCCCACGCTTGGATTCCAGCGCGTCATCCAGCGGGCCATCCTGCACGTGCAGTCCTCGGGAAAGAAAGAGGTGACGGGAGCCAACGTCCTGGTTGCCATTTTCGGCGAAAAAGATTCCCATGCAGTGTATTTTCTTCATCAGAAGGGCGTGACGCGCCTCGACGTAGTGAACTATATTTCCCATGGCATCAGCAAGGTGCCGCAGGGGACGAATGCAAAGACCGAAAGCGAAGGCGATACCGAACAGGAAATGAGTTCGGGCGGCGCGCTGGAAACCTATGCAGTGAATCTCAATTCCCTGGCGCTCGCAGGCAAGATTGATCCATTGATCGGACGGGAACGCGAGCTGGAGCGCCTTATACAGACGCTCTGCCGTCGCCGCAAGAATAATCCGCTGCTGGTGGGGGAAGCCGGCGTGGGCAAGACGGCGATTGCCGAAGGACTGGCGCGGCGCATCATCGAGAACGATGTGCCCGACATACTTGCCCATCACCAGGTTTATGCGCTGGATATGGGCGCTCTCCTCGCGGGCACCAAATATCGCGGCGACTTTGAGCAGCGGCTGAAGGCGGTTCTGAAACAGTTGCTTGAAAGTTCCAGTGCGATTCTGTTCATTGACGAGATTCACACTCTGATCGGAGCGGGCGCCGCCTCGGGTGGAACGCTGGACGCCTCCAACCTGCTGAAGCCGATACTGAACACTGGCCAGCTGAAATGCATCGGCGCCACGACCTATAGCGAATATCGCGGTATTTTCGAGAAGGATCACGCGCTTTCACGCCGGTTCCAGAAAATCGATGTACTCGAACCCAGCGTGGATGAGACCGTTTCCATACTGCGCGGCCTCAAAGCCCGCTACGAGGCGCACCATGGCGTGAAATACACCGCTACCGCATTGACCACGGCTGCGGAGCTTTCCGCGCGCTTCATCAACGACCGTCATCTGCCGGATAAGGCGATTGACGTGATCGACGAAGCAGGCGCGGCGCAGCGCATTCTGCCTAAATCCAGGCAACGCAAAGTCATCAGCAAGCACGAAATCGAAAGCATCATCGCGCGCATAGCGCGTATTCCCGCGCAAAATGTTTCCAGCGATGACCGGAACACGCTGAAGACGCTTGATCGCGATTTGAAGGCTGTCGTATTCGGACAGGACAAGGCGATCAACGCCCTGACGTCAGCAATCAAGATGGCACGAAGCGGATTGGGCAACCCGCAGAAACCGGTCGGCTCGTTTCTTTTCTCGGGCCCGACGGGTGTGGGCAAAACCGAAGTGGCGCGGCAGCTGGCCTACGCGCTTGGCATTCACCTGCATCGTTTCGACATGTCGGAATACATGGAGCGACACGCTGTTTCCCGGCTGATCGGGGCTCCGCCCGGATATGTCGGTTTCGATCAGGGAGGATTGCTGACCGAAGCCATTATCAAACAGCCCTATTCGGTACTGCTGCTGGATGAAATTGAAAAGGCACATCCCGATATTTTCAATATTCTGCTGCAGGTCATGGATCACGGCACCTTGACGGACAACAATGGCCGCAAGGCGGATTTCCGCAACGTGGTGATCATCATGACCACCAACGCCGGCGCGGAAGCGCTCAGCAAAGCGTCGATCGGTTTTACGAAGGCCGCGCAGACCGGTGATGAGATGGGGGACATCAAGCGCATGTTCACGCCGGAATTCCGTAACCGCCTGGATGCGATCATCTCGTTCGCACCTCTCGACAGGGAGGTGATCCTGCGGGTAGTGGACAAATTCCTCATGCAACTGGAAGCCCAGTTGCATGAGAAGAAGGTCGACGCGATATTCACCGAGGCGCTGAGAGAATATCTTGCACGCAACGGCGTCGATCCCCTCATGGGCGCGCGGCCGATGGCCCGCCTCATCCAGGATACGATCCGCAGCGCGCTAGCGGATGAATTGCTGTTCGGGCGGCTCGCGAACGGCGGCAAGGTTACCGTGGATCTCGACACTGGTGACAAGGTGAAGCTTCTGTTCGAGGAAGAAGCCGCCGCTACCGTGGAAAACTGATCCCGCCCGGGAGGCCGGCAGGCTTTACCGATCATAAAAAAGCGCTGGAAGTCCAGCGCTTTTTTATGCCTCGAAGAGAGGATTTCGCAATTTACCGGCTCCGGATCAACTGGTCGGCAAATGTCAGATGACACGTGTTCGCCAAATCCCTCCACGCATGCTACTTTTCCGTTTCGTATTTGAAGGACAGGTTCACTCTCGCCCGGTAAGCAGCCACCTTGCCATCTTCCACCAACACGTCCAGTTTGACGATTTCGGCCACTCGTAAATCTCGCAGTGTTTTTGCTGCCGTCTCGACGGCATTCCTGGCCGCGTCTTCCCAGGATGTTTTGCTGGTTCCGATTATTTCGGTGACGCGATAGATACTTTCTCCTGGCATGACCATTCTCCTTTCTTTATTCATAACGGGGATAAGCGAAAAAGGCCGTTCCGCGCATTGAAACGGCACTGTTTTCAGTTTAGGTCAATATCAGCAGACCGCAATCAGGATTTGCAGACTTCCCGGCCAAATAGAAGAACTTGACGCTCACGGGAAGGCACCTGCGCCGTAATTGCAGCAGCGATTCACGCGATGCTGGTCCCCATGTGCTTCTTTATCTGACCATCCTATGTCAGGCGACCGCGTCATCCCGTGCGATCACACGCTCGCGAATGTGCCCAAGAGCTTCTTCCACCTGATCAATGAGAATAAGACACAGCTCTCCGGCTTCCAGGTTATCGAAAGCCGTATCGATGGCTCCCAGTTCGCCCCAGATTTCCTTCACCTCCCGGGTCCGTTTCGCATTCTCCAGACCCTGCCGCAGCAGATTCAGCACCTCTCCGTCGGCTCGACCCCGCTGACACTGGTCCTGATATAGAACCACCTTATCGAAAACATCGCCCAGGATTTGAGTCTGCTCGCGAATGTCTTCATCACGGCGGTCTCCCGCCCCGCTGATTACGACGGAGCGTCGTTTCGCGGGTATTTTGTCGATGGCGTGCACCAGTGCGCGAATCGCATCCGCGTTATGCCCGTAATCGGCTATAAGGGTGGCGCCGCGGTGACTGAAGAGATTGAAGCGCCCGGGCGCGGTCTGAGTGTCACTCACGAAATTGGACAGTCCTGCTTGAATAATCTGCCAGTCCAGTTCCAGAGCCCAGCCTGCCCCAATAGCCGCCATCGCGTTTTCCACCTGAAATGCGATCGTGCCATTCTGGGTGACAGGGATACAGGAAAACGGAATGCGACTCTCCATTGCTCCTTCCGCAGCAACAATCGCATCGGCATCCATATAAATGACGCGCTTGCGTTTTGCCCGGTGCCTGGAAATGACCGGATGCTCCGGATCACGGGCAAAAAAGATCACTTGGCCGGGACAGTGCGCAGCCATGCCCGCCACGTAAGGGTCAGCCGCATTCAGCACGGCAGTGCCGGTGCGCGGCGTGACGTTCTGGACGATCACGCGCTTGACTGCCGCCAAATCCTCGACCGTATTGATATGGGAGAGCCCGAGATGATCACCTCTGCCTATATTGGTCACCACCGCCACATCACAACGATCGAAAGCCAGTCCTTCGCGCAACAGACCGCCGCGTGCGGTCTCAAGCACGGCGGCATCGACATCGGGATGCAGCAAAACCTTTCTCGCACTCTTCGGCCCGCTACAGTCGCCGGTATCAATGCGCAAGCCGTCGATATAGACGCCATCGGTGCTTGTCATCCCGACGCGCATGCCCTGACCATCGAGGAGATTGGCAATCAGACGCACGGTCGTTGTCTTGCCATTGGTACCCGTTACCGCTACCACAGGTATGCGTGCATCATCGCCCTTGCTGAATATACTGTCGACGATCGCCTCTCCGACGCCACGGGCCTTGCCAAAGGAAGGTTGCAAATGCATGCGGAGACCAGGAGCGGCATTGATCTCTATGACAGCGCCCTGCTGTCCCTCCAACGGCTTGGAGACGCTCTCGCAGACAACGTCCACCCCACAGATATCGAGGCCGATCATGCGTGCCGCTGCTTCCATACGGGCAGCAAACTCGGGATGAACTTCATCGGTGACGTCTGTTGCCGTCCCTCCCGTAGAAAGATTGGCATTGCCGCGCAGGAGAACACGCGAACCTTTAGGTGGCACGGATGCCGGTGTGAGTCCCTGGGTTGCCAGCAGAACCAGGGCAACGTCATCAAGATGAATCGTAGTCAGTGCATTGTTATGCCCCTCGCCACGTCGCGGGTCGCTGTTGACCTGCTCAACCAGTTGATAAACGGTATGCACGCCGTCTCCGATCACCTGGGGGGGATCACGTCGCGCAGCAGCGATCAGCCGATTGCCTATCACCAGCATGCGGTAATCCTGCCCTGGAATGTAACGTTCCACCAGAACCTTGCCCGTGATTTCGGCTGCCGCCAGGTAGGCTGACTCCACCTGCTCGCGGCTGACCAGATTGACAGTCACGCCGCGTCCCTGATTTCCATCCTGCGGTTTGATGACAACGGGACCGCCGATTTCGCAGGCTGCCGCCCACGCGTCCGCTGCATTCTCCACGGACCTGCCTGGTACCGCGGGAATACCCGCTGCTTCCAGAAGCCTTCTTGTCAACTCCTTATCCTGCGCAACCGATTCCGCCACCAGACTCGTCAAACCTGTTTCAGCCGCCTGAATACGATGTTGCCGGCTTCCCCAGCCAAACTGGACAATGCTGCCCTCAGTCAGCCGCCGGAAAGGTATCCCACGGGCCGAAGCTGCCTTTATGACCGCGCTCGTGCTCGGTCCGGGACGGATATCTTCATACAGGTCGCGCAGACGATTCAGGGCACCCGCGAGATCGAATGGTCGATCTTCAAGTGCCGCAGCGCACAGTTGCGCCGCAAGCTCGACGGAAAGCCTTCCTACCGCCTCTTCGCTATACTCCACCACAACCTGATAAATGCCAGCTTCCAGCGTATGCGCCGTTTTACTGAAAGCGATCGGACAGCCCACCTCCACCTGGAGACTGAATGCCGCACGCTCAAGGGCCTGTGCAGGCGTTCCTGCTTCGAGATAATCGGGATGGAAATCAATTTGGGGAAACCGGTCGCGTAAACGTCTCAGGAATCCAGACATCTCTCCGGCGGAAGCGCCCATTGCATTACAGGAAACAATCACCTCGGTGGCTGTGCGGGAAATCCACAGGTTGGGACCGCGCAATGCGCGAACGCGCGATACCTCGATCGCCAGCTTGCCTGATACCTCATCTTCGTCGGCAAATATGCCCGTCTCGATCTTCACGCTATGTTCCCCGTTGAGTATCCAAAATTCCGAATCCCGGACCGCATGAGAGCGGGTTCCATGCCTAACGCCCAAGCGGCGGCGATTGCGGCAAGAACATTCTCGACTTGTGGAATCGCATTCCCGCAATCGGTAAGGGGAACATCGGCCAGTCTGCCCAGCATCAACTCGTTGGAACCATCCGCCAGGATGATCTGCTCATCCTGAACAATCACGGCACGCTTTCCGTGAACGCCGTTTATCCCGGCTGTCCCGCACGAACGATGCGCTTGCACCACGGGCAACCCGGCATCGAGACTGAAATAGATGATCTCACCGTTGCAAAGCGGCGCCATCTTCACAAGCATCGGCTCCCGCGCATTGAGCACGGCTGCACCGGTCGGAACCACCACGTCCACCTGGGTGCGAATGATGTCGAAAACCTGTTTGGGCGTCTCGATGTACTGCCCATAATGACGCGCCACCTCGATATTGGTCACTACTCCAACGTGGCAGCCATCGTAGGCCAGCCCTTCGTGCAGAATATGGTCACTCCCGTTTTCGAAAACCGCAGCTTCAACCGAGCGGTTCATAAGGACACTGTTGGCTGACTTCCACGTATCATGATCTCCCTTGCGAACCTGTCTCTGGTCGAGATAAAGTCCGTCGCTGCACGCCAGCCCCGTGAACTTGCCTGAAAGGGCAACCAGTTGCGCGACAAGGTGTGCCACCGTGGTTTTGCCGAGGCTGCCGGTAACGCCGACGATCGGGATGCGACCATCGTCATGGCTGGAAAACAGGTGATCCACGATGGCCTCCCCCACGGGACGAGGTTTGCCGACGGCAGGCTTGATATGCATCAGCAACCCCGGACCGGCATTTACTTCCACGATCGCCCCCCCCTGTCCGGCAAGGGGCTGCGAAATATCCCCCGCCATCAGATCGATACCCGCGATATCAAGGCCGACAATGCGCGCGGCAAGCGACGCAGCCGCAGCCGTATCCGGATGCACCTGATCTGTTACGTCGAAAGCATGATTGCCATTCCGTTGGATCAGCACATCCTGACCGTCTGCAGGAATGGAGTTGACGGTAAATCCTTGCCGGACCAGTTCCATGATTGTAATCCCGTCCATCGAAACGGGATTCAACGGATAATCTTCCGTCATACCCCGTCGGGGATCGGAATTGATTTGATCCCGGATCAGTTGACCGATGGTGGATTTGCCGTCGCCCTTGACGGAAACCGAGTCGCTGCGACATGCGGCAATCAGTCGACCGCCCACCACGAGCAGGCGGTATTCCACCCCCTGTACGAGGCGTTCAACCAAGACACCGCTCCCTTCCTTCCGCGCGGCGCCGTATGCCGACTCGATTTCCTCGCGCGTACGCAATTCGATGAATACTCCGCGACCGTGATTGCCATCACAGGGCTTGAGAACAACCGGCAACCCGAGTTCCTGGGCTGCCGTCCAGGCGTCGTCGGCGTCGCGAACGACCCGCCCTTCCGGCACGGAAACACCGCACGACTGGAGCAACAACTTCGTCAACTCCTTGTCCCGGGAGATGCTTTCAGCGATGGCGGGCGTACGGTCCGTTTCAGCTGTCCAGATACGCTGACTTCTGCTGCCGTAGCCCAGCTGAACCAGGTTTCCCTTGCTCAGAAGACGGATCGCGGGAATATTCCGGCAGGCCGCGGCCTCAACAATACAGGCGGTAGAGGGTCCCAGCCAAAGCGAATCCACCATCTCACGCAACCTTCCGATCGTGCCCTCAAGATCGTAATGTTCGTTTCCCGGCGTATTTTCCATTGCTGCGAGCACCAGTTCACGAGCGGCCGCCAGTGCATTCCGCGTAATGTCTTCGTGCCATGCGCTGACGACAACTTTATAGATTCCGCGCAAGGAAGTTTCGCGTGCACGTCCAAATCCGCCCGGCATCCCCGCCAGATTCTGCAGCTCAAGCGTCACATGCTCCAGAATATGGCCTGCCCAGGTTCCTTCCTTCAGTCGACGCAGGAATCCTCCTCGTTCCCCATAGCTGCAGCGATGCTCGATCAACGAGGGAAGCCAGAATGAGAGCCGTTCGTAAAACCCCGGAATGGTATCGGACGGAAAATCTTCAAGGGATCCGATATCCACGATTACTTCAAGAACGGGTCGCAAAGTCCAGACGTTGGGCCCGTTGAGATGGCGTATTTCTATGAACTTGATATCTCTGTTGATATCTGAACAGTCAGCATTACTAACCGTATAGGCCTGCATAAAAGCGGACTCTTGCGACGAGTTGAAAAGTGGACTAACGTTGTCAACTTTAATCGGTTTACAGCTCGGCAAACTTATGCTGTGGCAGGACTTGAGAGTTTGCCGGAGTCCTTCAGATTCATAACCATTCATATCAGGCGCCCCGATCAGCATCGGAAAGGCTGCCAATCAGCTGCACGGTCTGATGGCTCATTTGCATGCGTTGCATCATACTGATTCAAGATTCATTGAATCCCCCTCATCGCGCGACGAGGGCGATAACGATGTCGGTTTCGATAAACTATGCATCTAATGGGGATTTCAAAATTGGACACCTGCAATTCCGGATGCCGGACTCTATGTGCCTTCAAGCGCGAAAGAGAACGAGCATAAATCGTGCCACATAATGTTATTCTTTAAATACAGTTAACTATACTTAGTCCCCTCGATCGGAGCGTCTTCTCCGGCAGACAGGCGTATCGATAATCACCTAGTAACCTGCTGATTAAGAAAGATATCTAGCTGTCTCTGATTGGAGACATTCTAGGAGCATATCAGGAGGCGGTGTGCTTTGTCGGAGCGGTTCCAGCCTTGAACGGGGAACCGCGCTTGCGCTTCAATGCTTCTGTCCGGCTATAGAAATCGGTCCAGGATTTTGCGGCTTTGATTATCCAGCGTCGTGCGGTCGCGTATCAGAAAATGAATGCCTTGACTGTCCGTGATCAACAAGGCAGTCGACGTCAGGCGGCGGATATACTCCTCACCCTTGAGGGTGAAGGTCGTCCTCCCTCGATCTGTTTCCACGTTCCAGGTGCTCGGGGTGGAGAAACTGGAGACATCCTCTACACGTTCTATTTCCGGCATAAACTCGCGGGCGGCAAGATCCTCATCGATCAGCTTCCGTGCTTCACCTGGCAAATCCTGCAAATCCTCGATCCAGGCCAGTTCATGCCCATGCAGGTCAATAAGAGAGATGCCCTGCTCCGGAGCAGTAATAGGAAACGAACGCACCGGCACAACTTCCATCTCGGTTCCGTCGTTTCTTTTTATAAACATCAGGCGTCCGAATGCATTGCGGACCAACTGATAATCATCCGTATGAATCATTCCCGGCCAGCCTCTTCTTTGGGTTCGATGTCCGGCCAGCGTAAATCGTCCTCGGTATCCACGTTGCGGGCCTGCGCCTGATAAAGCCGGTAATAGTGTCCTTCACGTATCATGAGCTCAGCATGGGTGCCGATCTCGACGACCCTGCCACGGTCCAGCACAATCAGGCGATTGGCATCGCGCAACGTGGACAGGCGGTGCGCGATGGCGATGGTGGTTCGTCCGCGCACGAGGTTCTCAAGCGCTTTCTGGATTTCCTTCTCCGTAGTGGTATCGACAGAAGAAGTAGCTTCGTCGAGAATCAGAATACGCGGATCGATCAGGAGGGCGCGGGCAATGGAGATTCTTTGCCGCTCCCCTCCTGAAAGAACCTGTCCACGCTCACCCACCAGCGAATCGTAGCCGTAAGCCAAGCGCAGGATAAATTCATGTGCATGCGCGGCCCTGGCCGCTGCGATGATCTCTCCCCGCTTCGCGTCGGACTTGCCATAGGCGATGTTCTCGGCAACTGTTCCAAAAAAAAGAAATGGTTCCTGAAGCACAAGGCCGATATGCTTGCGATATTCGGCGACAGGCAGGGAACGGATATCAATGCCATCCAGCAGGATCGCCCCTTCGGTGACGTCATAAAACCGGCAGATCAGATTGACGATCGTGCTCTTGCCCGAACCGCTGTGGCCGACAAGGCCGATCATCTCGCCTGGCTTGATCTTGATGCTGAGATCGTGTGTCACGCTGCGCGTGCCATAACGGAAGCCGACGTTGCGCAGTTCGATTTCCCCCCTGACTACAGGCAGATGCATAGGTTGCACAGGCTCAGGTACGCTGGAGACGTGATCGAGAATTTCGAAAATGCGTTTTGTGCCCGCTGCCGCTTTCTGCGTAGCCGAGACAATGCGGCTCATCGAGTCGAGTCGCACATAAAATCGGCTGATGTAAGTCAGGAACGCCGTCAACACCCCCACGGAAATTTCATCTTTTGAAACCTGCCAGATGCCGCAAACCCAGATCACCAGGAGGCCGATTTCCGTCAGGAGGATGACAGTGGGCGAAAACAATGACCAGACCTTGTTGACCCTGTCATTGACCTCGCGATTGCGATCGTTCGCTACCCGAAACCGCCTCGCCTCACGCTTCTCCTGCGCAAATGCCTTGACGACGCGTATGCCGGGAATCGTGTCGGCAAGCACGCTGGTCACTTCAGCCCAGGCGCGGTCCACTTTCTCAAATCCAGTACGCAACCTGTCGCGGACCAGATGGATGAGCCACGCGATGACAGGCAGCGGGATCAAGGTTACCAGCGCCAGCCACGGATTGATCGAAACCAGGATGATCACCGTCATGAGGATCATGAGCATGTCTGTCGCAAAATCGAGCAGATGCAGGGACAGAAAGATGTTGAGCCGATCGGTTTCGGACCCGATACGGGCCATCAGATCCCCGGTTCGTTTGCCGCCAAAGTATGCGTGAGAGAGCTTGAGAAGATGCTCAAAAGTGGCCGTGCGCAGATCGGCACCGATACGCTCGGACACCAGCGCCAGCAGATATGTTCGTGTCCATCCGAGCACCCATGCCAGTAATGCCGCTCCGAGCAGGCCAGTCAGGTAGAATATGACGAGATCGACGTCGATCGGCTTGCCGTTCTGATAGGGTATGAGCACGTTATCCATAAGCGGCATGGTCAGATAGGGCGGAACCATCGACGCGCCCGTGCTACCCAGCGTCAGCAGAAAGCCTGCCAGCAACCGCCCCTTGTAAGGTTTGGCAAACCGCCACAGTCGAAGCAACGTCCAGGTGGAAGGCGGTTTCTTTGCTTCCTGGCTACAGGCTGCGCACTCTTCCTGCCCGGACGCCAGTGGCGCATCCAGTAGCCGCTGGCATTTCGGGCATCGGCATGCTGCGGAAGGAAAAGGAATTTCCCCGGTCAGATGCGCGTTTAATCCCTGCTCAAAATTGGCGATCAGGTGATTTGCCGTGACTTCCTTGCTTAACGTGTAGCGCCAGCGCGCGAGCAGAGAGGAATCATCGACAAGCTCGATGGTCCCAATACCAGCATGATCGAACCGCGCCAGCCTCATTCCCTCGCGAAAACTCCAGCTTTGCCAGCCTGCTCCGCTTCCGGTTGCCAGAAGCCGGTTATCGGTGACGACCACCATTCCCGAAGAAAAATGAAGCCGGTCATCGAGATCGGTTTCCAACCAGGCCAGTACGGATTCGCCGGGGAGCAGTTGCGATGTGATAGGCGCACTGTACTCAGCGGGCAAGGCAGGCGACGCGATGCTGAACGCATGTTCGGTGGAAATTGTTGAAAGCCGGGGCTCTGGCATACTTGGCCGAATGTAGGAATGAGATATTTCTGCCCAGGATTGCTCGGCATGGACCAGGACGCCTTGTTCGTCCGCTGTTACTTATACGCGAATCCGTATTTTCCCGCTCATCTCTTTCTCCGCCCTTCGCCGAGTCCGCATTCAAAAGACATTGTAATGCCTGATTGCTGTGCCGCCACCCGCGTAGAATTACGATGTCATCACTCTGCCAATAGCGTTTTCCGACCTTCCCGTGCCCCCAGTATGGCACCGGTCGTGACAGCTCCCAGACCCGCCAGGGTGAGCAACGGCAGGGTCTCTCCAAGCACCGGCACAGCGGCAAGTGCCGACGTCGCCGGCACGACTGCCATGACCAGAGCAACCGTCTGCGACCCTAGTCGGGCTACCGCGAACGTATACAGCAGCATGGCGACGAATACAGTCAGCACACCCTGGTAAACCGCCTGCAGCACGATTTCGCCTGCCGGCGCGTATGCCAGTGTGCTTGGTAAAAAAATCATCCAGACCGGAAGATAAACAGCGGCGCTGCCCAGCGTGGTAGCAACGGTTGCGGCGAGGGGGGTGGTTGGGTAGCGGCCAAGCAACAGGGTAAATACGGCCCACATCAGCGAGCCGCACAAAAAAAGCAGATCGCCGATTACCTGGGTATGCGTGAGCGGGGAATCACGCGAAAAAGAGTCGGCCGCGGTCAATGCAATGCCTGCAAATACCATCAGCAACGCGACTCGACGCGGCTTTGACGGCTTGTGGCCCAGCCATAGCCACGCGATGATTGCGGTCAGGAAAGGCAGTGCGCCATGTAACAGCACCGAACCGTGCGCGGCTGGCGACAGGCGAAACGCCGCATAAACAGCAATAGCGTAACCGATGCCACCCGATAATGAGAAGAGGGTGATGACCTTGAGCGAAGGCAGCAATACGCGGGGTAGAAAAAAAACCGCAATGAGTGCGCCGACTCCGAAACGCAGCAGTGCGACGTCCCAGCTTGTCAGCACGCCGGTTCCTCCATGACGTGTAACGAGAATGAAACCTGTCCAGAGACATATTGTGAGAAATACTGCAATCCAGCCGCTACAGGACCGCGCAATTATATTCATGACGCAAAAAACCTGAACCTCTACGGGACATGCGTACGATTGATCAGAGTGAGAATCCTATGGATGCACAGGTCAGGAATGAGAGCGTTGACAGTTCATTGCGCCCACGACTGATAAGTGGAAGTGCGCCCATAGAACAAATGCACATTCGTCAGGATGAACCTGATTCTTCCCTCATGCGGCGAATAGCGCTTTTGATACGATCGAGTGCAATACGAATCACATGGCGCGAAATGCCAATGTTCATGCGCATGAAGCCGCTTCCCGCCCCCCCGAACAGAGTTCCAGGACTCATGCCAACCCCGGCTTCGTGCACAAAAAACTGCCGGAGCTGCATGTCGTTCATTCTCAGGGCGTTCATCAGCCGATGGCAGTCGAGCCAGAGCAGATAGGTTCCCTCGGGTTCGACAAGGCGGATTTCCGGAATATGCTTCGCGAGATACTTGGCAACGAAATCCCGGGTTTGGGCGAGATAAACAAGCAGATCATTCAGCCACGCACTCCCATGTCTGTATGCGGCCTCGAAGGCGACGATACTGAACGGATTCGATGCACTGACGTGCATGGTATCGAATACCTGCGCAAGGCTTTTTCTATGCTCAGGATTTGGAACCACCAGCACGGAAAGATTCAGTCCGGGAATATTGAAGGTCTTGCTGGGCGCAATGGCAGTTATAACACGGGTTGCATCCCCATCAGCCTCTTCGGCCAACAGCGAAAGTACGTGGTGGCGATTCCCCGGATAGACCAGATCGGCATGAATTTCATCCGAAAATACCATAAGGTCATATTGTTGCGCAATCTGCAGGATGCGTTTCAGTTCTTCCAGGGTCCAGACCCGTCCCACCGGGTTATGCGGAGAACATAACAGCAACAGGCGGGCGTTTTCCGCGCATCGCGTCAGATGCTCGAAATCAACGCCATAACAGCCGTTACGAACGCGCAGAGGGTTTTCCGCGAGCTGGCGGCCGGTACTGGTGGCAGCCGAAAAAAAAGGAAAATAAACGGGTGGCTGCACGATGACCGAAGCCGAAGGCGGGACAAATGCCATGACGGCCGCATGCAAGGAAGGCACCACGCCGGGGCACATCATGATCCAGTCCCGTTGAACCTCCCAGCCATGGCGCTGTTTCAGCCACCCTTGCAACGACTGGTACAGACTCTCCGGGTACACGGTATATCCATACACCGGGTGTGCCGCTCGCTCCGAAAGCGCCCTGGTGACACCGGACGGTGCGGCAAAATCCATATCTGCCACCCATAGCGGAATGACATCCGCTGCGCCAAACATGGTTTCGCGCGCTTCATATTTCAGGCTGTTCGTGCCCGCCCGGTCGATTT
>CAYXQR010000048.1:0-17999 GCA_964466955.1 uncultured Nitrosospira sp.
GTCTTCTCCTGGTCGCAGTGGCATTCATTTGTCTGCGCCTGAACTTGTCCGTGCAAAGCTGCTATCCATTTTTTGCTACACTTACGGCTTTATTTTTCTATGCTCCGTTATTGAAGTCGACTGGGGATGCCGACTGGGTTGCGGGCTCAAAATGCAGCGCCGGCGATTCCATCCTTCAATTCCAGCATATCTCGTGTCTCTGCGCCATCTAGTCACCATGCCAAACCGGTATCTCTGAGAACGGCAGATCATCCCATATCGCGAGGCTGCCTTTTTCGGGCTGAACATTTCATATGACAGGGCGTTTCTCCGGCTCGATCTGCTGGCCGGTCCTTCTATTCTGTTTCGTCGCCAATGCTCACGCAGAAACGCCTTCTCCTACCGGTCAGCGCCAAGAGCGGATAGCAACTCCGCCAAGTGGGAGCAGCGGGAACAACAAGCCTGTGGTCATCGACTCGGAGCGCATCCAGGGGCGCCATGAATACCAGCCCGAACTGGAGAGCGCGGCTGAACTTCGCAGTTCGACGACTACTTCGACCCGTGCCGGAGAGTCTGAGCAGAAACGTGCCCGATCACCCGCTGTAAAAGATGAGGCCCCGGCAGGTGCCTCGATCACGGAACCGGCTGGTGAAGCCCTTCGGCCCTTATCCCGGCATACCGCAGAAGAAGGGGAAGTCAGGATGCGCGCCGCGCCCCGTCGTGCCCCGGCTGCACCGGCGCGAGGACAACTCCCGGCGCCGGATGCTCCCGACTCGGAACGGGGAGCGGGCTTTGCCGAGGCAGAACATATCCGCGGCCATGGAGAGCAAGCAGACGACGCGAAGCTCCGTCTTGCCGGCGAAACGGAACCCCGTACAAGCGCGCAGCCGGACGCGTCCGAGACAGAAGCCGAACCGCAAAAGTCCCGCCCTGTCTTCGTCGCCGCTGAGCGCTTGCAAGGCCATGTGGGAAAGGAGATCGAGGCCATTGGCAAGGCGGAATTGTCGAGCGGGGACCAGTTCATTTCCGCCGACCGGATGAAATATTACCAGGAAACCGACGAAGCGGAAGCCGAAGGTCGTGTTCGCGTGGAGCAGCGCGGCGACATACTGGAAGGATCAAATCTCAAGTTCAACCTGTCGAGTAAAACCGGCCAACTGAGCGATCCGAACTACCGGCTCAAGGATGCCAGCAGCCGAGGTTTTGCTGGAACACTGCTGTTCGAAGGAGAAAATCAGTACCGTTTGAAGAAGGCGACTTATACCACCTGCCCGGCGGGAGACGACGACTGGCTCCTTCATGTGGGCGACCTGAAGCTGGATCATGACAAAAGGGAAGGCACGGCGCGCAACGTCAAGCTCACATTCAAGGATGTGCCCATCCTGTATACGCCCTGGATGAATTTCTCATACAGCGGGCAGCGAAAATCGGGTCTGCTGGCACCCACATATGGAACAAGCGTCCGCACCGGCATCGAACTCACTCTTCCGTTCTACTGGAATATTGCGCCGAACTACGATGCAACCTTCTCAGCACGCATGATGTCGAAGCGGGGAGTCGCGTTCAACAACGAATTCCGCTATCTCACCGAGAGCGCGAACGGCACGATACTCGCCGATATATTGCCGAACGACTGGGACAGGCACGAAACACGCTGGCGCACTTCGTTCGCGCATAACCAGCAACTGGGTTACGGATTCTCCACCCGCCTGGACTATAACCGGGTATCGGACGATGCCTACTTCCGCGATCTCGGCAACAGCCTGAATCTCACCTCGCGGACCAACCTTTTGCAGCAAGGCCTGGTTTCATACAACCGGGCACTGGGAACCGACGGCATGTTCAGCGTCAATACACTCGTCCAGAGTTTTCAGACCATCCAGGATCCGCTTGCATCCATCGTGGTGCCTTACAAACGCCTTCCCCAGGTCTCGATGCTCGTGAACAAACCGGACATTTTTGGACTGGATCTGAATTTTTCCGGCAACTGGGCGAATTTTTCGCATCCCACGCAGACCAATGGACACCGTGCGGTGTTTTTCCCCAGCGTCAGCTATCCACTCCGCAGCGCTTTCGGCTATATTACACCCAAAGTGGGAGTACACCATACGCGCTACAACCTGGACGGCACCTCCACCTCGCTGGATGAAAATCCGACCCGTACCTTGCCTATTGTCAGCCTGGACAGCGGCGTCACATTCGACCGTGACATCGACTTTCGGGGCGAGCGGTTCACTCAGACCCTTGAGCCGCGCATTTTCTATGTCTATGTGCCATTCCGCGATCAAAGCCGATTGCCCAACTTCGATTCCGGAAAAATGGACTTCAGTTTTGCGCAAATCCTTACCGAGAACCGATTCAGTGGAAGCGACCGCATCAACGACGCGAATCAGGTCACGTTTGCGCTCACCTCGCGCCTGATCGATCCCGCTACGGGTCGCGAACGACTGCGCATGGCAGTCGGCCATCAGTTGAGCTTCATTGACCGGCGCATTAACCTGGACGCCCCGCAGACTATCAACCGCCGGCCGGATTTCATTGCCGCGGTAACAGGTTTTCTAACGCCGACCATCACTACCGATGCCAGCATGCAATTCGACCAGACCCGCCTGCTGGCCGACGTCGTACGCTCGGGCGTGAGCTATCGGCCGGAGCCAGGACGAGTCGTCAATGTCGGCTACCGCTTCACTCGCGACGTGCTGCATCAGATCGACGCCTCCAGCCAGTGGCGCTGGTCCGAAAAATGGCAGACTGTCGCCCGGCTGAACTATTCACTGCAGGATGAGAGAATCCTGGAGGGACTTGCGGGAGTCGAGTATAATGCCTGTTGCTGGTCGTTGCGGTTTGTACTGCAGCATCTCATCACCGCAACTCAGCGGTCAACGACCGCAGCCTTTTTGCAGCTGGAGCTGAGCGGCCTGATGCAGATCGGCTCCAATCCATTGCAGGTACTGCAGCGCAGCATTCCCGGGTACACCCGCATTGGCAGTCAGGGAGGAGGTCTGATAGAAGGGCCGTAGCTGAAAAAACCACAGTCAACCGTCACACTTCGCGCAAATCACCCTCACGCCGTTTTTCCACCGTCTATCGACCCTCATTCACATGGGTGCGAACTCGCTGCTACGTTTTCTTGGCTCTCCTTTTCTTCCGGCGCTGCTGGCGGCCGGAATGGCTCTCGCTCAGCAGTCTGTCCATTCCGGCAGCGTCGAGACGATCGATCACATTGTGGCGGTCGTGAATGAAAATGTCGTTACGCGGCATGAACTGGACGAAGTGCTGAAAGCGACGCTGAAGCAATTGCAAAGCCAGGGCGTCCAGGCCCCTCCGATCGGGGTTCTCGAAAAACAGCTGCTTGAGCGCATCATCCTCAACCAGGTTCAGCTTCAGCTCGCCAAGGAAACCGGTCTGACGGTAAGCGACACCGAGCTTGACCAGACCCTTCGGCGCATCGCTCAGGAAAACAAAATGACGCTGCACGAGTTCTACAATGCGCTCGAACGGGACGGTGTCAGTTTCAACCGGTTCAGAGACGAAATTCGCGATGAAATCATTCTGGTACGGCTGAAGGAACGTGAGGTAAGCAACCGCGTGAGCGTGACCGAAGGAGAAGTGGACAGTTTCCTGGAAACACAGGGGTCCACCGGTTATGACGATGAATATCGCATTGCCCATATTCTCATACGCGTCCCTGAAGGTGCCGACCGGGCACAAAGCGAGGCGGGACGGAAACGGGCGGAGGAAGCGTGGAGTCGATTGACGAGCGGTGCTGAATTCGCGCAGATCGCAGCGGAATTCTCCGACGCCCCGGACGCGCTGGAGGGTGGTTTGCTCGACTGGCGCCCCGCGGCCCAGCTTTCGAAGAAATTTGCCGAGATACTGACCCCCATGAAAGCCGGGGAGGTGACGCCCGTCATTCAGAGCTCGAACGGATTTCATATTCTCAAGCTGGTTGGCCGCCGCAATCAGAACAGGGAAGTGACAATGGTGGATCAGACCCATGCGCGCCATATTCTGATAAAGGTGAGTGAACTGACATCTGAAACCGATGCCCAGCGGAAAATAGCCGAACTGAAAGAGCGCCTGGACCACGGCGCCAATTTTGAAGAGCTGGCGAAACAGCATTCGGAGGACGCCAGCGCACCCACCGGCGGTGACCTGGGCTGGGTTTCGCCCGGCGACACGGTACCTGATTTTGAGCAGGCCATGAGTTCGCTTAACCCCGGAGAGATCAGTGGCCCGGTGCAGTCCCCGTTTGGATGGCACCTCATACAGGTGGTCGAGCGGCGTACGCAGGATGTCAGTCAGGAGCGGCAGCGTCAGACCGCCCGTCAGGCGATCCGTGCCCGCAAGGCAGACGCAGCGTTTCAGGAATGGCTGCAAAAGCTGCGAGACCGTGCTTACGTCGAATACCGGCTGGAGGAAGGGTAGAATCGGCTCCTCGGGCTCCATTCCCGGAAAAGCGGATCGGGTCAGGCTCGTCCTTACCAGTGGCGAGCCGGCCGGAATCGGTCCCGACCTGTGCATACAGATCGGGCAGCGGCCCCCGCCCTTCGATCTGACCGTCATCGCCGACCGTAACCTTCTTCGGGAACGTGCGCGGCTGCTGCAGCTTCCCCTTCATATCACGGATTACCCTTCCCTGCCGGGGACCGGGCAAACGGGCCGCCTTCACGTGCTGCACGTTCCATTGGCTGAACCCGCCATCCCCGGAAAAACTGCGCCAGCCAATGCCGGCTATGTGCTTGCTACCCTGGAGCGGGCTGCTGCCGGATGCAGTCGAGGCGAATTCGATGCAATGGTGACCGCTCCGGTGCATAAGGGTGTCATCAATGATGCCGGCATCGCTTTTACGGGACATACGGAATATCTGGCCCAGCTGACAGGGGGAACTCCGGTCATGATGCTTGTCGGGGGCGGAATGAGGGTCACACTCGCCACTACCCATCTTCCATTGAGGGATGTAGCAACAGCCATCACGAGCGAAATGCTGGAACGGAAGCTGCGTATCATCCATCGGGATCTGGTCCTGCGCTTCGGCATTTCCACTCCGCGGATCGTGGTGGCGGGATTGAATCCGCATGCCGGCGAATCAGGGCATCTCGGCAGGGAGGAGATTGACATCATCATCCCTACACTGGCCAGGCTGCGCAAAGAAGCAATGAACCTGATCGGTCCGCTGCCGGCGGATACCCTGTTCAATCCTGCGCGGCTGGGAGACTACGATTGCATATTCGCGATGTATCACGACCAGGGATTGCCGGTACTGAAGCACGCCAGCTTTGGCACCGCGGTCAACGTGACGCTCGGACTGCCCATCATCCGCACATCGGTGGATCATGGTACCGCCCTTGATCTGGCTGGTACGGGGCGGGCGGATGCCGGCAGCTTGCTCGCAGCGATGGAAATGGCCGCGGCGCTGGCTGCGAACCAGAGGTAGTTGCGAAAACCGGTGCTTCCGGCGAACGCCTGACTGAATCATGGCCCATATACCCCGCAAGCGATTCGGCCAGAATTTCCTGGTCGATCCTGCAATCATCGCGGATATCGTTTCCGCAATCCAACCCTGTGACGATGACCTGCTGGTGGAAATCGGACCAGGGCTCGGCGCATTGACGCATCCGTTGCTGCGTACGCTCAACCACCTCCACGTGGTGGAAATCGACCGCGACATAGTCGAACGGTTGCGGCAACAGTTTCTCCGCCAAAAACTCACAATCCATGCGGGCGATGCACTCAAATTTGATTTTGCCGCGCTCGGGAAAAATCTGCGGGTGATCGGCAACCTTCCCTACAATATTTCCACTCCGCTCCTGTTTCACCTGAGCCAGTTTTCCGAACGTGTTCGTGACATGCACTTCATGCTGCAGAAGGAAGTGGCGGAGCGCATGGTTGCCAAGCCCTCCACGGCGGCATACGGACGATTGTCGGTCATGCTGCAATGCCGCTTCGAAATGAAGCTGCTCTTTATCGTCCCGCCGGAATCTTTTCATCCCCCTCCCAAAGTCGACTCGGCGGTCGTGCGCATGGCTCCGCTCACGAAACGTCTGGTTCAGCCGGGTAAAGATAAATTGTTTGCCGGCATCGTATCCGCTGCGTTCTCGCAACGGCGCAAGACGCTGCGCAACACTTTGCGCGACTATCTCAAGCCGGAGGATTATGTCGCGCTGGAAATAGATTCCGGGCAGCGTGCGGAGAACCTGTCAGTCGCGCAGTTCATGGCGATTGCGGACTACCTGGGTACCTGGACGGCCCAGACGGAGCGCCGTCCGCAGGCACACGTGGACGGAAATTCGAGTGAAGCAGTATAGCAATCAGAAAGGCTCTGTCATTTTCACATTTCTGCCATGAAAATGAGATAATTTCACTGGATCAGGCAGAGCAGGAGTACCAAGCCCTCAGTTGGTCCCCTCACCACTCCGTAGAATGAAATCCTTCACATCTCAGGTTCTCTCAGTCGTGGCCCTGTTTGCGCTTGGCGCTGCAATCCCTGCCCGGGCGGAGGTATACTGGTTTACCGATGAAAATGGCGTGGCGCATTTCAGCAATGTGCCAACGGATGCGCGTTATGCCCCATTTCTGGGTGACCCCAGCGGAAAGCCGGCTGCCGGGAAGCGCCACACGTCCATCGCGCCGCATCTGAAAGCCCGGTATGCCGGCATGATCGATAGCGTCGCGCGCATCTACGCTCTGGAAAGTGAACTGATCCATGCGGTGGTCTCTGCCGAATCTGCTTATGACGCCAACGCAGTCTCCAAAAAAGGCGCGGCGGGACTGATGCAACTCATGCCGGCAACCGCCCGGCGGTACGGGGTTATCGATCGCTTCGATCCGGTACAGAACCTCCACGGCGGCGCCAAATACCTGAGCGATCTGCTGAGAATGTTCAACGGCGACATGAGCCTCTCGCTTGCAGCGTATAACGCGGGCGAAAGAAACGTCATCAGGCACGGAAACCGCATCCCTCCGTTTCCTGAAACGAGAAATTATGTGCCCCGCGTGCTGGAGTTCTATCGCAAATATCAGGCGGGGGGAAAGCTGGGAACTTGATTGCTTTCGGACCCCTCGGTCTGGAAGCGTTCAGGATCAGTAGCGGGATGTCAGCAGGAAGATACTTTCCTGCAGCCGGGTAAGCCCGCGCTCCCGAAAGCGCGGATTCTGGTCAAGCACGTCCACTTGCGCCAGCAGACGGATTTCCTTGCTCTTTCCATACAGCGCCGCCACCTCATCCGGAAAGACCGGAAACGGCGGACCCGACATTTCCAGATGGGGGTAATCAAGCGTCACGAGCAGGATCGGTGTCGAGGGCGGCAGAACGTCCAGCAGATGGCTTGCATAGCGCTTGCGCATTTCCGGTGGCAGCGCGATCAATGACGCGCGGTCATACACGGCGGCCACATTCCTCAAATCGTTGCTGACGAGGTCAAAAAAATCGCCGCGCAGGATGCGGATACCATCCGCTTCCCAGGCATCGTATTTTTCATGCGGAACATGATGAGGAGTATGGACATTCTCATCGAAGAACGCCTGCACTGCCACCGCGCTCAGTTCCACGCCGAGCACGGAATGGCCCTGCTCCCGCAGCCACCGCATGTCACGGCTTTTGCCGCACAGCGGCACGAACACCTCGCTGCCACGAGCAGGATTCAATTCCGGCCAATACTGACGCAGATACGGATTGACCTCGTCCTGTTGAAAGCCGGTATCACCGCGCTCCCAGCGTTCCAGCCAGTAATCTTTTTGCATTTTCTATCCTGATATCCATCGAAGGTCAAACGCGACTGATTGGCCCAACGGGGCCTTCCCTCCTGATCCTCTCGCGGAAATTCCATGAACAAGCCAGCAAGTACTAAATCCCTGACAGTCCTGTCTCATTCGGCATAAGGGATAAGGGATAAGGCTAACCCCCTTGTTCGAATATCCCTATTGTGCTCAAGGCTATTGAGGTTCACACTGTTGTGCCAGCAATTTAATTATCTTAAACAGCATGGGAGGGCAAAATGAAAAAAAGTCTTTGCTTGACGCTGTGGGGTGCAACAAGTTTTTTTATGGTGTGTTTAAGTGCCTGGGCGAGCGAGGGTGGCGCAGGGTCTCAGCTTAATGAGGCACGACAGGTGGCTCAGTACAATTATGTAATTCATATCCTCGCCATGCTGCTTGTAGGCTTCGGTTTCCTTATGGTGTTTGTCAGAAGATATGGATTTGGCGCCACGACAGGAACATATCTGGTGGTAGCAGTCGGTCTTCCGCTTTATATGTTGCTTCGTGCAAACGGCGTATTCGCCCACGAAATTGCCCCCAACACGGTTCAGGCGTTGCTTTTTGCAGAATTTGCCGTGGCAGCTGGACTGATTGCAATGGGGGCCGTCCTCGGTCGGCTTCGCGTTTTTCAATACGCACTGCTGGCGCTGTTCCTCGTTCCTGCCTACCTCTTGAACGAGTGGCTGGTGCTCGATAACGGAATAGGCGTTACGGAGGGATTCCAGGATACCGCAGGGTCTATAATCATACACGCGTTCGGGGCATATTTCGGCTTGGGATTATCCCTTGCCCTCACCACCGAACGACAACGAAGCCAGCCAATCGAATCGGACGCCACTTCCGACCGGTTCGCAATGCTTGGGTCAATGGTTCTTTGGCTTTTCTGGCCAAGTTTCGCCACCGCCATCGTTCCCTTCGAGCAAATGCCGCAAACGGTGGTCAATACCGTTCTCGCGCTGTGTGGAGCCACCATCAGCACGTACTTCTTGAGCACCTATTTCCACAAGGGCAAAACCTCGATGGTCGATATGGCGAATGCCGCGTTGGCCGGCGGGGTAGCGATCGGATCGACCTGCAATATCGTCTCACCGGGAGGCGCCTTCGGCATCGGTTTGCTTGCAGGGGCTGTAAGCGTAATAGGATTTGTGCTTGTTCAACCTGCTCTGGAAAAACGCTTCAAGATCGTCGATACGTGTGGAGTCCATAATCTGCATGGCATGCCGGGGCTGTTAGGGGCATTTATTGCCGCTCTGGTCGTTCCCGGAATAGCGGTGGCGCAATTCATCGGCATCGCCTTCAGCGTCGTGCTCGCTCTGGTAGCGGGACTACTCGCTGGCGCGCTCATCAGGGCTACCGGCACAACCCGACTGGCTTACGAGGATAGTGAGGAATTCACTCATACTGAAGGACCGGAAGCTACGGAAATCGATGCCATAGCACTTGAAGTCGAGACTTCAACTTAAAAGGGGGCGGCCCTGACGCAGCGAATGCCCGGAACGGTATGGTCAGGGCATAACCTGCTCAAGGGTCGCACTACCTCAGTACTACAAGCACGCGATCAATCGAGTCTGACCCTATTGATCCGTTTGGTGTTGAGCCGGCACAATCAGGGAAAAAACTCCTCTCCACAGCGTGTACAACAGAGCCACCAAGCTGAGCCGCCGTCGTTCCCTTCATAGCCGGTCTCCTCAAGCGCGCCGCCACACTTCGGGCATTCCATGTGCTGAGATGTCCAGACTTCGCGCTTCTCCGCGTGAATGCTTTCCTCCGCTGTTTTTACGCTTATAGAGGGTTGCCCTGCTCGTTCAAGCACGTCACTTAATGCCGGAGTGACAAGGATTAGGCTCCGATTTCCTGGCTCATCAAATTCTTGCTTCAGCAGAGCTTGATTTTCCAGGAATCTTTTGTCCCGTGATACAACTATCAGGTCACCTTTGGCGCTTTCAATAAGGCTTTCCCAAATCAGTTCGTCACCAATGGTGTGCTTGGTCGCTGACGTAGGGGGTTGCCCGAGGAGATTACGACGATGTGCGCGAGTAATTGCGTTCTCACTCGTGCGTATATATTGACAGCTTTTAATCAATTTCTCGAATTCAGAATGTACGAGGTCTATCTTCCCATTTACCGCCCAAGGACATCAATTCTTTAGCCATTCGCTGAGCAATTTCCCGTGCTGAGTCCCTGGCCTTTGTCCATTCCTCGAATTCGGGTAGTTCCCGTACAACAGCTGTCGTGAAAACTTGAACATTTGAAGTCTTCTTTATGTTTGTGGCCAGGTCGACAAGCCTCGCAACCCGGTTTCGTCGAAATTCGGCTACAGTTTGCTCGGTAACTAGAATTGCCTCGGCACGAGCGTGCAGGTCCTTAAAGACTTTGAGTCGATCCGTCGCAGATTGGTAAAAATCAAGAAATACATTCGTGTCAATATAAATATGCGCCATGCATGTAGTAATTTTTATTTGCCTAGCACTTGTTTCTTCGGCATATAAAGATCAGTAATCGACCCTTCCGCGATTTCAGCCGCAAAGAATACGGTTTCCGATAACGTGGGATGCGGATGGCTGGTGAGGGCGATGTCTTCCATATCCGCGCCCATTTCCAGCCCGAGCACGGTTTCCGCGATGAGTTCGCCAGCATTGACGCCTACGATGCCCGCGCCAAGGACACGGCGCGTCTTCTTGTCCAGCAGCAGTTTCGTCATGCCTTCTTCGCGTGCCATCGCCAGCGCGCGACCGCTGGCTGCCCAGGGAAACACCGCTTTCTCATACTCGATGCCCTGCTTGCTCGCTTCAGTTTCAGTGAGCCCCATCCAGGCGATCTCCGGATCGGTATAGGCGACTGAAGGAATGGCGCGCGCGTCGAGCGCGGCATTTTCCATCTTTTCCCCCCCGGCGATGATTTCAGCCGCAAGCTTGCCTTCGTGCGAGGCCTTGTGCGCCAGCATGGGCTCGCCCACGATATCGCCGATGGCGAAAATATGCGGAATGTTCGTCCGCAGCTGCTTATTCACGGGAATGAATCCACGCTCGTTCACTTTGATACCGGCATTTTCCGCGCCAATCTCGCGGCCATTCGGGCGTCGTCCCACCGCCATCAGAATCCGGTCGTACACTTGCGCTTCGGGTGCTGCAGTACCCCCGGCGTCGCTTTCGGCTGCGCCCTCGAAAGTAACTTTCAATCCCTCTTGCTGAGCTTCGATTTTAGTGACTCTGGTTTTGAGGTAGATGGCTTCATAGCGCTTCTGTATCCGCTTTTGCAGCGGTCGGACCAAATCGGGATCGGCGCCGGGAATCAATTGATCCATCAGTTCCACCACGCTTATCCTGCTGCCCAGGGCATCGTAAACGGTGGCCATCTCCAGCCCGATGATACCCCCGCCAATGATGAGCATGCGCTTGGGGATATCTTCCAGCCTCAGCGCACCGGTTGAGTCCATGATGCGCGGATCATCGTCTGGAAACCCGGGAATGCGCGCCACGCTCGAGCCCGCGGCAACGATGCAGTTCTCGAACGAGACAGTTTTGATGCCTTCGGATGTTTCCACCTCGATCATGTTTGGCGAAGCGAACCTGGCCTTTCCTTGCACGACCTTTACTTTGCGCTGTCTGGCCAACCCGGATAGCCCCTTGGTGAGCTTGCCCGTAACACCATCTTTCCAGCTGCGCAATTTATCAACTTCAATGCCAGGCTTGCCGAAAGCAATACCCTGATGCGCTGCTTCCTCCGCATCGGTGATGACTTTGGCCACGTGCAGCAGCGCCTTGGAAGGAATACAGCCAACGTTGAGGCAGACCCCGCCGAGCGTGGGATAGCGCTCGATCAATACCACCTTCTTGCCCAGGTCGGCTGCACGAAACGCGGCGGTATATCCTCCGGGCCCTGCGCCCAGTACTGCCACATCGGCATGAATATCGCCTTGCGGGACAGCCGCGGCCGATTGGGGAGCAACGGATTTCTGACCGGGACCAGTGGCTGGTCCCGGGGAGGCGGCCGCTTGCTGCGGAAGTGCAACATCCAGGGCAGGTGTTGCGATCAACGTTTCCGGCGCGGCTGATTTCAGGGGTTGGACGTCCGCAGGAGAACCGGCTGGCTCAGCCGCTTCCAGCACCAGTATGGGAGACCCTTGCGATACCTTGTCGCCGACCTTGACCTTGAGCTCTTTCACGATGCCAGCCTGCGGAGCAGGCACCTCGATCGTTGCCTTGTCCGTTTCGAGCGTGATGAGCGAGGCTTCCTTTTCCACCGTATCTCCCGGCTTTACGAGCACCTCGATCACCGCGACATCCTTGAAATCACCAATGTCCGGAACGTGTATTTCACTAAGCTGAGCCATGACAACCTTGTTGTGGAGATTTATGCAATCGAGACTGGATTCCGCCTGATTATTGCCGGATATGCCCGTCGCCAAGCACGATGAATTTCTGGCTGGTCAATCCGTCAAGGCCCACGGGACCACGCGCGTGTATTTTATCCGTGGAGATACCGATCTCCGCGCCAAGTCCATATTCGAAGCCATCGGCAAACCGGGTAGATGCGTTCACCATCACCGAACTGGAATCCACTTCGCGCAAAAACCGGCGGGCACAGCTGTAATTCTCGGTAATGATCGAATCGGTATGCTGCGACCCATAGACGGCGATATGCTCGATCGCCTGATCAATCCCGCTCACCACTCGCACGCTCAGGATCGGCGCAAGATATTCCGTGTACCAGTCCTCTTCCGTCGCTTCTTTCATTTCGTCCACGATCGCACGGGAGGCCGCGTCACCCCGCAGTTCGACACCCTTGTCCAGATAAATTCTGCATAGTGCAGGCAGCACCTCTTCGGCGATATTCCCGTGCACCAGCAACGTTTCCATGGTATTGCAGGTGCCGTAGCGCTGGGTCTTGGCGTTGTCCGCAATGCGGATGGCCTTGTCCATGTCCGCGTCTTCGTCGATAAAGACATGGCATACGCCGTCCAGATGCTTGATGACGGGAATGCGCGCTTCGCTGGAGATACGCTCGATCAGCCCCTTGCCACCCCGCGGCACAATGACATCGACAAACTCGTTCATGGTGATCAATTCGCCTACGGCTGCCCTGTCCGTGGTTTCGATCACCTGGATCGCGGTCATCGGCAGCCCGGCTGCCTTCAAGCCTTCCTTCACGCAAGCGGCAATCGCCTGGTTGCTGTGGATCGCTTCCGACCCGCCACGCAATATCGCCGCGTTACCCGCCTTGAGGCACAGGCCCGCGGCATCCGCGGTTACATTGGGCCGTGCTTCATAAATGATTCCGATCACGCCGAGCGGAACACGCATCTTCCCCACCTGGATGCCGGAAGGACGATACTTCAGTTCACTGATCTCGCCCACCGGGTCAGCCAGCGCCGCGATCTGGAGCAGCCCCTCGGCCATGCTGGCGATGCTCTTGGGCGTAAGTGTGAGGCGGTCGATCATGGCAGGATCCAGTCCGCGGTTTCGTGCCGCTTCCACGTCTTTTGCGTTCGCCGTCAGCAACTGCCGCTCATCCCGCCGGATCGCGTCAGCCATGAGCGTCAGCGCCTCATTCTTGGCTGCCGTGTCAGCCCGCGCAACAAGGCGCGAGGCACGCCGCGCCTCGCGCCCAACCGATTCCATGTAGGTCTTGATGTCGATGGTATCCATGCGTGATTTCCGTTTGATGCCGATGAACGGACAGGTTATCGGCAGTGCAGGAAGCGTTCAATTTTCCTGTTCAGCAGCGTTCCCCGGCTCTAAAGCGTAATCCCAGTTGCAGCAGCTCGTCCCATGGATCGCCCTTCCCTATGCCCTTGCTGATCCGGTCTATTCTGGCACAATGCGCCAAGGCTGCTGTCAATTGCTTCGGACTCAGGCGCTTCGCCGCATTTTCCATATCGCTTTGCTGATCGCGCCATATTCGGAGCTGTTTCATCACTTGCGCGGCGCCTCTGCCGCTATCCAGTCCTTTCCGAATCATGCCCAGAGAGCGAACCTGCCCCGAGAGCGTGCCGATGATCAGCGGGAGTGCTGTTCCTTCGCCGCGCAATCCTCCCAGAATACGCACATACCGGGCAGTCTCGCCTGTCATCATCGCACCTGACAATTTGAAGACATCGTAGCGCGCCACATCCAGTACAGCGTCCTTGACCTCATTGAAAGACAGGGGGCCTGCCGGATAGAGCAATGCGAGCTTCTTTAGTTCCTGATGGGCTGCGAGCAGGTTACCTTCCACCTTGTCTGCCATGAACTGCAACGTATCGGCTTCGGCGTTCTGCTCTTGCATACGCAGCCTCTGGGCGATCCACAGGGGTAGCCGCGTCCTTTCCACTGGAAGAACGGAAACCACCACCCCTCCTTCTTCAAGCGCCCTGAACCATTTTGTAGCCTGGCTCTGCTGATCCATTCTGGGCAAAGTAACGACCGTAACGGCATCCGGCGGCAATGAGCGGCAATACTGCTCGATCATCGCGCCGCCCTGCGTGCCCGGTTTGCCGGAGGGAATGCGTATATCCATTATACGTCTTTCGCCAAACAGGGACAGGTTGCTGCCCCGGTGCTGCAGTTCTCTCCAGTTGGAGGATGCATCCAAGGCGAAAATTTCCCGCTCGGTGTAGCCCGACTGACGGGCCGTGGCACGGATCAGGTCCGCGGCCTCGATAGCCAGCAGCAACTCGTCGCCAACGACCGTATAGAGCGGGGCAATTGCTTTTTCAAGCTGCCTCGAAAGATGCTCCGACGCGATACGCATGCCGTATCGATGCGTTAACCGCTTGATGCCGTTTCCACGGCTTCCAGCCGACGCATGATCTGCGCTGCGGAATCGCTTTGCATTTCCCTGATCAGCATGGCCTCCTCCCCCTCTTTGGCCACCACCTGCGCATCCGTATAAGGCAGAATCCGATGGAGCGCAATTTCGTTGGTGGGAATCAGTTCCATTCCTTTTGCATCGAGAAGACGGAAAGCAACCCGATAACGTAATTCGAATTCCCGAACCCTTCCCCCTCCGGATACGGACATGATTTGTCTGTCATTCCCCACCCGGATGATTTCAAGCGTCGCCTCGGCTTTTTTCGCGCTATCGACCACCCGGGTGGTCGAGCCTGCCCGGACCAGACGCACGATATCCGTGCCGATCGGCTGGCCCGCCGGATAGGAAACATATAGCGTCTTGAACGGAAGCGTGGCTGTGCCGCGAAGTTGAAAACCGCAGGCGCTCAGCAGAAAGCAGCATATCAAGGGCAGAAGCTTTTTCATCGATTCATCTCTCATTCTGTTCATGCGTGAGGGATAACTTCAACCATATCCGTGAGAACTTCAAAAACTCGTTAGACAACAATGTTGATCAATCTGCCGGGAACCAGCACCACTTTTTTCACGGTATTTCCAGCGATAAACTTTTGCACCTGATCATTTTCCAGGGCGAGCCGCTGGATGGCTGCTGGTTTTTCATCCGTCGCTATTCTGATCCTGCCTCGAAGCTTGCCGTTCACTTGCACAATCAGCTCAATTTCGTCCTGCACCAGCGCCGCATTGTCGGCCTGCGGCCAAGACTGGTCGAGCAGTTCAGCCCCCGGCCTGAGTTCGCGCCATAGTGCGTGACAGATGTGCGGCACAATCGGGGACAGGAGCAAAACGACTTTTTCCATCGCTTCCTGTGTCACACTGCGGGCCGCCGGGCTGGAATCATCCAGTCTACCCAGCGCGTTCATGAACTCCATCACAGCTGCGATGGCGGTGTTGAATGTATGACGCCGACCTAAATCGTCCCCGACTTTGGCGATGGTCTGATGCAGCTGAAAACGCAGGGCCTTCAGTTCAGGAGCAAGATCATCGCTCCGCGCGCAGGCATCCAGGACACCAAGCTGCACGTGGTCATAGCCCTGCTTCCATAGCCTTTTCAAAAAGCGGAACGCACCTTCCACACCCGCATCCGCCCACTCGAGCGTCTGCTCGGGCGGACTGGCGAACATCATGAAGAGCCGGGCGGTGTCGGCTCCATACTGCTCCACCAGCTTTTGCGGGTCCACGCCGTTGTTTCGCGACTTCGACATGGTGCCGATACCTCCCGATTCCACCGGCTGGCCGTCCGATCGCAACCGTGCCTGAGCAGGTTTGCCCAGTTCGTCAGTTTCAACATCGACTTCCGCGGGATTGAAATAGGCGATGCGCCCCGCCTCTGTCTTCCGGAAGAAAATTTCGTTGAGCACCATGCCCTGGGTCAGCAGCTTGTCGAATGGCTCATCGAACACGACCAGCCCGAGATCACGCATGACCTTGCTCCAGAAACGGGAATAGAGCAGGTGCAGAATAGCATGTTCGATACCGCCGATGTATTGATCCACCGGCAACCAGTAGTCCACGCGCGCGTCGACCATGGCGGCCTCCTGGCCGGCACAGGCATAGCGGATGTAGTACCAGGAGGAATCAACGAAGGTATCCATGGTATCCGTTTCCCGCTGCGCCGGATTGCCGCAGCGCGGACAGTCGCATTCATGGAAGGAAGCAGTTTTTGCCAAGGGATTGCCCGATCCATCCGGCACGAGATCCTCGGGCAGCACTACCGGAAGCTGATCATCCGGCACCGGAACGACCCCACATGTGTCGCAATAGACAAGCGGGATCGGACAGCCCCAGTAACGTTGGCGGGAAATACCCCAGTCGCGCAAGCGGTAGTGCACGCGCTTTTCACCCAGACCCTTCTGCTGCAGCGCAGCCGCAATTGCATCCACGGCTGGCTGAAAATCGAGGCCAGAAAACTCCCCTGAATCAAACGTGACACCATAGTCCACGTATGCGCAGGCAAGTTGCGCTGACAGATCTGAGTCAGCCGGCTTGATCACTGCCTTTACCGGCAGAGAGTACTTGGCCGCGAATTCAAAATCACGCTCGTCGTGCGCCGGTACCGCCATCACGGCCCCTTCGCCGTAACCCATCAATACGTAGTTGGCGATCCACACCGGGAGCCTTTCCCCCGTCAGCGGATGAAGAACAGACAGTCCGGTGTCCATGCCTTTCTTCTCCTGTGTAGCCAGTTCCGCTTCCATGGTGGCACCATGCCGGCACTCTTCGATAAAGGCCGCGAGTTCGGCATTGCTTCGGGCTGCATGCAAGGCAACCGGGTGTTCAGCCGCTACGGCGACATAGGTTACGCCCAGCAGGGTATCGGCACGCGTGGTGAATACTTTCAATGGCTGAGGCATACCGGATGCGCTATGGGCGGGAAACGTGACGTCTACCCCGAAGCTCTTGCCGATCCAGTTGGCCTGCATCGTCCTGACCCGCTCCGGCCATCCCGGCAATGTGTCTAATGCTTCCAGCAACTCGTCGGCGTACGCGGTGATTTTCATGTAATACATGGGAATTTCGCGCTTTTCCACCACCGCGCCAGTGCGCCAGCCTCGTCCATCAATTACCTGCTCGTTGGCAAGCACGGTCTGATCGACGGGATCCCAATTGACCGTACCGGTAGTACGGTAAGCCAGTCCTTTTTCCAGCATGCGGAGAAACAGCCATTGATTCCAGCGATAATAATCCGGCTGGCACGTCGCGAACTCGCGACTCCAGTCTATGGCCAGCCCTAGACTCTGCAACTGATTGCGCATGTACGCAATGTTGTCATAAGTCCATTTTGCAGGCGGTACGCCATTCTGCATTGCTGCGTTCTCCGCCGGCAATCCGAATGCATCCCAGCCCATCGGCTGCAACACATTGTAGCCCTGCATGCGATGGTAGCGAGACAGCACATCTCCGATCGTATAGTTGCGCACGTGCCCCATATGCAGCTTTCCGGAAGGATACGGAAACATGGAAAGGCAATAATATTTTTGTTTTTCCCGCATCTCGAGCGCCTTGAACGCATCGATTTCACGCCAGTATCGCTGCGCTTCCGCTTCGATTTCCTGAGGATGGTATCTTTCCTGCATGTGGCTCGGCTTTGGTTGGAAGAAATCCTTAAATTATACCTTGAACGGATTAACGGCATGCCCGGATGGGAACGGTCAGGAAAATCACTGCCCCACGACGCCCCACTTGGTCGCAGATGACTCCCGGGATCGAAAGAAGCGGCAGCTGAGACAGAAATGATGACGGCTACCGGATCAGAATCGTGACCCTGAAATCTCCCCGTAATACCGTAAGAAAAATTCTGTTCTCATTCGTTTGAACGGCGTCAAGAAACTCCTTCACCGTGCGGACCTTCCTCCGGTTCACGCCAATGATGATATCCCCCGGCCGAATGCCATGCAGCCAGGCCGGGCTGCCTGCATCGACTTGCGTAAC
>CAYXQR010000049.1:0-27598 GCA_964466955.1 uncultured Nitrosospira sp.
CTGAACGAGTCCACCTATTCTTTGTCAGAAATGGGCTGACGGCGTAAAATATCCGTTCTTTTTAATGAAGGGCATGCGTGATCGTTTATTTACGGTGGGAGTAAAAATGGTGCTGTCTGCGTTGATTGCTGCTTTTGGGCAATACCTGTCGACAATACCTGCCTCGATCCCATTACCGCATGACCCGTGCCGATGATCAGATCTCTTAAGAGAAAGTACGGGATAGCTGCGCCGCGAGTGGCGGTGCGCCCGCATGTTCCTGCATCTACGCGCGTCCTGACTGTTGCCATTCTGATCATATTGGCATTCGTTCTTTCCCTGGTGATGTATAACGCCGGACGCAAGGTTTCGAGCCCAGGGCGAAATGAAGCCGGGCCCGAAATGGAGCGGCTTGCGCAGCTGAGCCTCCGCCTCCAGCAGGATAACGACGAACTGCGCATGAAGCTGGCAGGTTTTGATCAGCAATCGCAGATGGATCAGGCTGCACACGAAGACATTGTCAAGCAGGTCAAGGGCCTTCAGGAGGAAAACACGCGCCTGAAAGAAGATCTGGCATTCTTTCAAAGTCTTGGCTCCGCTCCGGCAAAGCCTGACCAGATCATCTCGATCGGCGGATTGAAGCTGGAGCGTGGAAAATTACCGGGAGAATACCGCTATAGCCTGTTGCTGGTTCACGCTGGTCAGCGCGGCAAGGATTTTCATGGGAGCCTCGAATTCGCAGTCAATTTCCATCAGAATGGGGATAAGATGGTACTGCCTCTCACCAGCGAGAACGCTTCGAAGATGTTCGATGTCAGTTTCAGGTTTTACCAGAGAGTGGAAAATACCTTCCGCCTTGCACCGGAGGCAATTGTGGAGAGCCTGGAAGTAAAGGTATTTGAAAAAGGCGCAGAACAGGCAAAGTTGACGCAGACCGTGAATGTGTCCTTATGAAGGAGAGAGAAATGCTCGGAAAGAAACCCGCCAAACCGCGAAACCAGATCGATTCTCTTATCGGAGTGGGAACTCACGTCCACGGGAATATCAAGTTCAACGGGGGCATACGCATAGACGGTCGTATTACAGGCAATATTACTGCGCTCGGTGACAAGCCCAGTACGCTGGTCTTGAGCGACCATGGCATCGTCGAAGGTGTGATCCAGGTTTCTCATGTAGTTATCAACGGTACGGTGATTGGTGCGATAAAGGCCAGTGAGTATGTGGAACTGCAGGGAAGCGCCAGGATTGCCGGGGACGTCCATTATAAAAGGATGGAAATCCACCTTGGTGCATCCGTGCAAGGGATGCTTCTTCACATGGATAGCGTGGAAGACGATCGTAAGGTAGTGCCATTATTGCAGATAGCGCGTGGCAATGATTGATCTTTGCGTAATGGCAGGAAGCCATTTTTTTGACTTATCCGGAGATTGATATGACCGCACTCACCGAAACTGCCCCGTTCACGGGAATGGATGTTCCCCTGGTCTTTACGGACAGCGCTGCAAGCAAAGTAAGGGAGCTGATCGAAGAAGAAGGAAACGACGATCTCAAGTTGAGGGTCTTTGTAGCAGGTGGTGGATGCTCGGGTTTCAAATACGGATTCACTTTTGACGAGCAGATCAGCGAGGATGACACGGTGATGGAGAAAAATGGTGTAAAACTCCTGATAGACGCGATGAGCTTTCAGTATCTGGCCGGTGCGGAAATCGATTATCAGGAAAACGCGGAAGGCGCTCAGTTCATCATCAAGAATCCGGGAGCGTCAAGCACCTGCGGCTGCGGGTCATCTTTTTCCGTTTGAACTGGAGAGATGGTTTGTGGAAACGAAAACCTCCGCATCCATATGTATTTTGTTTAATATACGTTTCATCGTATGTCAGGCCGGATAAATCGCGCCGAGCAGACGCGGGCCCTTCGCGCCGGTCACTGCGGGAATATTGCCCGGTTTCCCCAGCATGACCTGCTTGGCCAGCCACGCAAATGCCCAAGCTTCCAGCCAGTCCGCGCTTACACCCATACTGTCTGTTGAGATTACCTCCCTGCCCGTCAAAGCTCTTCTCAATGCCGCAAGCAGGGCGTCATTGTGCGCGCCACCTCCGCATACGTAAACCTGGGCAGCATCCGGAAAACAACCCTGTATCGAGTCGACAATTCCGTTGACAGTCAACTGCAGCAGCGTTGCCTGTACATCCACCGGCTTCTCGTTTCCTTCCAGACAGCTCTCAAGCCAGGACAGGCTGAATATCTCCCGACCAGCGCTTTTCGGAGGAGAGAGAGAAAAAAAAGGAATCCCCAAAAGTTTTTCGAGCAGTGCCGGTATGATTGTGCCTGATGACGCCCAGGCGCCCTCCTCATCGTATGCACTGCCGGTATGCCGCATGCACCACGCATCCATCATGACATTGCCAGGTCCGCAATCGAACCCCACGACCTCCCTGCCAGGGGCAAGACTGGTAATATTGCTGATGCCGCCGATATTGACCACGATACGGTGTATTTGCGGATGCGCGAACAAAACCTGATGAAACGCAGGAACCAGAGGCGCGCCCTGTCCACCCGCCGCCATATCGCGGCTTCTGAAATCCGAAACGACAGTAATGCCGGCGAGCTCAGCCAGCAGAGCTGAATTACCTATTTGAATAGTATACTTATTATCCGGCTGAGGACAATGACGCACGGTCTGGCCATGACAACCTATTGCGGTGACGCGCTCGGGCGTGATTCCGGTTTTCGCGAGGAGGCCAGCCACTGCCTGGGCATAATAGCGAGCAAGCTCATTGCCAAGCATGGCGGTTCTGTGCAACTCATCATGACCGGAGTGATGCAGATCCAGCAACCGTTTGCGAAGGTCCGAACTGTACGGCAAATAGAAGCTGCCTGAAAGAGAAGGAAGCGAGGGGCCGAAGTCGGCCAGCACGGCGTCGATTCCATCCAGACTGGTACCAGACATAATGCCGATGTAATAAGAGGCTTTCAAACCTCCGTCCGCTTTCTCTTCTTTCAGGACGATCTCGGACACTAATCCAGGAATGCAAGACTCGTGCCGCGCAGCATATCCAGCCTCGCCATGGATGACTTCGTATACTCGTAAAATGCCGCCGTATGCATTGGGGCCACGGGCGCCGCAGAGGGCATGGCCACCTTCAGGGGGTCGCGCTGGATGCCATTGAAATGAAACTCGTAATGAAGATGGGGGCCACTGGCGAGGCCGGTGGCGCCAACCCGCCCAATGATATCCCCTTGACGGACGCGCTGCCCTTTGCGCAAACCTCTTGCAAAGGCGGACAAATGCCCGTAAACGGTGGAATAGGACCCATCATGCTCCAGAATAACCACATTGCCATATCCCCCGCGCCATCCGGCAAATGAAACAGTCCCGTCTGCCGCCGCCATCACTCCCGTGCCCGTCGGGGCCACATAGTCGATGCCTTTATGCGCACGCCATGTTTTGAGAACGGGATGGAAGCGGCCAAGGGAGAAACCCGAGCTGATACGGGAAAACACCAGGGGCGAGCGAAGAAACGCTTTTTTCACGTTACTTCCGTCCGGGGCGTAATAACCGCTTTCTCCATCCTCAGCCTCGAAATACAAGGCCCGATAGGGCATCCCCTGATTCACAAACTCAACTGCAAGTACGCGTCCGGCTCTGCCCGGCTGCCCGTTGCCGTAGAGAGAATCATAGACCACAGTGAAGTGGTCGCCTTTGCGTATATCACGGTGAAAGTCAATTTGGGAGGCGAAAATATCGACTATCTGTGCTGCGACAGTATCGGGAACACCCGCGTTATCGATGGCCGCAAACAGCGAAGTATTGATCACGCCTGACTTCATCTGCACGTGTGTCTCAAGCCGGGCTGGTTCGTTAGCCGCCCTGAAAGCACCATTCACTTTCTTTACAACGAACTGCTCGCTTCCGCCCAGAAAATAACGGAGCAGGACGAGTTCACCCGCAGCCGTGGTCTGTGCATGAATGACCCTGCCCGGCACGAGCTGATGCATCACCTTCATGCCCTGCGCGACCGCCAGAAAATTCGCGGCCTCCTGATTATTGATTTTCAGCCGGGATAGCAGGGCCCCTATGGTATCCCCGCGCTGGATCTGCTCCTGCCACCAGAACCTCATATCTCCAGCAGAAGCAGGATGAACTTCAGGAACATCCAATCCAAGAACCACCTGCTCGATGGGAAGCTCCTCGACCGAGGTGTCGGGAGCAATGCCAAAGGCGGCCACCATGCCGAACAAGGGAAAACTCGATAACAGGATCAGCCAGCGCAATCTTTTTTTTGTCAGCTTCAGCGGCCCTTGCGCCCAAACCCGGAATTTATGGCTCAGCATGCTTTTCCCTCTCGAGCGAGACGTGAAATGTACCATATAAACCTGGGATGCCATCCAGAGTGGGAAACGACGGCCCGCCGCAAATCATCGTAGAAGTCAATCTGGTATTGGGTTTGAAATACTGGCCCATATCGTCCCATTGTCATCCTGTAAAGAGCAGTATTATCGGACGCCGGGTTCGGTCCCTACCGTATTATAATGCAATTCTCTCAAAACACAGGCCCCTGGATAAGCTTGGAAAACCGGTAGAAAGAACGGCCCTCTCGAAATGGCAACCATACCCACTGAAAACCTTGACCTTGATCTGCTGGCCAATCACGTTTTTCCGGATTTTGCGGATGCTTTGCGTTCGCGGGTGGATTCCATCATGCGTGAGTGGGAGATCGCAGTGCAACAGGAATTGCCGGAAGCCGACGAGCTCACTCTTCAGCAGCTTCGTAACTCATTACCTGCAATTCTGCGGGATATTGTCTCGACGCTCGCTTCGAACAAACCGCATGAGGTCCATGAACTCATCCAGGGCAGCAAGAGCCATGGTGCAACCCGATTTCACGAAAATTACAACATGCGGGAGTTTGTCGTCGAGTACCGGCTGCTTCGGCGAATCATCATGGCTCAGGTTTTGGAGACTCTGAAAGGGAAACACGATCCATCCGGCATTATCGCGTTGGACATGGCAATTGATATTGCCCTTCAAAGTGGAATTGTGACATTTACCGACCATCTTCAGAAGCAGGTCAGGGCTTCCAGTGAGGCCCAAGCCATCTACCTTTCCTTTCTCTCGCATGATCTTCGCAATCATCTCAATCATGCGACGCTTCAGCTGCAACTGCTGGCGACGAAGCTCTCGTCCGCGCCGGACCATGCAGACAGCGTAAAAAATATACAGGCCATTACTCGGGCAATTCTTGGCACCACCGCTGGAATGGACCAACTGTTGAAAGCGGAGCAACTGCGGCATGCACCGGAGGAGTTGGACCTGGCAGTCGTCGACCTTGGTCTTTTGCTGGAAGATCTGGTACGGGAATGGGCGCACGAGGCACAGGCCAAGGGAATAATACTGCGCGTCGAAATGCCGGAAAATGCCAGGACGATCAGCGACAAAGGATTGCTGACTCTGATATTGCAAAACCTATTGAGCAATGCAGTAAAATACAGTTCAAAAGGTATTGTGAATATAAGCGCAGAGAAACTGACCCGCGACAAGGCGCATGACTGGATTCTTGCGGTAAGAGACGAGGGACCAGGCATCCCGCCTTCCAACCTTGAGAATATGTTTGCCGCTTTCAAGCGCGGCGATACGTACGGGAAGCAAGGAGTGGGCCTGGGATTAACGATTGCCTCACGCGCAACCCGCCTGCTCAACGCCCGCCTGGAAGTGGATTCGAAAGTTACCGTCGGTACCACTTTCCGGTTGCTGCTGCCCCGCTTTGACCGGAAACCTGTGCACTCAAGCTTCGGTTCCTGAGCCCGGAATCCGTCTGTTATCGCTTCTGCCGGCTCATCCCCTGTCGATCCCCGGCTATCTTGAAACGATTTTTGCAGCATAAGGGAACATAGACTGAGCAGCCGATCATCAATTGGATATCATTCGCTCGAATTTATCTGTTTCTTTTCTGCTCGGCACGCTAACCGTTCTCGGTTTTGCGCCATTCTATCTTTTCCCGATCCCGGTACTCACTGTTGCGCTGCTGTGCCGGTTCTGGCGCAACAGTGCATCGCCCTTCAAGGCAGCGCTACTGGGCTTTTCCTTTGGCATGGGCCTGTTCAGCGCAGGGGTGACGTGGATATACGTGAGTCTCCACGACTTTGGCGGAATGCCCATGATTGCTGCCGTGCTTGCGCTTCTGGTGCTGTGCGCGTATCTCGCGTTATTTCCTGCGGCCGCTGGCTGGCTTCTGAAGAAGCTCAAGATTGTATCTCCCGCAGTCTGGGCTGCGTCCGCCGGTGCCGTATGGGGAGTTTCCGACTGGCTACGCAGCGTCCTGTTCACGGGCTTTCCCTGGCTGACGCTGGGTTATTCACAGGTTCCGTACAGTCCTCTTGCTGGTTTCGCCCCCCTAATTGGAGTTTACGGAGTTTCACTGGTGCTGGTGTTCAGTTCAGCGCTTGCCTCCCTGCTTTTCGACAGCGGATTGGTCAGACGGAATTATTTTCTTGCGTTGCTCGCGATCTGGATCACTGGCGCCAGCCTGAACCAGGTCGCCTGGACAGAACCGGATGGTAAACCGGTTACTGTAAGTTTGCTGCAAGGGAATATCTCACAGGATCTCAAATGGCGCGCTGAAGAGATCGTCAATTCCATGGAACGGTACGCCACCCTCGCGTTTCAAAGCGACAGTCGCCTTATCATCACACCGGAAATTTCCATACCGTTATATCGTAACGAAGTCTCTCCGGCTTACCTCGAAGCACTGGCAGCACACGCGAGACGCAATAATGGCGATATTCTCCTTGGCATGGTCGAGGCACCGCCAGGAAGCGGCGAGTACTACAATTCCATGTTCAGCTTTGGCACCGCGCCCGAACAGCGCTACCGGAAGTACCATTTGGTGCCTTTCGGTGAGTTCATCCCGCTGAAACTCGTGTTCGGCTGGGTCGCAAACGTATTTCCCTTGTCAGATTTCTCGCGCGGGAGCCTGGACCAGCGACCCATGAATCTCGCTGGACAGCGGGTGGCCGTGAATATCTGCTATGAAGACGTATTCGGGGAGGAGATCATTCGGCAACTGCCGGAAGCGACCATACTCGCAAATGTGAGCAACGACGCCTGGTTCGGCCGCTCCATCGGGCCGCGGCAACACCTGCAGATTTCCCAGATGCGCGCGCTGGAAACCGGCCGGTACATGCTGCGCGCAACCAATACCGGTATTACCGCCATCATCAACGAGCGAGGAAAGACGTTGCAGCAGGCGGAAATTTTCACCACTCTCGCACTGCACGGCATGGCCCAGGGATATGCGGGAGCTACCCCTTATGTCCGCTTCGGCAACAGCCTCATGCTGGGGGCAGCCGGCTGCATTCTGCTGATTGCTCTGGTGTCCGGTTTTCTCGGTAGCAGCAAAAACCGGTAGAATTACACGTTCTTATCGTCCTGCAAACCCTTCAGCGGAACGCCTGCATGCGCACCTTTCAGGAAATCATTCTCGCCCTCCAGCACTATTGGGATGGCCAGGGCTGCGCGCTTCTCCAGCCTTATGACATGGAGGTGGGTGCCGGCACCTCCCATACCGCAACCTTTTTGCGCGCTCTCGGCCCGGAGCCTTGGAAGGCTGCCTATGTCCAGCCGGCGCGTCGTCCGAAGGATGGGCGATATGGGGAAAACCCCAATCGCCTGCAACACTATTACCAGTTTCAGGTCGTGCTGAAACCCGCGCCCGCCAATATCCTCGAACTGTATCTCGGCTCACTGGAAGCGCTCGGCTTCGATCTCAGGCAGAATGACGTGCGTTTTGTCGAGGACGACTGGGAAAACCCTACGCTGGGAGCCTGGGGATTGGGCTGGGAAGTATGGCTGAACGGCATGGAAATAACGCAGTTCACCTATTTCCAGCAGGTTGGGGGCGTGAACTGCCGGCCCATCACGGGTGAAATCACCTATGGACTGGAGCGCCTCGCCATGTACCTGCAAGGAGTGGAAAACGTGTTCGATCTGGTCTGGACGCCGGGCCTGACCTATCGGGACGTATATCATCAGAATGAGGTCGAGCAATCCGTCTACAATTTCGAGCACAGCGACGTGAATTTCCTTCAGAGTGCATTTTCCAGCCATGAGCGCCAGGCGGGAAATCTGACAAAGCTTGGGCTGGCGCTGCCTGCCTACGAGCAGGTCCTGAAATGCGCCCATGCCTTCAATCTGCTGGATGCGCGCGGGGTGATTTCCGTTACCGAGCGAGCCGCCTATATCGCTCGTATCCGTGATCTTGCCCGCGATGTGGCGCACGCGTATCTTGAAAGCAGGAAACGCGCGGGATTTCCCCTTGCACCCGCAGAATGGCGGCGCGAGCTGCTGGAGAAAGCCATTGAGTAATCCGGTCCGGAATCTTCTGGTGGAACTGCTTGTGGAGGAATTACCCCCCAAATCCCTGCAGGCGCTGGGCCGCAGTTTTGCTGAAGAGGTCGTCACAAGCCTGAAAAACCAGGGGCTGGTAAGAGAAGATGCCATGTTCACGCCTTTTGCCTCGCCTCGCCGCCTTGCAGTCCATATCGAGCAGGTAGCGGAGCAGGCAGCCGACTCATCCTTTTCCCGCAAACTCATGCCGGTTGCGGTGGGCCTGGATGCCCAGGGAGAACCTACGCCGGCATTGCTCAAAAAGCTGAAAAGCCTTTGCGGTGACACGCCCTGCCCTCCGATCTCCCGACTCAAGCGCGTCACAGAGGGCAAGACCGAAACCTTGTTCATGGACAGCGTGGTCAAAGGCGCGACACTGGCGGAAGGATTGCAGCGCGCACTCGATGGATCGCTGCGGAAATTGCCGATTGCCAAAGTCATGACATATCAGCTGGCTGACGGCTGGAATTCGGTAAGCTTCGTGCGCCCCGTGCATGGACTGGTTGCCTTGCATGGGGCCGAGATCTTGCCGGTAATGGCGTTGGGCCTGACTGCAGGCCGTGAAACGCAAGGCCATCGTTTCGAGTCGGTCAATCCCTTGATCCTGAAGAATGCAGATAGCTACGTACATCAGCTCGAGGCCGAGGGTGCGGTGATTGCGAATTTCTCCGTGCGACGGGCAGAGATCAAGCGCCAGTTACTGGCGGAGGCAGAGAAAGAGCACCTTCAACTGGCTGGGGATGAAGTCCTCCTGGACGAAGTCACCGCACTGGTCGAGCGTCCCAACGTGCTAGCGGGGAGCTTTGAGCCTGTATTCCTGGATGTGCCCCAGGAGTGCCTCATTCTGACCATGAAATCGAACCAGAAGTACTTTCCACTGCTGGATATGGAGGGCCGGCTCTCGAACAGGTTTCTGATCGTATCCAACATCCGTCCGGCGGATGTCAGCCATATTGTTATTGGCAACGAGCGCGTATTGCGTTCGCGTCTGGCGGACGCAAAATTCTTCTTTGATCAGGATCGCAGAAAAACGCTTGCTTCCCGGACGGAAGGGCTGCAACGAATGGTTTATCACAACAAGCTCGGCACCCAGGCGGAACGGACGGAGCGGATCTGGGCAATCGCCCAGGCGATTGGTCTGCATTTGGGCGGTAGCGAGCTTGCCGCAAAGGCAGGCGAGGCCGCGATGCTTTCCAAAGCCGATCTCCTTACCGGCATGGTGGGCGAATTTCCTGAATTGCAGGGTATCATGGGGCGTTACTATGCACGTCATGACGGGTTGGCCGATGACATCGCAATTGCCATCGAGGATCACTACCGGCCGAGATTTGCCGGGGATAAGTTGCCGCGTAACATGCCTGGCGTTTGTGTCGCGCTCGCGGACAAACTCGAGACGCTTGTCGGCATGTTCGGGATCGGCCAGGTGCCTACGGGGGAAAAGGATCCTTTTGCGCTGCGACGCCATGCCGTCGGAGTGATTCGTCTGCTGATCGAAAAAGAACTTGGAATTCCCCTGGAAAAGTTAATGGAAGTTTCGAGGGAAGCATTTGGGGATCGGATCACGTTCGGTGATCCGGAACGCGAAAGGCTGACCAGTTTCCTTTATGAAAGAATGGCTGGTCAACTGCGCGAACAGGATTACACTCCTCAGCAGATCGAAGCCGTTATCGCCAGGGAGCCTCAGTTTCTCAATGAAATTCCCCGGCGTTTGGCTGCCATAAGCGCTTTTTCAGCTTTACCGGAAGCGGAGAGCCTGGCTGGCGCGAACAAGCGCGTGGGCAATATTCTGAAAAAAGCGAATGTCGAGACAATCGGCACGGTAAAGATCAAGCTACTGCAGGAGCCCGCCGAGCTTGGGCTCTACGCTGCGCTCAACGAGGTCGCGCTCAAGGCGGATCATGCCTTTGAACAGGGAGAATTCGAGGCGGCTCTGCGGGAACTTGCCGTTCTGAAAATACCTGTAGATGCCTTCTTTGACCAGGTACTGGTGAACACTGAGGATGAGGCCCTGCGCGCCAATCGTCTTGCGCTCCTTGCCAGATTACAGCATGCGATGAATCGTGTAGCAGACATTTCGAAACTGGCAGGCTGACATGAGACTGGCCATTCTCGATCGCGACGGGGTCATCAATTACGACAGCGAAGCCTTTATCAAGACCCCTGATGAATGGAAGCCCATTCCCGGCAGCCTGGAAGCCATTGCCCGTCTTACCCAGGCAGGTTACCGGGTGGTCGTCGCCACTAATCAGTCCGGCATCGGACGGGGATTGCTTGATATGGGCGCGCTCAATGCCATCAACGACAAGATGTGCAAAGCGGTCAACCAGGCGGGCGGGCGCATCGATGCATTGTTTTTCTGTCCGCATGCCAACACCGATCAATGTGGCTGCCGCAAACCCGCCACGGGGATGTTCAAGGAAATTTCCGAACGTTTCGGCCTGGGCCTGAGCGGCGTACCCGCGATCGGCGATTCGCTACGCGATCTTGAGGCTGCGGCTGCAGTAGATGCAGTTCCGATTCTGGTGCTGACTGGCAAAGGGAAAAAAACCAAAGCCGAAAACGAATTGCCTGAGGGCACGCGGATATTCCCAAACCTCTCGGCAGCGGTCGATGTACTGACGCAATGAAGCGGGTTTCGATCGTACTACGCTCGACGTTGTACACATTGCTACAGGTCATCATCACCCCAGTCTACTTTCTCATCGTGCTGGCCGCATTTCCTCTGGCCCCCCTCAACCGCTACCGCATCACTTCCGGCTGGGCACACCTGATGCTGTTACTGCTTCGCGTGATCTGCGGAATCACCTATCGTGTAACAGGAATGGAGCATATTCCTGAAACTCCGAGCATCATCCTTTCAAAACATCAATCTGCCTGGGAAACGCTCGCGTTTCAGGAAATCTTCCCTCCCCAGGTATGGGTATTGAAGAAAGAATTGCTGCTGGTGCCTTTTTTTGGCTGGGGGCTGGCGATGACGAGTCCGATCGCAATCGACCGGAGTTCGAGAAAAGCAGCCTTGAAGCAAATCGTAGAACAAGGCAAGGACAGGCTCGGGAGGGGTTTCTCGATTGTCATTTTTCCGGAGGGTACGCGCATAGCCCCAGGAAAAAAAGGACGATACGGGATTGGAGGGGCCTGGCTCGCCACCCATACCCGCGCACTGGTTGTGCCTGTGGCGCATAACGCAGGAGAGTTCTGGGGCCGGAACGCGTTTCTCAAGCTGCCCGGCACCATCACTGTTCACATCGGGGCCCCGATCGATCCCGCAGGGATGGAACCAGGCGATCTCAATGCCAAGGTAGAGGCCTGGATAGAAGAAGAAATGGAAAAAATGGATACGGGAAAGAGAGGAGGCTGTGACGCATGAAAGCCCCGGTTTCATTGCGAGGCTCCAGGTCAAGCCGGCCCCCAGCGCGCGAATTGCGGCGTATCAAGCTGAACGGCAATGAAACGACCTATACACTTATGCGTTGCCGGCGAAAGACTATTGGAATGAGAATCAGCGCCGAAGGCCTCACTGTGCGTATGCCATTGATGGAATCGGTAAGCTGGGTAGAAACGGTGTTGCAAAAAAAAGCAGCCTGGATCGTACAAAAACTTGCCGAATGGAAAAATAAAAATCCGGCCCGACAGGTCTGGTATGCAGGAGAAATTCTGCCATTGCTGGGAGAGCCGTGGCAGGTGACGATCACGTCTACCGGCCAGGTAAGGATGGTACGGGCGGGCGCAAATGTTCAAGCGGGAAACAGGCAACTCTGCTTATCGATGCCGACTCTCGCAACAACCGGACAGATCGAGCTTGGGGTGATGTCATGGTACCGCGAGGAAGCAATGGTATGCTTTCAGGAGCGCGTGGCCTTGTATGCGAACAGGCTTGGCGTCGCGCTGCCGCAACTGCAATTATCGAACGCAAAAACCCTCTGGGGCAGCTGCAACGCCCACGGAGTCGTTCGTCTCAATTGGCGCCTCATCCAGAAACCCCTTGAACTGGTGGATTATGTCGTCGCGCATGAGTTGTCACACCTTATCGAGATGAATCACTCGAAAGCCTTCTGGCAGGTGGTGGAGAGTGTTTATCCGAATTATGCAATGGCAAGAAAGCAGTTGAGACATACCGGATAAGAACGACTCTGAAGGTGGAAGCAGGTGGCCCATAATGCCATCGCAATATGCTAACATTTCCATCCGGAGTTTCGCCATCTTTCCCATGCGCACGCTTTTTATCGTTATCTTTTCCCTGCAGGTTTTCAGCGCATGTGGCCTGAAGGCCCCTCTGTATCTACCCCAGGAACCTTCTCAACCGCAAAAACAGCAGGAACAACAGGAGCAGCCAGAAAGGCGAGACCAGCCGAATCAACCGGATCAATCTTTAAACTGATGAGAGAAATTGAGCGGTTTTCCATATTTTAGCTATCGCGACAACCGACTTTGCGCGGAAGCGGTCGAACTGGCTGACATAGCTCAGGAATTCGGCACCCCCTGTTACGTTTACTCGCGGGCAGCGCTGACCGCCGCCTACAGTGAATTCGATATGGCCTTTGCTGGCCGCGATCACCTGCTATGCTACGCGGTCAAGGCAAATTCAAACCTGGCGATACTCGATCTGTTTACCCGCTTGGGAAGCGGCTTCGACGTTGTTTCCGGAGGAGAGCTACACCGGGTACTGAAAGCGGGAGGGGATCCGCAAAAAATCGTCTTTTCAGGAGTGGGCAAGCAGGCTGAAGAGATGCAGGCAGCGCTTGCCGCAGGCATCTTGTGCTTCAATGTGGAATCGGAAGCGGAATTGAGGCTCCTGGACCAGGTTGCCGGAGAAATGAGAAAGAGCGCGCCGGTAAGTCTGCGGGTAAACCCAGACGTGGACGCGAAAACCCACCCCTATATTTCCACTGGGCTCAAGGAAAACAAATTCGGGATTCCCTTCGATGAGGCGGAGTCGCTCTATGCCGCCTGCCGACAATTCCCGAATATTCTCATCAGCGGACTGGACTGCCATATTGGCTCACAGCTAACGGAACTCGACCCCTTTGCTGAAGCCGTTGAAAAAATGCTGGGATTGCTTGACCGTCTTGAAGCATCAGGTCTGCAGATCGGTCACCTCGATTTCGGTGGCGGATTGGGGATTCGCTATTCCGGAGAGAAACCGCCAACTGCGAGCGACTATGTCCGTGCATTATGTCAAAAGGTGGGGCAGCGCAAGCAGCGCATCCTCATCGAACCGGGTCGCGCGCTGACAGGAAATGCCGGATTACTTCTTACGCGGGTTGAATACCTCAAACATACGCCGCATCGGCATTTCGCCATTGTGGACGCGGCAATGAATGACCTGATGCGTCCCGCGCTATATCAGGCTTACCACGAAATTCTTCCGGTTGTCGCCAGAGCAGGTGCTTCGGCCAGAACCTATCAAGTCGTCGGTCCCGTGTGCGAAACAGGGGACTTTCTCGGGCATGATCGCAGCCTCGCGATCCGGCAACGAGATCTGCTCGCTGTCATGTCGGCCGGCGCATATGGCATGAGCATGAGCTCGAACTATAATTCACGCCCACGCGCCGCCGAAGTGATGGTGAACGACAAAAGCGTACACCTCGTCCGGGAGCGCGAATCGATCGACCAGTTGATTGCTGGCGAAAAAATGCTTCCCTGAAAGGGCGAAGAACGCAGGCGTCCCAGGAGAGATTTTTGCTCACTCCAGCCCCATAGCACTGAACATTTCGCTACCTTTAGAACTCCACAAGCAAAAACAAAGGCGCGAAAGGGAAATTTAAACGAGCCCTGCAATGATACAGGCCTGATCTGAAAAAAGAAGGATTCATCGTGCCTTGGGGAGGCACTATGAATCCTGAATGATAAGGAACGATACGTTAAACCGCTTACAGATGAAACAGACACCCCCGCGGAGAGATAATCTTCTATCCCAAGGAGAATGTCTGCGAGCAGAATAATCGATTCTGATCGCTTGGGGAATGTGACAAATTGTCGCGCGGCAATTTGTCACAGGTACTTACTTCGGACTATCCACCCCGTTGCTTCACATCCCTTGCCAGTAACTGGACTGCCGCTTTCATGGCCTCACGAGCAGCATCTAACTGTTACACCAGAAAAATTGTGGCCAGTCCCAAGAAAATGAAAAAACCGCCGCTGTCCGTGATGGCGGTTATCAACACGCTGGAGCCGGCGGCAGGATCTCGGCCCAGCTTGTAAAGCGTTATCGGAATGAATACGCCTGCCAGCGCCGCGAGTATCAGATTCAGCATCATTGCCATTGTCATCACGAGGCTGAGCGATACGCTGCGATAGATGATGTAGGCGAACGCACCCACGACGCTGCCCCATATCAGGCCGTTCACGGCGCTTACGCCGATTTCCTTGACAAGCAGCCTGCGCGCATTGTTCGGATTAAGCTGACCCAAAGCAAGCGCGCGCACGATCATGGTAATGGTCTGATTGCCGGAATTGCCACCGATGCCGGCGATAATCGGCATCAGCGCGGCGAGTGCAACCAGTTTCTCGATCGAGTTCTCAAACAAACCAATCACGCGCGACGCGATGAAAGCGGTGATGAGATTGATCGCCAGCCAGGTCCAGCGGTTTTTCAGACTGCTCCATACAGGCGCAAACAAATCTTCTTCCTGTTGCAGGCCACCCAGGTTCAGCGCTTCGCTGGAGGACTCCTCCCGAATGAAGTCCATCACAGCGTTTACTGTGACACGTCCTACCAGCTTGCTGTCGGCATTGATCACAGCGGCCGAAACCAGATCATACCGCTCGAACGCCTGCGCCGCCTGATGGGCTCGCTCGTTAGGATAGAACGCCACCATTGGCTTGGACATCACCGCGCTCACCTCCATACAGGGATCGCTCACCAGCAGCCGGTGCAGCGGCAATACACCCTTCAGATATTCATCCCGATCCACTACGAATAACAGGTCGGTATGATCTGGCAATTCATTCAGGCGCCGCAGATAGCGCAGCACCACCTCCAGGGTTACATTCTCGCGAACGGTCACTACTTCGAAATCCATCAGCGCACCCACCGCATCGTCGGGATATGACATGGCGGCACGTAACTTCTGGCGTTCCTCCATCGGGAGGGACTGAAACACATCTTCGAGAACATCAAGCGGAAGATCAGAGGCAATGTCGGCAATTTCGTCGGCATCGAGCTGCTCTGCCGCAGCCCGCATCTCGTCGCTGTCCATGGAGGCAATCAGCGTTTCGCGGACGGCATCCGAAACTTGCAGGAGAATCTCGCCGTCCCGCTCCGCCTTGACCAGCTCCCAGATCAGGCGGCGATCTTCGCGCGGCAGAGCCTCCAGTATATGAGCTACATCCGCAGGATGAAGCTCGTCAAGAAGTTCCTGCAACTCGGCAAGATCGCCTCCATGCGCCCAGCCTTCCAGAAATTCCTGCCTCGGTATGGCTTGCGATTGCACGAGCGTTTCCGCCAGTTTGTGCTCGTGCAGCAAATGGATGACCCGCTGTAACTTCTCTTGCAGGTTTTCGGTTTCCCGGAGATCGGTCGTATTGGTCATGGCAGATTCGCCGGGCGGGATTACGGAATTGTAAGGTAATTGGCGAAATATTATGACAGGCGACACCATGAATACAAAATTGCATCACAGACAGCGCGTTAAATTTCGATAATGCGCTGATCAGGGAATTTTTGCAGATGCCATGCGACCCAGAATAACGCCGCTTTTCCGGGATAACCGGGTTGTATGGCGCTGCGCGTCGTAGAAGCGTGGATTTGGGATTATGGCGGCAAGCCGGGCAGCCTGCTTCGCCGTGATCGAGGCGGCAGAAATGCCGTAGTAGTGCCGGGCCGCAGCTTCGGCACCGAAGACCCCATGGCCCCATTCAATCACATTCAGATAAATTTCCAGGATACGGCGCTTAGACATCACTTTTTCCAGCATCAGAGTGATGAAAACTTCCTGGAGCTTCCGCCACGGGGTTTTTTCACCGGAAAGAAACAGATTTTTCGCAAGCTGCTGCGTGATGGTGGAGCCGCCCGCAACCAGCCTGCCCATTTTCAGGTTTTTCTGATGCGCATAGTGAATGGCATCGAAATCAAATCCTTCGTGCTTCGTAAATTTGCCATCTTCGGCAGCGATGACAGCCCGCTTGAGATGCGGTGAAATCTGCTCATATGGCACCCATTGCGTGCGTATTTTCGTCGCCTCACCCTTCTGTCGCAGCGCTTCCAGTTGCTCTCGCATGAAGGCACTGGAAGAAGGGTTGTAGTGATTCCAATAAACCACATGGCTAAAAATCCAACCTTGATAGGTCAGGATTATGAAAACGAGAAACAACGTGAGGCGCCAGAACCAGCGGGTCAAAAATTTTCTCATGCGACCGCTTGGCGATTAGGGCTTCCGCCCAGGGATAAGCGGTCTGAGCAATGTAATGACGGGCGCCGTTTCGGGCCGTATGCCGCGCCACAGGAAAAACGATTCGGCCGCCTGCTCCACCAGCATGCCGATGCCATCGGCCAGCCTTGCGGCACCGTTCCGTTCTGCAAACTTCAGGAAGGGGGTCGGACGATCCGCATACATCATGTCGTAGGCCAGCGCTCCCGGAGCGAAAACCTCTTCCCGCAGCGCCGGCACTTCCTGCTGGAGACTGGCTGAGGTCGCATTGATGACGAGATCGAATTTCTCTCCACCGAGTTCCGCGTAATCAGCCGAGTCGATGCTTCCATATGAAGAAAATTGCCGTTGCAACTCATATGCCTTTTGCCGCGTCCGGTTGACCACCGTCACGATGGCAGGCTTCTGTTCCAGCAGTGGAAGCACGACGCCCCGAGCGGCGCCCCCGGCTCCCATCAGCAGGACTCGCTTGCCTTCGACCGAGTAATTCCGGTTGACCACGATGTCACGCACAAGCCCTGCACCATCCGTATTGTCGCCAAGAATTCCCTCTGTATTGAACACCAGCGTATTGACCGCCTGCGCAGCTTCAGCCCGTTCGGTCAGCCGGTCCGCCATGATGCAGGCTGCAAGTTTGAACGGAATGGTGACGTTGGCCCCCTTGCCGCCGCGCCGCCTGAAGCCCGCAACTGTTTGAACGAAAGCATCCATCGGAGCCAGCAGGGCCTCGTATGACATATCCTGTCCCGCCTGCCTTGCAAACTCGCTATGAATGAAAGGCGACCTGCTATGAGCAACAGGATTGCCGATGACGGCGTAAAGGTCAGTCATGCCGGCCAAGGGAATAAGAAACCGCCCGGACCCGCGAACGACAGCGACTATTCACTAGTCAGCTCGTCTGCTCGGGTGAATACCCAGGTTCGAGTAATGTGCAGGATATCGATTTCCCGGACGATGTCGTCAGGAAAAGGTGCGAAGCCATTCTGCCCGGCAAGCTTGACGATGCGCACCGCCGCCTCATCCAGAACTCTTTTCCCGGACGGACGGTTTATGTCGATCGATTCAAGGCTGCCATCCGATCTGATTCCGACGGTAAGCTGCAGCTTACCGTATAACTGTTCCCGCTTTGCGGCTTCAGGATAGTTGAGGTTCCCGATCCGCTCCACTTTGAGGCGCCAGTCTTCGACGTAGCGAGCAAAGCGGTAGTCCTGAGTACGGGTGCCGATGAACTTGCGTTTGAGCGGCTGCTTATATGCTACGTTTTGGACAGTCTGGGCCTGCAGACGAGCGATCTCCAGGCTGCGCTGTACCAAACCCATCGTACTGCGCCCCCCGCTGTTATTCCAGTCCGATTCATGCTCACTGAAAGGCGTGTCCGGCTGGGAGATATCCTGATCAGGAGTGCTTTCAGCCGGCGTTGCCGACTGGTCCGCTTCAGGTTGAAGCGATCGCGTCTCCGCCATCTTGGCTGGGGAGGAGGCCGAAAGCGCCTCCCCTGAACGACCAGGGCCTGACCTGGCAGCAACTTTCGACGATCTCTCCCTGACGGGCCGGCTTTTTTCGCCAGTGTCAATGTCCGGGTCAGTAGTTTTTATCGGCGCAGGTGCAGCAGGCTCGGGCGACTGAGGCACCGGGCGGTTGTTGACCAATATAACTTCTAACGGAGATCCGGCTGTCTCGATGCCGGACAGCGGCATGTTGACGGCGACACCAAGCAGCGCGGCTGCGTGAGCAATGGCCGACAGGCCGATTGCCATATTGAGACGCGAGACGGAATTTATCCTCCAGCGAGGATGACTGGCGGTGCCAAATTCGGATATGGTCGGGGTTGCGCTCACTGTACCGGGTTGGGAATCAGTTGAGAACAGTTCAGAAAAATGCCGAGCAACTCTTTGATATTCTGGACAACCGCTATTCGAAGCTTATCCGGCAATCCGGCGCATTTTAAACAATAATAACCGCTGCGTCACGCGGATGTGATTCAGGGTTGAAGCCTGCGCAGGTATTTAGCGTTGAAGGTGAGTTCAAGCAGGTCGACGTTTGAAATTTCTACTTCGATATCCGTTTCCGAGGGCACCTCGGGTAAAGAGGATACGCGTGCAACCAGAGGCAGATTGTCCAGCTTCACCAGATTCTCCCTCAATACCTGCGCACTGGTTATGGCAACGTTTTCCTGCAACAGCCAGCGCAGGCACCAATAGCGCTCCATGCTGCGCTGAAAGTCTCCGTAGACGTCATAAGCCGATTCAAAATCACGCATGAACATCTGCAGGCTCTCGCTCTCCCGGGTATAGGCCGGGGTCTCACCTCTCAATAGTGCAACCAGTTGACGCTGATTGATGAAATCGACATAGCGCCGCATGGGCGAACTGATCCAGGCATACTGGGATACCCCCAGACCCTGGTGCGGCGCCGGAGAAGTGCTCATCCTCACCTTGCCTCCGCCCTGGCTGCGATAGATGCCCGCCACTCCCGCGTCTGCAAGCTGCTTGCCCCATTCAGCATTCACGTAAATCATCAGTTCGGACACTACTTTATCAATCGGAGATCCCCTGCGACGCGGAGTGATGGCAATACGGTCGTCAGTTACATTGAAGCTGTATTCGATCCGCTCGTTATTTGTATCGTTGGTCTTGCCGCGCAGCGCTTCCATCTTGCAGGCGAACTTCCACAGTGCCATCAATTCCTTGCCAAAAGGATGATCGACCGTACCCGCCGCCAGGGCATATTCGTTGAAACACCCTTCCAAGGCATCATGCCTGAGATTGGCGGAAACACTGATCTGCTCGATCCGGCTGGTCATTCCGGTCACCGTGGAATCATCGGCCACATCGAGATACATTGAAAGTGCCGGCCGCAACCGCCGCTCGCCGAGCGTGTAGTGCTGAATCACCGATTCAGGCAGCATGGTGATCTTTCCGCCCGGAAGGTATACGGTGGAAAGTCGCTGCGCAGCCAGTGCGTCGAGTTGCGAACCTGGAGCAATCCCCAGTGTGGGCACCGCGATATGAATACCGATGCGAACACTGCCGAGCGTCAACGGTGTGACCGAAAAAGCATCGTCGATTTCAGTGGTGGCCACATCATCGATGCTGAAAGCTTCTACTTCCGCGACCGGCAAGTCGGGCACGTCGCGCAACTCGCCAAGATCGAATGACCCGAAATCGGTCCCTTCCGGAAAATGTTCCAGCAAAAAGCGATTGAGGTGGTAGTCATGGGTGGATGGGATCGCACCACATTTTTGCAACAACTGAGAGACACTCAGTTTATTGGCAAGGCAGGCAGCGTCGAGTGCTTTCCATTCGACCGTGTTCTTGTCCGGCCGGTAAAGCAGATTGAAAAGGGACGGCTTGAATTCTTCCGGGAGCAGGAACGCATTGAGGGATTCCACATAACGGGCCTGCTGTTCTGCCTGCCGACGCTTTTTTTCCTGGCTCGCAAGCGCCGCCTCCAAGGCTTTCGGGGGCGCAGCTTTGTAACGTCCCCGACCCTTTTTATAAAAATGCATTGGCGCGCTGTGCAGTCGGATCAACACCGCTGCCGCTTCTGCCGGGGTAGCCGCATGCCCAAAATAATCGGCAGCCAGGGCGTCGCTTGCGAATTCGGCCTCGCTCTCACAGCACTCCCACAGGAAGCCTGGATCAAGACCCTCGGCTGTTTTCTGCGCAACATCCATGAACTCGGTCAGGGAGGGCGCATCGAACCGCAGCAACACGGCAGCTGCCTTTATCTTGGCCCGTTTCCCATGAGGCGCTTCTACCTGAAGCGAGGTGGTATTGTCTGCGAGAACCGCACCCACCTTGAAGGTGCCTTCCTCTTCGTAAAAAACATTCATGAATTGATTTTTTGCGGCAAAACGAGAAAAAATACGAGACTCACGAACGCAAAGGGTAATGCCAGCCGTCAGCACTGAACGCCCTGAATTATAGCTTGAAACACATCCTTGACGAGTCGGAGCGAAGCTTGCTTTACCTGGGTAAGCCCGGCTATTGCGACAACATTCGATGCGCGATTGAATATGCAGTACCGGAACGATGTAAAGCAGGATTCGTGGATTAGAGCATGATTCTGCTCAAAAGTTTTTCCCTGCTTCGGTTTTTCCGCCATCAGCCGTTAAGCTGCTGAGTCTCTGCTTCGGCGTGCGGAACGTCCCCGAATATATCCGGCCTAGTGAATTCTTCGCTCAGGATGGGAACAGCGGCCCCGACATTCTGCGGGGATTGTCTATAATGATTCAAAAACCATGTTTTCTGCATAATTTTTTGAAGGGGATGATTACAGTGGAACAGGTTCTTGAAGTGTGGCCGAAACAACGGACTTTTTTTGTCCCATTACTGCTTGCAGTCATCCTGCTTTTGCCCGCCTGTGCGGCACTCGACACTGACCCGGATCGCGGAGCGACAACCGTCAAGCAGGATATTTTCGGGGATCACTTCAGTACGGTCGAGTATCTCCCGAGCCAGAACTGGAAACCATCCGACAGTCTCTGGTTCTATACCGTGACGCAGGGATCGGACATGATGCCCTACGATTTCTTCATGGTACTGGAGCAAAAGGATCAGACAGAGCCTTTTCGCACCAACGAAAATATGAACCGTTACCGGTATCTTCCGCAGAAAGCCACCTCCAGCAATCCGGATGCGCTGCCGGTCGGTTTCGCAAAGGATACGTACAAGGGAAAGGATTATGTCGGCTTTACCTGCGCAGCGTGCCACACGGCACAGATAAACTATAAAGGCAAAGGAATACGTATAGATGGCGGACCGGCGGGCGCCGATATGGAAACATTCATGGCTGACATCGTTCGCGCCTTGAAAGCCACACTTGAAAATGACCAGGTGAAGGCACGTTTCGTGCAAAACGTGCTGGCTCGCGGAAATTATCAAACCGAAGCGGACGTACTGGCCGACCTCAAAAAATATAGCGAACGGCTCGCCAATTACATCACCATCAACTACAGCCCCACCCATTACGGTTATGCGCGTCTGGATGCTTTCGGCCGCATCTACAATCGCGTCCTGGAACATGTGCTCAACGTGGAAGTACTCAGGGAAGTCCTGACCGATCCGCGGATCATCAAGAAAGGGGTCATTCCGGACGAGGAACTGGAGGAGATTCTGGGAGATGGTGACGGAGTCCTGAGCGGTGAACAGCGCGACCGCATACTGGGAAATGTGGTGGCTGTGTTGAATAAGAACAGGGACTGGGAATCGCTTGGGCGCCTGAGAAAGAAGCTGTTCAATCCACCCAACGCACCGGTGAGCTATCCTTTTTTATGGGATACGCCCCAGCATGATTACGTACAATGGAATGGCCTCACTGAAAATGCGGGTCTGAAAGCTATTGCGCGCAACGCGGGCGAAGCCATTGGTGTTTTCGGCACGCTGGACTGGACAGAGAGGGAAGGATTTTCGCTGCCGGCCTTCATAACGGGGCAGGGACTTTTCAGCAGGCATGTCAGCTATGACTCCTCTGTCAACGTAATGAACTTGCGCCGCATTGAAGCGCGACTATTGAGTCTTCAGTCGCCCTTATGGCCGGAGAATATTTTCCCGCCTATCGACAGAACACGGATCGAGAATGGGAAATCGCTGTTCAACAAGCACTGCGTAAGCTGCCATGCCGACATCAGGCGGGACGACCCCACTAGGAGGGTGGTTGCGCACATGTCGAGGGCCAAGGACGTCGGCACGGATCCGCAGATGGCCGAAAACAGCATCAATTACCTGGGATTCTCCGGCATACAGCGCAATCTGTACGTTTCAGCCGGCGGAGGAGTAGGCGACATGCTGCTGGATCGCCGCGCCCCCGTTGCCAACTTGCTCACCAAGGCGACCATAGGAGTCGTTGCCTACCCGGAGCCCGACAAAAATTTCTTCCAGCGGTGGGGGGAGTGGGCCTATAACCTCGCGACCGGTTTTCGGGACAACAATATCAAATCTTCGATCAAACGGGGTGACTACGATCCCGATACGACCGCGAATCCTGTTTCCTCCCTGAGTTCCTACAAGGCTCGCCCACTGAACGGAATCTGGGCGACAGCACCCTACCTTCATAATGGGTCCGTACCCACTCTCTACGATTTGCTGCTGCCAAAGAAGCGTGCGAACGATCCCGATAACGGTGAATATCGGCCGGATGAGTTTGAAGTGGGCTCGCGTGAATTCGACCCGGACAAGGTCGGTTTCAAGAGCAGCGGATATGGAGGATTCGTCTTCAAGACCCAAGGGGTGTGGAATGATGAGCTTGGACGACATACCAAAGGGAACGACAATGGAGGTCATGAATATGGAGCCCGCCGCATTGCGGATGAATCCGGGGGTCCCGTGGATCAGGAAACCCGGGCAAAGTGCGCGGACCCGTCGATCAAGGATGATGACCCCGCTATCAAGGATAAATGCCTGTATCCCATATCCAGGGAAGATCGGCTCGATCTGGTCGAGTACATGAAGACGCTTTGACAGTATTTTTCCATCTGCCAATCCCGACAATATAAACAAGGATATCAACGATGAGCACGACCAATTATCTGGAACAGTATGACGCCGCCAGCGAGGCGGAAAAACCTTATATGGCCCGCCGCTGGATCGATACGGAACCCCTTCCGTTTTTCAAGGAGCTTCGTGAAAAACGTCCCATTCTGATCACGCCGAAATTTACCTTGATCACGCGGTTCGATGACGTCAGGGAAGTCCTGAACATGCCCAAGGTTTTCACGGTTCAGCCCTATGTTCCCAAGATGGGCGACTATCTGATGATGCACGACGACGACGCATTGCATACCCGCGAAAAGTCTCTGATGCAGTGCATGCTGAGCCGTGACGATCTGCCTGCCGTCCGCGCGATGATAGCTGACGTATCGAAAGAGATACTGGATGCCGCCAATGGCAATATCGAGATAGTCGGCAAGTACTGCCGCATGGTGCCCGCCACGCTGGTGCGGGAATATTTTGGGCTGACGGGGGCAAAACGGGCTGATCTGATCGAATGGTCTTACTGGAATCAGGTCGACACGTTTCACAATCAACCTTTCGACCTTCTTCCCCCTGAGAAATCACAGTATATTATCGATCGCCACAATGAAACGTCGAAGAAGCTGGGTGTATTCATTGTCGAACTGATTGCGCGCCGTACATTGCAAGTCAAGGCTGAGGAACTGACGTTTTCAACCCTCGTACGGCTGGACGACGATATCGTGACCCGGATGCTGCGGACGGATTATCCCAAGCAACTCAAATTCGATATCAAACGCTTGGGAATCAACGCCGGCGGCCTTCTGATCGGCGCGATCGAAACGACTTCTCAGGCGGTCGCCCAGGTGCTTCAGTATCTGCTGGATCGGCCCGAATGGCTGGCCAAGGCAAAAACCGCTGCCAGGCAGGAGGCAACGTCAGAGTTCGACGGAATCGTCTGGGAAGCGCTGCGTTTTGTTCCAATTACGCCCTATCTATTCCGCACCACCGCGAGCGATTACACGGTAGCCAAGGGCACAGGACACGCAACGGTGCTGAAAACTGGCACCCATGTCCTGCCGGTGACCCTTTCCGCTATGTTCGATGAGCGTGCGTTCGAGTCGCCAGACGAATTTATCCCGCAACGCAACTGGTATAACTATTTTCATTTTGGCTTCGGCAGCCATGAATGTCTCGGCCGCTATGTGGGTCGGGAGATGATTCCGGAAATGGTGCGCCAGGTTCTGATGCGGCAAGAGATCCAGGCAAAAGCGCCGATCGACTACAAGTCGGGGCCGTTCCCTGAAGAGTACCATCTTTCATGGGCATAGCAGGAACACGCTGCTTCCGGGCCCAAGACTGCTGCAACCAGGGCCTGTTAACACATTTTCGCGCTCAGAGGGGTGGATAGAACTTGTCGGCACATTCCTGCCGACAAGTCATTTATCGGGCCCCGGCTTCCTTGAGTATCCTGACCAGATCCTGATGGCGGTACTTTGAGGCAAGCATCAGCGCGGTTGCACCGTTGCCCGCTTTGGAGTTGACGTCGGCTCCGCCCGCGATCAGCACCCGAGCCACTCCAGCGTGACCGATTTGCGCCGCGAGCATCAGCGCGGTGGCGCCATTGTCCAGGCGCGCGTCTGCTTGCGCGCCGGCGGCGAGCAGCAGTTGAACAATCTCCTTTTGCCCTTCCTGCGCAGCCTGCATCAATACCGTGACCCCATCGTTTCTTCTTGCATTCGGATCGGCTCGCACGGCAAGCAATTGCTGTACTATCTTCCGATGCCCGCCTTGCGATGCGCGCATCAGTGCAGTCGTCCCGTTCACAGTCTTTGCAGCGATATCGGCTCTCGCTTTAAGAAGAATTTCCACGATCTCGTCAAAGCCATTCCGCGCCGCGGTTATCAGCGCGGTCGCACCTTCCTCTCCCCTGGCGTTGACATCTACTCCGGTGGAAAGCAGCGATTTCACCCGGGATGAATTCCCGCTCCCGGCAGCTGCGATAAGTTGGTCACCCGCCATTTCAGCCGGGACTCTGGTGGAAACCAGAAATAATACGATCATCAGAATCACATGTTGCGTGCTCAGTTTTTTCATTGTCATCCTCGTTGCTTCGTCGCGAATTTCCAGGCCACGCAGTGCATTTGCATCGCCTGAAATGAGGAACCAACCCCTATCCTCCCTATCCAATCCTGGCGCTCTGTCTGAGCATGCGGATGAGGTAAACTTCGAAAGTCAAGCGTGGCTTTTTTTGGAGAGTCGATGCAAAAAGTTTTTCTGTCTCTATCCTTGTTTTCAGTCATTTCGATATCCTCTGTTGCAGGCGCAGCAGAGAATCGTATACGTCCAGGATTGTGGCAAATCACCACGAGTTCGATGCTGCTTGCGCTGGTACCCAGAATACCGCCGGATCAGATGCAGCAGTTGACGGAGATTGCCAGGCAGTATGGCCTCGATCTTCCTCGAATCCAGGATGGAGCCGCAACCTCCCGCATTTGTATTACACAGCAAATGGCGGAACAGGAAATTCCATCCTATTTTTATGCCTCCCAGGCCGGGTGCAGCATCGAGAACGGAATACGGATAGAAAACAGCTACAAGATGGACCTCGTCTGCAAGCACTCCGAGTTAAAGGGCAACGGAAGAGCGGAGGGTACGCTTACAACGCCTGAAACTTTCTCGGGATGGACAACCTTCAGCGGCACGCTGCAAGGCAGGCCCGTCAGCGAGCATGCCGATACCAGCGGACGGTGGATCAGTTCGAATTGCGCATCAGGAAAAGAACTGTAGTAGCCGCTTGCAGATTCAATGTTCTGCATCGAGGTTTGCCGAACATTACTCCTGCACTGACTCTGTTACCGGGTCTTCCAGTGCGTCGAGAAGCTTTTCATGGATACCGCCGAAACCTCCGTTGCTCATGATGAGCACGTGGTCGCCCGAGCGAACCATGCCAGCTATCGTCGCTACCAGAACCTCAAGGTCATCAATGCTCCTCGCCATGGCTCCCAGCGAAGCCAGTACGTTCCCGACATCCCAACCCAGGTTGGCAGTGTAGCAAAATACCTTATCCGCGATCTTGAGACTGTCCGCCAGGTTATCTTTCCAAACCCCCATTTTCATCGTGTTGGAGCGAGGCTCCAGTACGGCAATAATGCGGCTGCTCCCGACTTCGCTGCGCAATCCTGCAAGCGTGGTACGAATGGCGGTGGGATGGTGCGCAAAATCATCGTAGATGGTTACCCCTCTGGCAACACCACGTACCTCCATTCGTCGTTTGACATTCCGGAACTGCCCCAGCGCCTCGATTCCTGTGGTCACGGGTACGCCGGCATGACGACCGCCAGCCAGGGCCGCAAGCGCGTTCATTCGATTATGCTCACCCTGCAACGTCCACTGCAACTTTCCCTGAAATTCACGGCGAAATGATATGGCTATCTCGCCGAGGGCTGGTGAATACGCCACCCATCCGTTTTCCACTCCAATTCGTTCCACCTCAGTCCAGCAGCCGCGAGCCAGCATGCGCTCGACGCTTTCTTCCCGACCATTCGCAATAATCAGGCCATTGCCTGGAACCGTGCGGATGAGATGATGAAACTGCTGCTCGATCGCGCCAAGATCAGGAAAAATGTCGGCATGATCGAACTCGAGGTTATTGATGATCGCGGTACGAGGACGAAAATGAACAAATTTGGAGCGCTTGTCGAAAAACGCGCTGTCATATTCGTCCGCTTCGATCACGAAAAAGCCGGAATTCCCAAGTCTGGCTGAAAGCCCGAAGTTCTCCGGTATCCCCCCTATCAGAAACCCTGGCTCCAGTCCGGCATATTCGAGTATCCACGCCAGCATGGAACTCGTCGTCGTCTTGCCATGCGTTCCAGCGACGGCGAGCACCCATTTGTCCCGCAGAATATTCTCCGATAGCCACTGGGGCCCGGAAATGTAAGGCAGGTTGCGGTTGAGAATTTCCTCGATCAACGGATTGCCTCGCGTCACGACATTCCCGATAACGAACAGGTCGGGATTCAAGCGGAGCTGATCCGGCGAAAACCCCTCGATCAGTTCGATCCCCTGTGAGCTGAGCTGCGTGCTCATGGGAGGATAGACGCCCGCGTCGCACCCGGTCACCTTATGCCCGGCCTGACGGGCAATGACCGCAATGCCGCCCATGAATGTTCCGCAAATGCCGAGAATATGTATGTGCAAGGATCACTCCGTAATATGAAACTCTGCTTTTCCGCAAAAAAGCGGGATAATGTTGCTGTCGCGTCTTGGGCCAGTCTGCCCATGAGCCCATCCAGGCAAATGACAGAGCTGAAAAACGTAGCCATCCCCCGACAGTGACGTACAGCCGCGGAATTTTCCCCTGTCCGGCAGCGGTTGACAAGAGGTTCCCGACTGCCGAAGGAGGCCGG
>CAYXQR010000050.1:0-35007 GCA_964466955.1 uncultured Nitrosospira sp.
ATGACCGGGTCCGGGCCGAAGGTATGCTCCACCGTCACCATCGAGGCCAGCGGAACCATCTCGCCCTCCATGTTGCGGGTGTACAGGTTGCCGATGTCATCGATCTTCTGGCGGAAGGCCGAGTCCGCCTGGGCCATCACCCGGTAGACCCGGCCGAACAGGTTGAAGTCGTTGATATAGATGGAGCCGAGGTAGATCTGCAGGGTGCTGAAGAGATCGGTCAGGAATACCCCCTGCGCGATGGCTTTGGTCCGGTCCACCTTGACTTCGAGCTGCGGGATGTTGGCCTGGTATGAGCTGACAGGAAAAGTCATGCCGGGCGTCTGCGCGATCGCATTCTGGAACCGGGTCGTTGCGTTCTGCAGCGCGCCATACCCCAGGCCGCCCCGGTCGACCAGATAGAGCGAATAGCCCGAGCCGTTGCCCAGCCCCTGGATGGGCGGAGGCAGCAAGGCATAGGCCTGCCCGTCCTTCACCTCCGATAGCCTCGCGTTCAGTTCGGCGGTGATGGATTCCGCCGAACGCTGGCGCTGGTCGAAAGGCTTGAGGATGATGTAGGACGTGGTCTGGTTGGGCGTGTTGACGGACTGCAGGGCATTCATGCCCACGTAGCTTTCGGTCATTTCCACGCCTTCGATCGTGCTGGCGATCCTGTTCAGCTGGCGCGTGACCGCGTCCGTGCGGGAAAGCGAAGCGCCCTCCGGCAGTTTGGCCCCCGCGAAGAGGTAGAGCTTGTCCTGGTTCGGGATGAAGCCGGTCGGGACGACATAAAACAGCAGGGTGGTCGCCAGCAGCAGCCCCGCGTAGACGGCGAACACGACGCCGCGGCGCCCCAGCGTCCGGGCCACCGCGTTCTGGTACACGTGCGAACTGCGGAGGAACAGCCGGTTGAACGGGCGGAACAGCCACCCCAGCATGCGCTCCAGCAGGCGCGTGAGCGCATCCTTCGGCGCATCGTGCCTTCTGAGCAGCTTCGCGGCCAGGGCTGGCGACAGCGTGAGCGAATTGACCGCGGAGATGACGGTGGAGATGGCGATGGTGACGGCAAACTGCTTGTAGAATTCCCCCGTCACGCCGCTCAGGAACGCCATGGGCACGAACACGGCGCACAGCACCAGCGCGATGGCGATGATCGGGCCGGAGACTTCCTTCATCGCCTGGTGGGCTGCCGCGAGGGGGCTCAGGCCTTCCTCGATGTTGCGCTCGACGTTCTCCACCACGACGATGGCGTCGTCGACCACGATGCCGACCGCCAGCACCAGCCCGAACAGCGTCAGCGTATTGATGGAATATCCGAGCAGGTACAGCCAGGCAAACGTGCCGACAATCGAGACCGGCACCGCGATCAGGGGGATGATGGAGGCGCGCCACGTCTGCAGGAAGAGAATCACCACCAGCACGACCAGGAACACCGCTTCGACCAGGGTCTTGCCCACTGCTCGGATGGATTCCCGCACGAACACGGTGGGGTCCCACACGATGCGGTAGGTCACGCCTTCCGGGAAATCGGCCGAAAGCTCCTCGAACTTGGCATAGACCGCCTTGGCCACTTCCAGCGAGTTTGCGCTGGGGGTGAGGAAAATGCCCGCGCTGGCGCCGTTCTTTTCATTGATCATGGCGTGCAGCGTGTAATCGCTGGAGCCCAGCTCGGCGCGCCCCACGTCCGACAGGCGGACCAGCTGGCCGTCATCGCCGCTCTTGAGCACGATGTCGCCGAACTCCTGCTCGCTGCGCAGCCGCCCGCGCACGTTGATCGGGATGAGAAAATCCGAGCTTTTGGGCGACGGCTCGGCCCCCAGCTGGCCGGCGGATACCTGGACATTCTGCTCGCGGACGGCATTGACCACGTCGCCGGCAGTCAGCCCGCGTATGGCAAGCTCATGCGGGTTCAGCCACAGGCGCATTGCGTAGTCCCCTTCCCCGTACAGCACGACATTGCCGACACCTTTCAGGCGCGAGAGCTTGTCCTTGACATGCAGGGTCAGGTAGTTGCGCAGGTAGATGCCATCGTAGCGATTGTCGGGCGAAGACAGGCTCACGAACATCAGCGGGGTGGGGGATTGCTTCTGCGTGGTGACGCCGTACTGGCGCACGTCGGCCGGCAGGCGGGACAAGGCCTGGGCGACGCGGTTCTGCACGCGCACTGCCGCGGTATCGGGATCGATGCCAGGCAGGAAAGTGACGGTCACCTGCAGGCTGCCGTCGGAACCCGCGACGGATTTCATGTACATGATGCCTTCGACGGCATTGATCGCCTCTTCCAGCGGAACGGCGATCGAATCCGCGATCTCCCTGGGATTGGCGCCGTGGTACATGGCGCGCACCACAACGCTGGGCGGCACCACTTCCGGGTACTCCCCCGCGGGCAGCAGCGGGATGGCGATCAGTCCCGCCGCGAAAATGACGATCGAAAGGACGATCGCGAAGATGGGACGGTCGATGAAGAATCTGGAAAAATCCATGACCGTTTCTTATTCCGCCTGGTATTGGAGACCTGGTTTTTTCAACAACCCGGAAATTTTCTTTCTGAAACTACCTGACCGCTGCACGGATACCCTGCTTACTCCTTCATCGCTTCCTGCGCAGCCTTGGCCAGGAAACCCGACCGCGTCAGGTGATGAGCGCGCGCGTAGTCGTCAATGTCGCGTATCAATCCTTCGGGCAAAGAGATATTTATCCGGACCGGTTTGGAAAGATATTTCGTTACATCCACTTCCACGATTGCCCATATCGCATGGGCCAGATCCGCATTGGCCAGATGTTCGGATAACAAGTGCGGGGCTGGAATATCGAGCCCCCCCTCGAAGAGTCTTTCACAATGCAGGTCGATTGCTTCACGCGCCATCTCGATGGCCTCATCGAGCGTATCTCCCCCGGAAAAGCAGCCCGGAAGATCGGGAACCGTGACGCCGTAACTCACGCCATTATCGGTATGCAGCGCTAAAACGAATTTCATGACTTATCTCCATTTCCAGCCAGCCTGCCGATAGATATTGCGCAATGTTTCGGCAGGCAGGTCCGCGCGAGGATGGGGAACCGTGACACGGCCAGCCAGAGAAGGGTGCCTGAAATGGTGGTGTGATCCTTTGACACGATCCAGAACCCATCCCTCACTTTCCAGCCGTTCTATTATGTCTGCGCTTTTCAAGTGTGTAATCATACACACATTAACTTGTCGGTTTACTCAGCGTGATCAGTACTTTTATAGCTTATTGTTGCGCAATGCAGGTTGCATGGGGCTTTTATTCCCCTGCTCCCCCCTGGTCCGGAAGGGGCAGGGGGAGAACGGTCGCCCGCGTCTCCATGCCGACGTGCTCCGGCGTCACGATCATGCCTTCCTGAAGGATTTTCTGCGTGCCGCTGACGATGACCTTGTCCGCCGCCTCAAGGCCGGACTGCACGATGCGCAGCCCATCGGCTTCGCGTCCCAGGGTGATGTCCCTGCGCAGCGCCCTGTTGCCCTCGCCCAGCACATAGACATACTTGCGGTCCTGGTCGGTCAGGACGGCCTTGTCGTCGATCAGGAGCGCCTGCAGCGCATCGCCGCCCTGCAGCTGCACGCGGGCGTGCAGGCCGGGCGTGAGGATGCGGTCGGCATTCGCCACCACGGCACGCACGCGAATCGTCCCGGTTGCAGGATTGAGCTGGTTGTCGAAGAAATCCACGGTGCCGTGGTGCGGAAAGCCGATGTCATTGGCCAGCCGGATGCGGACCGGGTAGACATCGCGCTGGCGCTCGTTCCTGCGGGCGATTTCCTTGTAGCGCAGGAAGCTGTGCTCATCGCAGTCGAAGTACACGTACATCGGATCCTGGGAGACCAGGGTGGTCAGGATGGACTGGTCGGCCTGGGCAAGGTTGCCGGCCGTCAGGTATGCGCGGCCCGCGCGGCCTGCGATCGGGGCCCGGACCTCGGTAAAGCCGAGGTTGAGCCTGGCGGTGGCGACAGCGGCTTCCGCCGCGTTCACCTCGGCGGCGGTCCGGCTCAGTTCCGTCTGCCTGCCGGTGAACTCCTCGCGCGACATCGCCTGTGCCGTGAACAGCGCTTGCGCGTGCTCCATTCTGCTTCGCGCAAGATTCGCGGCCGCCCGGGCGCGTTCCAGTTGCGCCTGGGCGCTCAGGAATGCATGGCGGTACGGGCGGGGATCGATGACAAAGAGCAGGTCCCCGGGCTGGACCTCGTTCCCCTCCTTATAGGCAACCCGATCAATGTAGCCGCTGACGCGGGGACGCAGTTCGACAGTGGGGACCGCGCGGACGCGGCCATTGAATTCGTCCCATGCCTGCACCGGGCGCGACAGCACGCCCGCAACCGTGACATCGGGCGGAGGTGGTTGGACCGGGGCGGGTCCCGTATTGCATGCGGCGAGTAAGGCTGCCGGGAGCGCAATGAGAATGGTCAATACACACCGCGGGCGTATGGCTGAGCTGCACATATAAAACATGAAATCAGTAGCTTGGAGGGATCTGCAGTTTGGAGGGCTTTGAGACTCGGTTTTCGAAGTATTCCCGATTAGGGTTTTCTGATGCCTCCCTCCCCCTTCCTCCTCTTTCGCGAAAGAGGAGATATCGATATCTGAATTCCCCTTGATAAATTACAATGAGGCCGAAATTTTATATCAGAATTATATATAAAACCATATATAAATTTATATGTATAATTCATTCCATCAAGTTTTTCCCCCTTGAAAGGGCACTGAGTGGGACTATAACGCGGGAGATATGAATTGAAAAAAATCGGATCAAATCCCACGGCTGGCAATCATAAAGACCAACAGGACGAAACCAATAAAAGGTTCCTGATTGCCCTGCGGGAGCTGGACGACGCCTGGGTAAGCATTTTTCAGGAAACCGGGTTCAGCGATATCTATTTTTCCCGGCTTTTTACCGAATTATGGTTGAGAGGAGAAAGTGCCGTTCCGAAGACTGATGTTTATAGCCTTGTGAAAGGATTAAGTCCTCAAACGGCAATGAAATATATACGCCGCGCCATAGACGAGGGTTATCTGGAGGAAATCAGGAATCCGTCGGACGGGCGTTCACGGCTGGTACGGATGACGCCTCTCCTCAAAAACCGAATGGCGGATGTCATCAATCGAGCCACTCCGGCTTTCCAGACGGCATTTGGGACGACTTGATCTGGCGGAAGAGCAACGAGGCGTCAAACCGGGGTTTCCATGCGATCCGTCGTCAGGAGAAGCCGCCATGCGAGACAAAGGCTGCGCCTGCGCATGGATGGACTTTTGGCTGGGAATGCGGACGCTTCAACAAGGCCTTGTTGTGTATATCGCTTTCATGTGCAGGTACTGGGGATCCGGGCGCAGGGGGAATGGCAATCGTCAGCCCCATTGCGGAATCTTGGGTCGGTCGGGTTCGGGGGTGACCGGGTCGGTTCCGCGCAGCCCCGAAGGAACGTTGCTTTCCGCGATGCGTTCCCAGAAGCTGTCCAACCCGTTCCCCTCGAACACGCGCGTCGCCTGGAAGAAGCCGAAAGCCGCGTTGCTCAGCATATGGCCGGATTCATGCTCGAACGTGGCCGGGATGATTTCCCCTCCGACGTAGCGGGCAGTATTCACGAAGCTGAATCCGCCAAAGTTGAATGCGCGCCCGTCCAGCTGGCCGACCCATCCACCCACGGTGAATATGTTGCCCGTTTTCCAGTCGACCTGCATGTCGCGGATGCGCAGCGCATCCACCTGGCCGAAGGTTACAAGGTAGCCCACGACATTCAGTGCGAACAGGGTGAGCCCGATGGCGTGGCCCGGCCAGCTCATCGGCATCAGGTAGCTGGTCCACCCCAGTATGCCCTGGTAGACGTCGCTCTTCGCCACGGGCGGAATGACCGACAGGAAGGTGATGATGCCCAGCGCCGCCCCGATGATCGGGCCGAAGATCATGCCGCCGATCATGGCATTCGCGCCTGCGGTGAATCCGATCAGGGCGCCCCGCAGCGCCCCCTCCCAGCTGCCGTAGGCAATGCCGCCCACGACCGCGCCGATGGCCGCGCCCGCCAGTCCCGCCACAGCCGCATAAGCCAGCAAGGTGCCAAAGCCGATGGCCGTTCCGACGCCGAAAGTCAGGACTGAAACGGCGACGACGGCCACTACCACGGCAATGGCGATGACGATCGCGCCCAGCACGTCCCAGAAACCCAGCCCGCTGGGGTCGACGTAGCGTATCGGATTGTTGCCGGCGTAGGCATAAGGGTTCAGCCGTTTCGGTTCCTGCAGCCCCTGTTCCGGCTGATACAGGTAGAGCGGGTCCGGCGAAATGAAACGCCCCATCACCGGGGAATACCAGCGGGCGTTGAAGTAGTACAGGCCGATATCCGCGTCGAGCTTCTTCGTTGCGAAGGCGGGCGGAAGCGTGCCGGACGGCGCAATGGCCGTGCTTCCGAACGGATGAAAGGCGGTTTCTGTCAGAAGCGCCCCGCCTGCATCCGTATGGATGACGGCGCTGCCCAGATGATCGTTATGGATGAACAGCGTTGCCCCATCCGAGACACAGGCGACCGGCAAATCTCCGGCAAGTATCCAGCGTGTGGCGGAACCGTTTTTCAGTTCGAACAGGTTGTCGATGTAATGCGTGGTTTCGGTCGAGCCGCCTGCGGTCGCTTCACGCCGGCTCAGCACGCCTTTGTGGTCATAGAAAAATGCCGCATCCGTGCCACCTTCGACCTGTACACGCGCGAGCTGCTGCTTGGCGTCGAATGTCAATGCGCGGCCCGGCATGGAAACGACGTTGCCATTTGGATCGTACCCGAACAGGGCAACAGGATTGACGCCGCCATCCAGGTGACCGCTCAGCCGGTTGCTGTTGCCGCCGTTTTCGTAGGTGAGCGGGTTGGAGCTGATCATGGGATTGCGGATGAAATTGGCTGCTTCGTCATATTCATAGACGTGCGAATAGCCCGCGGCCGGATCGGGACTGGAAGCCGCGATCAGGTTGTCGAACGCGTCATAGCCGAAGCCCTGCGTGCGCAGGAAGCCGGGCGTGGCGGCGCGCGCATCCTGGATCGACGCCACGTTGCCGGTACGGCCAATCTCGTAGCGTGTGTGAAAATACACGTCGCCGGTACCAGGCCGATGGGTGCGTATTTCACGCAGCCGCAGGGAGGCCGGATCATAGGTGTACTCCGTCCGCACCTCGTTCCAGTAATCGATTCCCGTGCGCACGCCTGCGGCGGAATAATCGATTCCTTCCACGACGCCGGGAATGCGCCGCAGCAGAAACCCCGAGTAATGCTCGAAATCGACGCCGGTCCCATCGGGGTAGGTCAGGTGGCTTATGCGGCCAAGGCGGTCGAAGGTGTAGCTCAGTACAAGGGGCTCGGTCTGGCCTGGAACGAGGCGTGAACGCTCGATCACATTGCCGCGCGCGTCATAGCTGTAGGTGGTTTCGCCCGCGGAATCGATCGTGCGCGCCAGTCGTCCCGCAAGGTTGGCACCGGCTCCGGTATCGTAAAAGTACTGCTCCTGCTCCGCACCTCCGTAGGCCGTCGTGAGGATACGATTCAGCTGGTCGAAGGTGCGGCTGATCGTCCGCCCCGCGGCATCCACCTGCAATGCCAGATTGCCGGCTGGATCGTACGCCAGCAGGCGCCGGCCCGCATCCATATGCTCGATCGAGATCTCCTGTCCCGTCAGGTCCCGGGTGATCCGGCTGAGAATCAGGCTGCGCGGATCGGTGATCTGTCGCAGGCGGCCGGTGGCATCCAGTTCGTAGCGGCTCAGGCGGACGGAACTCTGGTCACGCTCTTCCACCCCGACGAGGCGATACCAGGCATCGTAGATTTCGCGCCGTGGCGTGTTGAATGAGGCAGTTGCATCCGGATCGTTATCGCCCGCCTCCGAGAACACGGTATCGAAGGGCCGGTATGCCGCGGAGGAAACGCCGCCATCGGGATGCATCGTGCGGACTGCCCGGCCCAGCGCGTCGAAGAAGAAGCTGTGGCGGGGAGCGGAGAGAGCCATCTCATAGGGTTCGAACGCCAGCCCTGCCGCATAGAAGGATTCAAACTTCGCGGCTGTCTTGCCCCTTGCATTGGTCGTCGTCTGGCCGCTGACGGACACCGTGTCGCCATCATGCTCGGTGCGGCGCTGGTACAGGGCGCCGGTTCCATCCAGATATTCATTGACTGCGACAGTGCGGGTCTCCCCCGAAACCACGCGGTAGCGCGTGGCGCGCAACGCGGGCAATGTGGCAGTTTCATACGTATAGATCGCCGTGGGACTGGCGAGCGTATCTCCCGGCGCGGCAACCAGGGCAATACGGGCCAAGGGATCGTAACGCGATTCGGTGACACCGCCATTGGGGTTTTCCATGCGCCGCGGCCGTGCTACCCGGAGGTCGTGCTCGACGGCCGCGACGACGCCTTTCGCATCCGTGATCGACGCGGCAAAGAGGCCGAATTCGTCGAATGCATAGGAGGTATCGTTTCCACGCGCATCCCGGCTCACCACGACGTTGCCGCGCGCGTCCAGGCTCACGCGCTTCCGGTTATACAGCCAGGCGGGCGCGCCATCCTGATCCTCGCCATCGTGATACCCCAGTGCCGGAAAGTCCGGCTCATGCGCGCCGTAGACGGATGCCGCCACGCTTTTGTGCAGCGCCACGTTTTCGGTGCGCGTGAGCAGTCCGTTCGTGACTTGTCCGAGTGGCAGCCCCTCGAACGCGGGACCGTCGTAATAATTGCGGGTTTCATTGAGCAGACTGCCGGCACCGCCGCGCTGGACGATGCGCGACACCCGGTCACGCACGCGTCCGGCGGGGTCCTGCCCGTATTCGGCACTGGTGACAGTCACCAGCGGTGCGCCCTCCTCTCCTTCTCCCTGGCGCTCCTCGCGGGTGACATTGCCGGACGCATCGAACGAAAAAAGGCGGCGTTCGATGCGCGCCACCACCTGGCGCTCAAATGTCGAGATAGTCGTCTCTTCGATATGGGGGAACAGGACGCGACGGTCGTCCGGCAAAGTCTGCTCGACCCGCACCACCCAGCGGCTTTCTTCCACCCGGTAGGGAGCCGATGCCAGCGGACTCTCGTCTTCCCCGAAGACTTCCACCCGGAAAAGCTTGCGTTTCAGGCTGCGGCGCAGATCGGGATCAGGTTCGGACGGCCGCCCGGATGCCTCGGTATGGTAGTGGAAGACCGTGCGGCACGAAGGAATCGAATCATCGCCTTCCTCGATCTGTTCCGAGCGGCCGAACCCGTCGAATTCACGGCGATAGCCGTCGTAGTGTCCCTCGTGGTAGCGGTAGCGGGTGATATTATGCAGGCCGCTCACCGAGTCGTCCACGATGACGGCGGACACCACCTGGACGGGAAAAGGCAGGAACGATGCCCATGGTTCCCCCTGTTCCCGGTCGCGCATGGCTTCGGTGGTCGACGTCGCGTACTCGATGGTGGTGACACGGCCCAGACCGTTATCAATGCGCGCAAGCAGGCCGGGCTTCGCATCGCCGGTAAAGTCGAGGTAGCGATAATCCGGATAAGGGGTGGTCCACAGCACGCCCGCCGTTCCCGTTCCGCTCATGTCCGCGATCCGCAGGGTATCGGCGCGTGAGGTGGGCGGCGTGTAGCGTATGGTCTGGGGGGCACTGAACGCGCTCCCCGACTGATTGATCCAGTACGTGATCTCATCGAAGCCGACATGGACCACATCGGCCAGGCCGTCGCCGTTGATGTCGGTGATGAACACGCGGGCGGGATCGAACGGATAGGCGAATCTCGGTGCGCCGGTCATCCTGCGCGATTCGGAGAAATGCCCTCCACCGCGCGAGGGCCAGTACTCGAAATAGCCGCTGCTGAACAGCACCACATCCGGCAATCCGTCGCCGTTCATGTCGGCAAGACGGACGCGCGGGTCGCCGGAGGACAGGTTCGGCACCGGCGTGGACAGATCGTCCCTGGGCACCAGCCGCGGCGGTTCCCAGCCTGCCGAACCCAGATTGTCGTACACCTGGAGCCCGGTGCGGCCATCGTGCACCGCGTCGACCAGCCCGTCCCCATTGACATCCATCAGCTGCAATCCGCCGGTTTCGAACGCAAGCTGCGGCGACTGCACATAATGGTTGAACCCGCGGAATCCGCCGAGTTCTCCCGAGGCGGCACTGCCCTCGTTGCGGTAGAAGCCGCTCAGCGTTCCGCTGCCGACAAGCACATCCGCCGCGCCGTTTCCATCCATATCGGCAAACTGCACGCGGTCTTCACTCGTGGAAAAAACCGCGGGGAACTGCGGCAGGGACCGGGGCGGGGCCCATTCGAGTCCGCCCCTGTTGGACCAGTAGCGCGCCATGCCATTTTCGATCGAGAGGATGCCGGGCAGCCCCCTGCCCTCCAGATCGATCAGCTCCAGATTCGGCTGGTCGAGCCCGGGAGGCGCGGCACCGGGGCCGGCCGCGAATTTTCTCAATCGGCGACTGGAGGGCGTGAATTCCGTGTAGGAAAACCGGAGCGGCGGAAGCGAGGCGGACGCTCCCGTTTCCGGATCGTGACCGGAGAAGGTGACCGAGCGCAGCAGCGACAGGCCGGACAGGGGCGCCGCATCGTATGCCAGTGTCCAGGTGCGGACAGCGGCCGGTCCCAGCGGCTCGACATGCAGCGTGATGCGCGAGCAGCGCAGGCCGGTGCGCAGTTCGAAACCGCTGCGGAATTCCGAGAACGCGTCCGGCCGGTTCTCGTATTCGAAGCGGACCACATAGACGGCGTAGCGGATTTCTTCGATGTAGCGCTGCTCCCCTTCTGTGCGGTACTGGTAGGTTATCGAGTTTCCAGTCGTATCTTCCGTGCGCTCCACCAGCCATGCGAATATCCGCGTGGCGCCGTTGTCGTCGAACTCGATGCGGCTCGCAGGCGTGGTGCCGAAGGTATGGCGCACGCCGGATTTTTCCGTGACCTCCCATCCAGAGGCCGTACGATTGAACTGTTCGAACCCGTTCTCGACGGAGGCGCGAAATGCGACCGCGCCACCTGTGTCATCCGTACCCACGGGGAAAAGTTCCGCCTGCCCGGCGAAAAGGAATGTGTCGTCATCCCTGTAGGATGGTACTCCCCGGAAAGTGCGGCGGCTGATGGCGGCAAAAGGCAGCGACCAGCCGAGGCCCCAGGGACTGCTGCCAGCCCCCGTGCTGTAGCCAAGTGCCAGGCTGGGCTGGAAATTACGGATGCCGGGCAGGAGGTCGAGCGGAATCCGGTAGTTGCCCACGCCCGAGTTCAGGTCCGGCTGAAATGTCTCGCCGAGGCCGCGGATATCGCCGCCCCCTGCCGGGTTGGACGCGGACTGGCGATTGACTGGCGATTTGTTGGCCACGGACAGGCCCTCCTTTGTCAGAGTTCCACGATGCGGAAATTGTCGAAGTGCGCGCCTGCGCTGCCCCAGCAGAAAAGCCCGTAGCTCCCTGCGTCCGGCAGCGATGCATCCTCGCCCGACAATATCAGCTCATCGTTCAGGTAAGCTCGGAACTGTGACCCGCTGATGCGGATTTTCAGCGCATAGGTCGTACCGGCAGCATAGCCATTGACCGTATCGAGCGCGACCGTATCGAGTTCCTGGAATGCGCCTCCGACTTTCTTGCCCATCCGGCGGTAGCTGCGCTGTCCGTCCATCAGGAAGTAATAGAAGTTGTCCGCGTTCTGCCAGCGGAAGACCATGCCGATGCCCTCGTTGTCCGCGGAACCGATGTTCACGGTAATGATGCAGTCGCGCACGGCTGGCAGCGCATCCGAAGTCTTGCGCACGAGGCAGGTGCCCGGTTTTTCAGGGCCGGTCGCGCTCGCGTCGGACGGGCCGCCATGGATGCCCGATTGCTGTTCGATACGTTGCGCTGCGGCATTGAATACCCACGCCGACGGGGCCGAAACGGTTGCCTGTGCATCGTCGATAACGTCGAAATCGGCGAGGGTGTCCGTCTCGAAGCGGTCCAGCAGTAGCAGGTACGGCTCACCCGGAATGCGGCGGGGCGTGAATTCATATTCTGTTGTCATGATGATGTTGCTGACCTGCGACCACGCGAAGCCCGCATCGAAGCGTGCCTGGTTTTCTGCGAGCGGGATGGTGATTCTCCACTCCTGCAGCCACGGCTTGCCGATGAAGGCATTGAGCGGGTTCGTCCCGCCGGTGGAGAGTGCGCCATCCGCAGTGGTTGTCTGGGTGACGGAGGTGCCGTCGGCGGTCGACACGACGATGATCAGGCTTTCGGCGGAAATGCCCTCCTCCGTTTCCACCAGGAAGGTGAGTTCCCGTACGCGCGGGTTGAGGTGATAAAACGGCAGCATGGTCGAGCGGAGCGTGAACGTCACCTCGCCGGTATCCTGGAAGGCAAAGAACTCGTCGAACAGTTCGTACCGGAGCGCGACGGTGCGGCGTCCGGCATTCACCTGCGTGACCGCCAGTTCTTCCAGCACCTTCGGTTTCAGGCCCGGTTCGAAGAACGATTCGTAGTAGATCACGAGCTTGATGTCGGTGATGTAGTTCAGGATGATGTCGTTTGCAGCGGGATTGAGTTCGAATATCCAGGAGGTCGAAACCGGGCTGTTTTCGAAGATCGCCAGCATCTCGACATCGGGCGTGAAGACGACTGCGTCCGCGGCGATGCGGTATTGCGACAGCAGCAGCGTTTCCGGTTGCAGCAGCCGCATGCGGATGCCGCCGTCGCGCATGCGCGACAGGCAGAGCCCGGTATTGGTGAGGCTGGCATGAATGCCGCCGCGGCCGATCAGCCCTTCCACGATCACCTCCACCCGCCTGATGCGCTGCAGGTAGGCGCCGGGATAATTCCGGTCGAAGTCGCCCAGCTCGGTGCGGAATCCCATGATTCCGGTGCGCTGGAAATCGCGCAGGAACTGGACGGGGTAGCGGTCCGCCAGCGAAATGATTTCCTTCATCGGCTGCTTCTTTTCGCCCAGGATGATGCGCATGAAGGTGAACGAATCGATGTCGCGCAGCAGGAAATCGCCGGCCAGCAGACCGGCGAGGTCGTTGCGGTTGTAGGAGGGTTTGATGATGCTCACGGGCTTGCCGACCTCGTACTCGTAGGCTTGTTCCATCAGTCGCGCAATCACGAGGGCCTGGCTGAGGTAGGATTGTGAAATCTGGCGGATTTCGTTCGCCAGGCGGTTCCAGAGATCGGGCGTGAATTCCTGCGAATCGAACAGGGCGAGCTGTTGCTGGGCCTGCTGCTTGCGCAAGGTGGCGATGTTCTTCTGCATGTCGGCCGCCTCTTTCTGCTTGACGGCGATGTCCACCTGCTCGTCCGCGACGGCCTTGGCAGCCTCCAGCTCGCTGATGCGCCGGTCCATGTTGTTGAGCTCGAACTCGCGCGAGATCTCGCGGCGTCGTTCCGTCAGCGTGCGCAGCACTTCATCGACCCGATGGGTTCCATTCGAGATGCCGTACTCCTCATAGCCCGAGAAGTCGTACTCGGTCGTGGGCGCGCCGACATAGGTGATTTCGGCGTCCAGCGCCATTTCCTCAAGGCTCACATCCTCATACTCTTCCTTCAGATCCTTGGCGTTTTCCAGTTGCGTGTTGGCATAAGCCTGGTTCGCCTCGATGGCCTCCTTCTGTTCCTGGGCAATTTCGACCTTTTTGATTTCGAGTTGTTCGTTGGCGGCTTCCAGGTCCACCGCATTCTGCAGCATGGAGCGCTGGAATTCCTCCTGCTCGGCACTGGTCTTGAAATTGATATAGGTTCGTTCCGCCTGGATCGCGTGCTCGGCAAAGTAGCGAGCGGTGTTCTGCAGGTAGTCGAAGCGGAATACCGGTATCTGCTCGCGCGCCATGCTGAGCAGTGGAAAATCGATGCCATCTTCGATGTTCTGGATGTTGAGTTTCGCCAGCAGCACCACGGCCGCGATGGACGGGTTGTGAACCTCCGGGTCCAAGGGCTGCGGCGCCGCCAGCATGCCCTGGACCTGTGCCGTCAGGCCATCGAAGACCGGCGACTTGTAGAGCGGCGACGCGGGGTCGAGGACGGGGTCCGTCAGGCGGACGATCTGCTCGTACCGGATGCGGGCCTCGGCCTTCTCCCCCGCTTCGTACAGGAAGTGACCCCAGCGGGTATAGGTATTCGCCAGTTTCAGCCAGACCATCGGTGCTTCGATCGCCTGGTTCAGGTAGGGATAGTCGCGCGCCTTTTCATACCAGCCGATGGCCTCCTCGTAATCGCCCAGTTCGAGGTGGCAGTCACCCAGGCTCAGCGGGAGGGTGAAGCCGTAGGTGTGCGGAATGTAGGCAATGAAATTGGCTTCGATGACTTCGAAAGTGGCGAGCGCCGCGAGCGTGGTCGCGCTGATGCGCGGCTGATAAAGGGCGGCGGTCAGGTTCGCGGCGGCGTTGGCTTGCAGATCGATGCTGACGATCTGGTCGCCCTTGAAAACGCTGAACTGCTGGGCGCCGGTCGTGGCCGCTACGGTCGGCGACAGGCTCATGTACTGGTTCGAGCCCGACGGTGAATTGAGAATGAAGCCCAGGCCTTCGCTGCCCATGGGCCGTTGCATGGCCGTGGCTGTGCCCGGGTTCAGCGGCTGCGATAGCGTGCGTCCAAACGATAGCGGGACGCTGTCTCCTGCTGCCTGGAAGGCGGCACCGGAACTGCGGGCATCCCCCGTGAGGGCTGCGACGACGCCGAGATTGTTGCTGATTGCCCCCAGCCCGGGGGTCTGGGGGGTCTGTGGTGCATCGGGTACGGCTACTGCCCCTGGCGTTCCCGGTACCCTTGGTCCGCCAGCCACGCCGCCTGCGCCCGGCTGTCCGTCTTCGCCACGTTGCGCAAGCTGGAATGCCTTGGCAAAGCTCTCGCGCGCACTGTCGAACCGGTTTTGCTGGACCGCTGCAATACCGGAAGCCACCAACAGGTTCGATTCCAGGTCGCGATCCCGCCCTCCGTTGAGTTCCTGCGCCTGGCGGAGAATGGGTTCCGCTTCGGCCGTCGCTCCGGCTTGCAGATAGGTTGAGGCCTGCTCATACAGAACCGCTGCAGGTGATGAGACGGTGGCGCTGCCGATGTTACCCAGCTTCTGCACGATGGAAGTAATTTCCTGAGGCGGGTTTCCGGGCGATACGATAGAACCGGTCGTCGTCGCGGGGCGGTATTTTGCAACCTGGGCAGCGGCGGTCACCATGACATCGGTGAGCTGCAAGGGCTTGAGCACCGCGCTGGCGATTGCTGTCACGCTGACCGGGAAATAAGGATGGAGGAACTTGTGCAGCAGGGAGTAGGCTGTCTGATACTCGTTCAGCGCGTTCCGGAACTCGTCGCGGAAGAAGAACTGGTGGCCCCTTGCAAGATGCCCCTGCACCTGTTTTTCGAGCGCAGCCTGGGGGTCCACCACGGGCGTCTGGAAGATGGATACCTGCGGGAGAACCTTGTAGGTGTAATAATTGCCGAGATACTTGGTTGCCATGGCTGATTCCTTGTCGATCGGAGCATGGATCGGGATTGCCTGCAGATCCTTTGGAATAGTCCGCAGGAGGCCGGGCAGTTTTCTGAAGCGTCAGAATAAACATAGGCGGCAGTCCGGCATTAGTCAAACGGGTGCAATGTGCAGGCGTGATGTCGGGGTCAGGTCATGGCCTGATGTACCGTTCGTCGAGAGGCTGCATGTCGGGGTGCGCGCAGGAATCGCTGAAGCAGCCATTTTTCAGCTTCGCTGGCGGGCAGAGCCCGCCCTACGGCACCATGGGGTACTGTAAATACCATCTATCCCTGCTCACTGGCCGATACTCGCTTTTCTGACAAATGCTATGCGGTGATGTACAGCTGCTTCAGCAATTCCTCCGCGGCCAGTTCCGAAGAAGCCGGGTTCTGGCCGGTGATCAGCTTGCCGTCCACTTGAAGGTAGGGCTCCCAGTTATCGGCCTTGCTGTAGATTGCGCCCCGTTCCCGCAGACGGTCTTCCAGCAGGAAAGGAACCACCGCGGTCAGGCCGACCGCTTCTTCCTCCGCGTTCGAGAATCCGGTCACGCGCTTTCCCCTGACCAGATACTCGCCCTCCGCTGTCCTCGCATTGACCAGCGCCACGGGTGCATGACACACGGCCGCGACCGGTTTGTCGGCAGCGACGAAAGCCTCGATCAGTGCAATGGATGCCTCGTTATCGGGCATGTCCCACATGGGGCCATGGCCGCCGACATAAAAGACCGCATGAAAATCGCTTGCTTCGACGGCGGTCAGTTTTTCCGTGTGGGCAAGCCGGGCCTCCGCGTCGCTATCGGTGTGGAATCGCTTCGTGAGATGAGTCTGGTTTTCCGGCAGGCTGCTTTTGGGATCGAGCGGCGGTTGCCCGCCGCGCGGCGACGCCAGGGTGACCGCCGCCCCCGCTTCCTTCAGGGCATAATAGGGAGCGGCAAACTCTTCCAGCCAGAAACCCGTTTTTTCCCCGGTATTGCCGAGCTGGTCGTGAGACGTCAGAATCATGAGAATCTTCATTGGCTGCCTCCTTCTGAAAGTACGTTATGAAATATTTGCCACGTCCCGTTCACCGGTTCCATGTCCCCTCCCCCGCTGGATTCAAGGGATTGATTAAGCTATAGCAGGAACCCTCATGGCTTTCAAACCAGAAGTACCGCAACGCATGCGTGCAGTCGAACTCAAGGGCTTCGGAGGCCCGGAGGTGCTGACATGCGGTTCCCGGCCGGTTCCGTGGCCTGGAAAGGGCGAAATTCTGGTCAGGGTCGCGGCAGCAGGCGTGAATCGACCGGACATTCTGCAAAGGCGCGGTTTTTATCCGCCTCCCGCAGGCGCGCCCGATATTCCAGGGCTTGAAATTGCCGGGGAAGTCGTGGCCAGGGATGACGGGGCCCGGCGCCATTCCGTGGGAGATCAGGTGTGCGCGCTGGTCGCCGGCGGCGGCTATGCGGAGTACTGCACGGTTCATGCAAGCAATGCCCTGCCGGTACCGCGGGACCTGAGCATGGCGGAAGCAGCGGCGCTGCCGGAAACGTTTTTCACGGTATGGGCGAACGTATTTCAGCGCGGCGGCCAATGCGGGAGACAGGGAGAACAGGAAAAACAGGAAGGTCGAGGATTACAGGCCGGCGAATCCGTGCTCGTGCATGGCGGCACATCGGGCATCGGCTCCACTGCGATCCTCCTGGCCAAGGCATTCGGTGCGACGGTGGCGGCGACGGCCGGTTCGGAGGAAAAGCGGCAGGCCTGCCTGGAGATGGGAGCCGATCTTGCCCTCAACTATCGCACGGAGGATTTCGTCGAGGAAATCGTGAAATATACCGCCGGCAAGGGCGTCGATGTCGTGGTGGATATTGTCGGCGGGGATTACGTTGCCCGCAATTACAAGGCAGCCGGGATGAACGGCCGCATCATCCAGATCGGCATTCTGAAGGGGCCGGCCAGGGAGCTTGACCTGATGCCCATGCTGACCAAGCGGCTCGTGCATACGGGATCGACCCTGCGTTCCCGCAGCGTTGCCGAAAAGGCGGAAATTGCCGAAGAACTGGAACGTCAGGTCTGGCCACTGCTTGAGCAGGGAAAACTGAAGCCGCGCCTGTTCCGGGTTTTTTCGCTGGAAGAAGCCTCCCTGGCGCACGCGCTGATGGAATCCAGCGCCCATATCGGGAAAATTGTCCTGGCGACAACTGCCCGGTAGCCTGCTGGCCGCACAAGCAGGACAAGGACAGGATTATTCCATCTTGTGTCTTCCGCGAAGCCGATTGGCTGATAGTGTCGCGGAACGGAAAGTTCCCGAGATGACTGCCATAGACGCTCATTCGCGTACTGTAAGGTACTGGTATCCCCTGACGGTGCGTTGACCTTCGTTGCTCCAGTAGATGTTGTTCCGGCCGGGATCGAAGCGCAATCCTTCGGGACCCATTCAGTTCTCAGCGAGGGTCCTCCTCCTGCTGTTTGCAATAGCGGTGACCGTGTTGAAGGTGACTCCGGCGTGTTCCGGGTCGGAGGACCGCCGAAATCTGTCGAGATTCAGGCTTATTTCATAGAAAGAAGCGGGCGGGATTGATGTTACTGCGGTCGTCGCTGATTGCACAATATCGTCCTGTCAGCGGGTCATAATCGAGAGACGACAGACCGCCAACGGCCATACCATCGAAGATTCTTCCGGGGGGCACAATCTGCTGGGCCCAACCAGGACAGGCGCGATCCTGCCGGGAAACTGGCGGCGGATGCAGCAGACAGGGGCATGACAAGCAGGACCGCGCTGATAGTATGAATGGGTCGCATGATCGGCGTGCTCCTTCAAAGTGGGAAACAGACTGCCTCTATCGCCTCATCACATATCGACCGTGTGAAAGGGGGGGGCTTCACGAGTTGATCAGATTTGCGGAGTGAAAATCTGCGGAAATAATTTTAAAAATGGCTTGATCGCAGACGCGACCTAACTTAAAATTCACGTCAACTTCACAATTAGTTGACATTTGTAATATGTTTGTGAGGTGTGAGGTATAGCGAACTGAAGCTCCACACTTTTGGACGGAGGACTCAATGGAAAATGGAAGTTTTGTTGGAACGTTGTATATGATTACCATCGCAACCGCATTGATGTCGTCCGCAGGAGCGACAGCGGACATGCGTACCCGCATCGCGAGCGAGAGCGCCGTGACCCGCAGCGGGCATGAGGCGATGACGAAATCTTATGAAGATGCTGCCCTGGAATTACGGGTAAAGGCACAGAAAACAAACACAGTTGCGTGAGCAGTATCAGGACAGGAGTTATCTTTACGGCAGGCAGGCGCATACGTACGCGCTGATTCGCAGGTATGACCGGGCCGCGAAGGAGAAAATGACAAAAGCCAATACTCACCGGCAAATAGCGGCCGGGCTTGCAGAAAAAGCCTGAGCGGGCAGGTTCCGTTCATGGGGCGCGCAATCATTGCCTGCAATGATTGCGCACCTCCAGGCTTTGCCAAATCTTCATGTGGCGATGCTCGCCGCCTGGGAACCTACCCCCAATCCATCCCCATCTCACGCATAAGCCTTCTTGCTTCCGGGTTGAGTTCGATGCCTGACTTCATCCGGTCCAGAGCTATAGGCGTTGCATCTCGTGGCAAGCGGTTGAAGTTGTCGATGGCTTTGCGTCCGAACCCATCAATGTCGCCTCCCCGACCGTAAGGTGGCATGCATGACCCTGTCGCGCCATTCCGGTCGCGTCTGATCCGACATGGGTCAGCCGCCATAGGTGAGCATCGCGATCGTTCTGCCCAGGCATTGTTCATAAAACCTGAAGGCAGGTTCGCATTGGCCCTTGAAGTTGAGGCAGGGGCCAGTCGCGTGGCATTCTCCTCGGACTGGTAGAGGTGGCAGAGGAAACAGGAGTTTTACAGCCTGTACCTTCGAAAACCCGGCGGCAATCGTGCTGCGACAGTCAGCGGGCCAGACGGCAGTCAAGGCTGGAGCTCGAGCACCTTGCCGCTTTCCATGTCGAAGGGCATGGAAAAGTGCTCATGAGCCACTTTCCACGTTCCGTTCAGCTTGCGGTAGCAGGCTGTCATGCGCATCCAGGCCGTCTTTTCCTCGCCATTATCCATGCCGCCGCAGCGGATCAGGCTGTGGCAGAAGCCGACAGAATTATCCGCAATGATTTGCGGATCATGAATCTCGAAAATCATCTGGCCCGGCGGGCACATGGAGAGGCATGTCTCCCAGTGCTTTCTGTAGGCATCCGCGCCTTGGAACTGTAATTGCGCGATGGCATCGAAGGCACGCACATCGGGAGCATAGTGGGACATGATCCCATCGGTATCGAGGGAGAGAACGGCTTTCAGCCAGGTATCCATCTGTTGCCGAATTCCGGCCTCGCCGGTCGTGCCGATATTTCCCGAAGTCATGATTTTTCTCCTTTTCAGCGTGAGTTGATTGGCCGCGCGAAGGATTCGCGCCATCGAACGGTGATCATGTTCCGGTCCTCGAAATGCGGAATTCCCGAATCGATTTCGTTCCCGGCACTGCCTCCGCAGGCTTGATGCCCTGTCCCGTTCCGCTGTTCTGCTCTGGTATCCGTCCGGCATCCAGGCAGGCCAAGCCGGAAGGCGCGGTAGTTCATGGTAACAACTCCAGATTCTTGGTCAAGGGTCAGGCACCAGCCTCCGGCCAAGTTTTCCGGCATGACGCTGTTTCCGCCGAAACCGAGATGATACCGGGCAAATGACCGACGAAGTGTCCTGTCTTCCACCGCGCTGAAAGAACAAGACCGCTTCCATGACCATGAGGATGCGGATCGTGAGCCAGACCGAGGGCCAGATCGAGGACCGCAGCCGGCAGCCCGCGCACGTCCAGCTACTCCTTGAATATCCTTCGGACATACCCGTCATGCGCCCTGCGTCATCCAGGCCGGAGCGGTCCGCGCCCGCTCCGCCATGCATCCAGGCCAGCCTTTTTCCACCGATAGCGGAATCGGTATCAGCAGACAGGAAGCAAGGCACGCGAGCGCATGCGTCCCTGAAATCCGGTTGATGCAGCCTCCTTTAAAAAACCTTAAACCCTTCAAGACCCTTCAAGACCCTTCAAGACACTCCTTGCCAGCAGGGCTGCGCCACGATGGATTGCTCATGCCGATTCCCGATGACGGCCATTCTCGGTTGATGACCGCTGATCGCGCAATTCGCCGATTATCAGTTTTTTCCGATGTTTCACGCTCATGTGACGAATGAAATATTGAAATGTTCCACAAAGAAGTATTAAATTAACTTAATCGCATAATACTATGAATATTATATATTTATATAAACGACACAAAAAAGCTCTTATGGGGAGCGCAAGAAGGAGAATTTGTCGAAAGTTCGAAAGGAAAGGAGGAAAAGGAATGGGCGGGGTCAGCCATGGTCCGGAAGGCGGGCTGCCGGATAGAGATGAAAGCCGGAGGAAATAGAAAGATTGGGAATGCGAAGTCAGAGCGCGATAGCAGAGTAAATCCGGGCAGGCTATTCGCAGCAGACAGCATGTTGCGGAAAACTGCGCGAGCTCAGCCGATCGGTTCTGACTGGTTGCACCCTTTCGGGCGCGTTGCCGGATGGACATGCAGGAACGCGGCGCAGGACTGGGGTGAGGGCTTGAACGAAAACTGGTACGGGCGCCGATAAGCTTCAGCATGCCCCTTCAAGGATATTACGCCAGAGAGAACGGAGAGAATACGTAAGGATAGAGAAATGAGCGTGGAGCCGAGCGCCCTGATGCAAACACAGGGCTGCATGTGGCTACGGATTCCGGGTGGAAGTAGATGAAAGCGGGGCGAGTGCTCAGGAACCTGCTGAATAAAAGCTCTACCGATGTCCGGTGGTCGCGGTAAAACGGGGCGTGATCGGGCGTGATCGGGCGTGATGGGGGACGAGACGACGACGAGGGGATGAGGGGGGGCGAAGCAGTGCCGGTTTCTAGGCTGCGCCGCCGCTGGCGCTGATATTCTGTCCCGTGATCCACGCAGCTTCGTCGCTCACCAGGAAGCGCACCAGCCGGGCAATATCTTCCGGCTCGCCCACGCGTCCGACGAAGGACATGGCGGCCATCTTACGGATGGTCTCTTCGCTTTTACCGGTGATGAACATTTCCGTGTTGACCGGCCCCGGCGATACGATATTCGCTGTTATGCCCCTTGGACCCGCCTCCCTGGCAAAGACACGCGTCAACTGCTCGACGGCGCCTTTGCTGGCCGCATAGGCGCCGTAGTTGGGCAGCATGAGGCGCGTGACGGTGCTGGAAAGGTTCACCACGCGTCCGTTGTCAGCAAGGCGGGAAGCTGCTTCCCGCAGGGTATAGAACACCCCTTTCACGTTGATATTCAGCACGTAGTCGAATTCCTCGTCGCCAATATCGGCAATCGGCCGGGACAGGAGCACGCCTGCGTTGTTGACGAGAATATCCAGGTGCTTGAAGTGATCGAGGGCGATGTCGAACAGGCCGCGCACATCGTCCGGGTTGCTCACGTCGCCCTGCACGGCCAGCGCTTCGCCTCCTGCGGCGGCGATCCCCTTGCATACCTCTTCGGCCGCCTGCGGGCTGCCGCAGTAGTTGACAATGACCGTGGCGCCGGCCCGGGCCAGCGTGCGCGCGATTTCGGCGCCGATGCCGCGCGACGCTCCCGTGACGAGGGCAATTCTGTTCTCAAGCGAAGCAGGCATGACCTTTACCCGGTTCTCCCAATAATGGAGGTTTGCTTTCCTTGTGTGCTCAGCTTCGCAGCTTCCTGGCGATTTCGGCTACATGCCTGCCTTGAAAACGCGCAATCGCCAGTTCGTTTTCGGAGGGCTGACGGCTGCCGTCTCCGCCTGCCAGCGTTCCCGCGCCGTAAGGCGAGCCGCCGGTGATCTCATCCATGTTGAGCAGCTCCTGGCAGGTATAGGGCACGCCCACGATGATCATGCCCTGGTGCAGCAGCGTGCTGTGGAAGGACGTGATGGTGGTCTCCTGCCCGCCGTGCTGCGTGGCCGTCGAGGTGAACACGCTGGCCACTTTCCCCACCAGGCCGCCACTCAGCCACAGCTTTCCCGTCTGGTCGAGAAAATTGCGCATCTGCGCGCACATGTTGCCGAAGCGGGTCGGCGTGCCGAAGATGATAGCGTCGTAATCCGGCAGTTCCTCGACGGTGGCGATGGAGGCGGGCTGATCCAGCTTTGCGCCCGCTCTGCGGGCCACTTCTTCCGGCACTAGATCCGGAACACGCTTGATCACCACGTCCGTGCCCTCCACGCCGCGCGCACCTTCCGCCACCGCGCCCGACATGGTTTCCACGTGACCGTACATGCTGTAGTAAAGCACTAGAATCTTCGTCATGTGATTTCTCCTTCCGGATATTAAAAAGTTGAAAACTCAATTCGGACAACGGGCGTGCTGCGGACGCCACGATCCGCTCGTCGGGCGAAGCCCGGCCTGCGATTATCCCCGGCACCCTTGGCGCTTTTAACCTCTTTGCTCTTCCGGCTTCCGCTGATTCGAGGCAGAGAAGCAGGGTGGGCCTGGTCTTTTCTCATGCGCGGAATCCGGGGCACCGCTGCAAGGATATCTTCATTTTGTTCGGCTCAGGCATCCTGCCCGGCAAAGCTCAGCTCGATCCCGTTGCCCGCAGGATCCTGGAGGAACAGCTGGGTGATGCCCAGAGAAGGCACTTCGCCTTTTCTGAATTCGATATTGCCTTGCTTCAGGCGTTGTTCCATCTCCTGAAATCCCGTGCAGGTGAACGCCACATGATCGAAAGTGGTCGTCACGTGTGAGCGGCGCACTTCGCCAGGCCGTGCTTCGCTCAGGTGAAGGAGGCATTGGCCATCGGCGTAGAGCCAGTACCCGAAGCTGCCCAGTAGGGGACGCGGACCCTCTGTGAGTCCTACGACCTCGCAATAGAACGTTCTGAGGGTATCCATCAGTTCGCGCGGCGCCCGCAGGTTGTAGTGATTGAAACCTTTTACATTCACGTGTTCTGCCCCTGGTGATGAACTCCCTGCCATTGCAGCACTGCTGCATGGAGATGGATATTATCCTGGAAACCGCAGCTGACCGCTTAATTGGAGAGCCAAGCCCATGGGATATAGAGACATTTTCGGAATTTCCTCATTCACCGGAATGGTGAGGCCGCTACGAGGTGTATCGTATGTCGCTCCCAGGCACGAATGCGGCGTTGCTCTTCGTTGCAGGGAGCGGCCCTGCGGTCTCATCGCGCCTTGCCTCGCACCTGGATCACCACACGCTCCACTCCCGTCCAACTACGGTTTCTAGGATTATTTCTTCGCCCCGTTGGCTTGCAGCAGTTCGACGATTTCGCGGTAATCCCTGGCGGATGCCATGTCCAGGGCTGTTTTTCCCCAGTCGTTGCGGATGTTGGGATCGGCTCCGTTTTTCAGCAGGACGCGCGCTGCATCCGCATTGTTTTCCCGCGCCGCCATCATCAGCGCCGTTGTGCCGTTCTCGGAAGTCGAATCGATCGGAACGCCGCCCTCCAGCAGCAGTTCAATAATTTTTGCATGCCCTCCGCTGGCTGCATAGAGCAGCGGGTTCCATCCTTCGTGGTTGATTTCAGCGCCCTTGACGTACAGTTTTTCGACAATGTCTCCATAGCCCTTGTAAGCCGCCAGCATGATGGCTGTTTCCCCGAAACGGTTGCGCAGGTTGAGCTTCGCTCCCGCACCGATCAGCAGGTCGACCAGTGCCGCGTTCCTGTTCCGCGCCGCCGTTATCAGCAGCGTGTTTCCCTGCTCGTCGGGCGTATTCGGATCGGCGCCCCTTGCGAGCAGCCTGGCAATATCGCCCGTATTGTTATCCTCCACGGCCCAGCGCAACTCTTCATACACGCCGGCGATGGCAGGCGGATGACACAGGCCCGTCGCAAGCGCCAGACACGCAACGAAAAAGGTTCTTTTCGACGAGATCATGATCAGGCCGCCTTGAACAGGTTGAAAAAGTTTTCCGATGTCGCGTTTCCGACTTCCTCGACGCGGATGCCGCGCAACGACGCAATTTCCTCCGCCACGTGCCGCACAAAGGCGGGTTCATTGGTCTTGCCCCGGTAGGGAACGGGGGCGAGATAAGGCGAATCCGTCTCGATCAGCATGTTCTTCAGGTTGATCCTCCGCGCCACATCCTTCAGTTCCGTCGCGTTCTTGAACGTGACGATGCCGGAAAAGGAGATGAGGAAGTTCATTTCCATTGCTTTCTGCGCCACGTCCCAGCTCTCGGTGAAGCAGTGCATCACGCCGCCGACTTGATCCGCGCCCTCCTCGGCCATGATGCGCAAGGTATCGGCAGCGGCTGACCGGGTATGGATGATCAGCGGCTTGCCGCTTGCCCGCGCGGCGCGGATGTGCTGGCGGAAGCGCTCCCGTTGCCATTCCAGCCCGTCCCTGTCGCTCTTGTCGTCCTTGAAGCGGAAATAGTCCAGCCCGGTCTCGCCGATGGCCACGATCCTGGGGTGCCGGGCGAGGGATGCCAGCTGGGCGGCATCCGGCTCCGCCAGATTCTCGTAATCGGGGTGCACGCCCACCGAGGCAAACAGATTGGAATGAGCCTCGGCGAGAGCCCGCACGCGGGGAAAATCCTCCAGATTGACGCTGACGCACAGGGCATGGCTGACTTCATTGTCGCGCATTCTTTCCAGCAGCGCGCCGAGATTGCGGGCCAGATCGGGGAAATCGAGGTGACAGTGAGAATCGATATACATGGCTGAAAATCTGTTGGAAGCAAATATGGAGCGGCCGCGGGTGACGTGGCGATCATCCCGGCATGTCCGACGGCGCGCGCTGATCATGCGGAACAGCCCGGGTGGCCGGATATGAAATCAGCAGTTCTTCCAGGAACAGCCGCGGGTTGAGCGGATGGCTGGCCAGCTGCCGCGCCGCAGCCAGCGTGCGCAGGTAGCCTGCCAGGGAACGCGGATCCATGCCCGTGGCGGCGCGTTCCACCGCTTCGCGTCTGTCCGGATGATAGCGGATCGTCATGGCCGTACAAAAGCTCATCAGATCATAACACCATTTTTGCAGCCAGTTGATCACCAGGGCCGGATCGGATTTCTGAAATTCTTCGGCGAAAACGATGGCATCGGCACCCCCCGGAGCGCTGATCCGCTCGATAAAAGCGCTGTGCTGCTCCCGGGACCCTGAATGGCTGAATTCCAGTGCGGCGAGGGGGGCGTATCCCGCCAAGGCAAGATCCGTTTCGGGCTGGCTGACCCCCTGCTGCCTGAGCCACTCGGCCGCTGACGCAGCCGCGGGTGCGGGCATCGCGACCTGCCGGCAGCGGCTGCGGATGGTCGCAGGCAGATGCCGGGCCTGGTGGGCCACCAGTATGAACATGACCTGTGCTGGCGGTTCTTCCAGGTTTTTCAGCAGGGCATTGGCCGCGGCAAGATTCATCGTTTCCGCAGGATGGATCAGTATGATTCTCCAGCCATTCTGATGGCGGGAGAGGTGAATGAAATCCTCAAGACTGCGGATCTGGTCCACTTTGATCTGCCTGCCAGGTTTCTTCTTCGATCTGGCAGGATCAATATCGTTCGCGGCATCCCCGTCCCTGTTTTCCTCCCCGGCTTCTCCGGATGCCGTCGCCTGGGTTTCCGGCTCGAGCATACGGAAATTGGGATGGCTGCCCTGACCGAACCAGCAGCAACTCGCGCAGGTGCCGCATGCCCGACCTGCTGCGGAAGGGCTTTCGCACAGCCTGTATCTGGCGAGATCAAGCGCGAAGTCCAGCTTGCCCAGCCCTTTCCTCCCTTTGAGCATGATTGCATGGCCGGGCGCAGCCCCCGCAACCTTTCGCCAGGTTTCTTCCTGCCATGGGTAGAGGTTACTCATGAAACCACTCCGAAACGATCTTTTCCATGGATTGCTTTACTTCTTCCAGAGGCTGGTTGGCATCGATCACCCGGATACGCTGCGGAAACCTGCGCGCCCGCTCCAGGTAGGCATCCCGCACACGCTGGAAAAATTCATCCCGTTCTTTTTCGAACCGGTCAGCCGGCTTGATGGCGCTGGTGCGTTTTCTGCCCGATTCAACCGTCACGTCGAGATAAAGAGTCAGGTCGGGCTGGAATCCTTCCTGCACCCACCGTTCGAGCGCATCGAGCTTCTGCCGGGGCAATCCCCTGCCCCCGCCCTGATAAGCGAAACTTGCATCGGTGAAGCGATCCGATACGATCCAGTCGCCCCGATCGAGGCCGGGCAGGATGATCTTGTCCAAATGCTCCCGTCGCGCCGCGAACATCAGCAGCGCCTCCGTTTCCGCATGCATGACGCCGTCATTGTCCAGCAGGAGCGTGCGCAGCGTCTCGCCCAACGGTGTCCCGCCCGGTTCGCGTGTCACGATGACGTTTTTCCCGCTTGTCCGCAGAGCGTTGGCGAGCCAGGTCAGGTGAGTGCTCTTGCCGGCGCCGTCGATACCTTCGAGCGTGATGAATCCACCTCTGGCGTTTTCAGAAATCGTCATCCGGAAGTTGATGCGCCGGTCATGGCGGCGGCAATAAAATGCATAACCTTATCCAGACTGTCAGCCGCAGAGTTTTCGCGGAATTTTCTCTTCGCGTTCCATCGTTATCGATAGGTGTCATCATACTATATGTAAGTGCCTGAACACCCGTTCAGGACCCGCTCGCCCGGAATCGTGCCTGCCCGTTTTCCCGGTTCGGCCGATCACATTAAAGAGTTATACTGTTCTTACTGACACTTCAGGAGTTCATCCATGATCTACCAGAGAGGAAACGGGAGGAGCATGGCGATGCGTCATGCCGCTTGCGTTGCGCTGCTGCTGGGAACCTGCCTCGGCAATGGGTTCGCGGCGGAAGCGCAGGAGGTAAAAAAGAACGACGCCCGGCCCGTCGATGTGTCCGACCCCGGCACGCCTCCCGCCGCCAAGCCAATGACGGATTTCGAAAAACTGGACCTGTACCATCGCCGCTACACTGCCGCGGCGAGCAATATCGCCCAGCTTTTCAAGCAATTGAATCAGCGCATACAGGAAGTGTCTCTGGCCGCAAAAACCTTCGAAGCCAAGGACAGCTCGCACAACCAGCGCCTGCTGGAAACCAAACTGCGCCAGCTGGAAAACGTGCGTACTTCCTACAGCGTCCAGTATTCGCAGTTGCACGCCCAGATGCAGAATGAATATCGCAACTACGCGGCGCTGAGCAGCGACCTCAGGAACCGGTACGACACCGCCGGGGATCCGGGAAACCGGGAAGGGCGAAAGGACGGCAAGGATAAAAAAGCGAGATCGGCAAGAACGACTGGAACGAAAGATGCGAGGAACGGGCATCTGAAAGCGGGGGAGCCCGCTTTGGAGGATCTGCATGCTGAAGAGATCCCGCCTGATCCGCGCGTCCTCGACATGAACACGCGGGAACTCAGGGCAAGGCGCGACGGGCTCGATGTACCTGCATCGCCAGCTCCACAAACTTTCCCTGCCGAACCCTGATATCGTTCGACGATATTGCGCGCAAGCAGACTCGGCAAGGCGCTTCCCGGCCGCACCTGCTGCGGCAGACTTATAGCGGATGCGGATTTGAGAGGGCAGTCCTGACGGTCAGCCTCTCAGCGCCGGCAGCGCTTCGCCTTTTGGCACAAACCTGAGCGCCAGGCCATTGTTGCACCAGCGCTCCCTTCGCGGAGGCGGCCCGTCATCGAACACATGACCCTGATGTCCGCCACAGCGCGCGCAATGATACTCGGTACGCGGCAGCCTCATTGTGTAATCGCGCTTCGTGGCCAAGCGCCCGGCGATGGGCTGGGTGAAACTGGGCCAGCCGGTCCCGCTCTCGAATTTATACGCGCTGTCGAACAGCGGCAAATAGCAGGCGGCACAGATGTAGGTTCCCTCGCGGTCTTCCCGGTTCAGGGGACTGCTGCCGGGCGGTTCGGTCTCTTCCCTGAACAGTACGCGATAGGCCGGGGGTGAAACCAGGTCGCGCCACTCCTCGTGCGGCTTGTGCAAGGGTTGTACCGTTGCTGCGGCGGCAGGGTTTTCCGCAGTTTCTTTGCGGGAGCAGGCGAGCAACGGCAGCGTGATCAGCCCGGCCAGTCTCTGCAGCATGAGGCGCCGCTTCATCGCATTCTCCAGCAAACGTTCGGACAATTTGACCGGGGCAGCGGGCGATGGTTTCCCGCTTCTCTCCTGCTGTGCCCTGCCCCGGGTTCGCAGCAAGCACCGGCGCCGTTATTATGTGCCCGCTTCCGGAGCCGGTTCGAGCAGGGCCTTCTTCAGCCTTGTCTCCTGCTCCGGGGTCAGCGTCGTTGTCAGGACTTTGCCTTTGATGTCGGTGAGTTCCGCGAGGATCCTGTCCGGCTGCGACTTGCGCACAAGGATGAAAAGAGCCGATGAGTTGGGGGGGATCGTTTCCCCCAGCGACTTGATAAAATCATCGCTGATGCCGTAATCCGACAGCGAGCCAGCCAATGCGCCCGCCCCCATGCCGAACATGCCGCCCAGCAGGAAGCCTGCCATTGGATTCATGAAAACCATGCCGACCAGCGTGCCCAGCAAACCGCCGGAGATAAGGCCGGAGGAGGCTTCCAGCATCGTGAGATTGAAGCTCTGCCTGAACTGGACCTCCCCTGCTTCATCGCGAACGGCGACAACCGCGTCTTCCAGGTCGATGAGATGCTGCCTCTTCAGCGCCCTCAATCTCCATAGAACCTCTTCCGCCTTCAAAGGGCCATCAAAACCTATCACCACCAGATCGGACATCGCACGCCTCCTGTCAGTCAATCAAGATACCACGGTATTCTACAGATATGCCTGAAACGGGGCGCGGGAATTCAACCGGGCTCGGGACAGCAGGCCCGGCCCAAGACAGAAGGCCTCAGGGCAGAAAGCTCAGGGCAGCGCCTGGAAGCGGAGATGTCGAAACGCGACGCGGGAACCCAGGTGGCCTTGCAGCCCGATGTAGGCCGGGGCCTCCGGCGTGCCGGGCAGGCCGCGCTGGGGATTGGCATTGGTTAACTGCGTGGTCTGCGCTCCGTTGAGAAAAACGGTGTAGACCTGCCCTTCCACGCGAATTTCGAAATCATTCCACTGGCCCGCGGGATGGGCATTCTGACGGGTGAAAACCTGGCTGTCCTCATTGTAGATGGCTCCCGTGAGACGCTTGTGGGCCCCGTCCGGGGACCCGAATTCGTCGATCTGCACTTCGAAGCCAAAGTCGACAGCGACATAAGCGGTATTGTCATACCCTTTTGAATTCGGATTGGGAAAGCGCACGAATACGCCGGAATTTCCCGAGTGATCCCATCGCAGCCACTGCAACCGGAGAATGTAATTCGCAGGCATCGGCTGGGTATGCCACAGCAGTCCGAGATCGTTCCCCGTCGTGTATTCCAGCGTTCCATCCACGATCAGGAAACGTCCCGGATTATTCCTGTCGGGCGGCTGATTGGCGATCTTGGACATGCTCCAGCTGCTCATGTCATAGCCGTTGAATATGGAGGTGAATCCCGCTTCCGCCCGGAAGGGCGCGGGCTGGGGGATGAGCGTATCGCCCATGCGGCGCGCCAGCGCGACCCCAGTAAGCATGGGGTTCGGCGAGCCGATGGTCGGGAACAGCGCCGGCCCGAGCGCATAGGTGTTGGGTGAAAAGTGAAGGCGGCCGTCCGTGTTGGCGACAGAGGCGAGAGGGTTTTCCCCCATGGCCAGTGTGCCTGCCTCGTGGTGGGTCGTGCCGAGCGTATCCCTGCGCTTCCCGAAAGGCGCGACCGAACTGGCAAGCTGATTTGCCGGTACCTTCCGGTAAACGCCATCCACCATGACTTCATAGGGCATCCCGTTTGCGAAAACCAGGGCGGCATCGTCCGCCATCCGGTCCATGGCGTCCCAGAGGGCCATATCGCTGGCAGAAGGATGAATCGAGACGAATGCGCGCGGAATGGAATGTTCGTCGTGAGCGGCCAGATGAAGGCCGCTGTTCTGATTCTGGGAGGTCATTTCCCCGATACTGCGCAGCGTGATGACCACCTGGTCGTCATTGGCGGTAAGAAAAGGCGTGAAATAGTCCAGGCTGGGCACTTTCCTGAACAGCTCCGGTTCCGTATCGGTGGTCGGCCGCGCCAGTCCGGCCGCAGTGATCTGGATGTGATGAAACCCGAAGCTGGAATCGTTCGGGTGCAGGTAACGCCCCTTGAGAAACAGCGCGGACGCCTGCAGTTCGTTCGGCAGACCTTGCGGCAATGCATCGCGCGGAATCCGCACGGTCAGATTCGAACGCAGATGCGCCATGAGATTCCTGCCCATCCGGCTGGCATTCGGCGCGTCGCCGAAAGATACCATCGCAAGACGCGCGCTTTCGATGGTGCCCAGGGCGAGGATGACTTTGCCGTTGTCCGGTAAGGCGATCCTGCCGAGATTGGTGTCCACTTCGGTCACGCGCCGGCTGTCTCCCGCCGGCACGCTCAGCAGCCGGGTGACATGGCAATTGGGAACGATCATCAGGCGCTTCTTCACGTCATCCCCGCCGGATTCGCTCTGCGCCGCCCGGCTTGCTTCCATCATGAGCGGAACGCTGCTGAATTTGTGGAACGGGAAATAGCCCGACCGCGGCGTTTCTGCCTGCACGGCCAGCGGTGCTTCCAGTTTGTGCATATCGAACCCGGGAGAGGAAAGCGGCGCATTCTCCAGATGCATGGGCAGTTCGTTCAGCGGCACGGCACCCGGAATCGATCCATTGCCTACGCCATTGAAGAGCATGCTGCGCAGCGCCTCATGCAGCGGGCCATGGATGTAATCATTGGTCCGGCTGGTCCCGATCTGCTGGCCGGCCTGGCGAAAATAGCCGCCCGGTTTTTTCAGATCGTTCCTTACCGCCTGGGGCCATTGCTCCATTTCGGCATCGAGCAGTTCGGGAGACCAGCCCCCGAAATAAAGCGAACGTCCGCCGATGCAATAGGCCAATCCCGGGAACCCCTTGGCAACGTCCGTCTGCCAGGGCAATCCCCACACTTCCGCCCGGGGGCCGGGATCGGTTACGGCAGGCCCTGGCGGATTGAGCCCGAGCATGGGAAGGTTCTGCACATGCTCGGGAATGAAAAAGGGTCCCGCCTCCAGAACCAGAATGCGATGGCTGTGCGTGGTGTCGTTGTAGAGCAGATGCTGGGCGAGGACCCCGCCGAAGCTGCCCCCACCCAGAATAATAATGTCGAATGGACGGGCATCGGGGCGCACGGCTGGATCGGCGCTTCGCCTAGCCTCATCGAGACCATTGCAAAGGTAGCGTCCCAGGACGTCACGCGTGAAGTCAGTCGTTTGGGCTGTAGCGCTGGTGGCCATGAAAACGATCTCCTTGCTTATCTTGCGGGAATGGGGTACCGCGAGCATGAACTGCCCGCTGATAGCCTTCCTCCAGTAAAGTTTTTTCAGTTGTTTTTTTATAGATCGGTTTCAAGGATTGTCAAGCTGAAGCAGGCTTCTGATCGCTCCGTCGTCGACGGCACACACAGGCACACACAGAGTATCCCGGCACAAAGTATCCAGTATCCCGTCAGCGAGATATATGGGCTTCTCCCGGAAACGATGCGCTGGCGGTGGTTCCGGAACCGTCCCCGTCCCATTTATGGCCATGATGGCTGCCTGGATCGGGGTGGCGGGACTGTGCGCGAGGCGCTTCCAGTCGGGCCAGGGACGGACTGCCTGGAAGATCGGTTGAAGCGGACTGGAGAAAAGCGAAGCGTCCGCCAGAGGCGCATCCGGGCGTTGAAGTGGAATCGGCTGAACTCAGCCGCTGCCCGGATGATGGCTTATTCAGGAAATATGAAATATCTTGTGCATATTATGCTTGACTTCCCGGATGACAGTTTTATGATAGGGATCGTTGGATGAAGTGATGTCTCCTTGATTCCTCCTAAGTGGAAACTTTCAACCCGAAGCCGATTCGCTCGTCTTCGGGTTTTTTATGCCCTTTTATCTTTTTCGTCCATTTCCTCCCCGTGCATGCCGGAAGCGGAACTCATCCGCCCGATCAAGGGAAGGATGGGGCAGAAAGGAAAGTCGTATACGCCCGCCCATGCCTGCGGCTCTGCCACTTTGCAGCACTGGAAGTGTTGGCGTGCTCCGCGGTTGCGCTATCTGCGGCGGCTGAGCATGAACCCGGCTGCTTCCAGGCCAAGGCCGAGGGCGAAAAGAATCGCGCCGATCCAGATATTTTCCGGCGCGAACAGCATCAGCACCAGACCCAGGATGACCAGCAGGATCGACAGGAATCGCCTGGTGCGAGGATTTCTGATCATATCGTGCAAGAAACAGGGATAGACATTATCAATATAGACCCCGTTCGGTGAAATAGCGGGTGAAATAGGCGGACCAAACGCAAGCATTTTGCCTGAAATACGCTCAATCCGTATCCTTTATCCGTGGTTCGCCATACCGGCGCCACGGCCGATCATAACGGAAAGGGCTTGCAGCTGCCGGAATTTTCGGCCCCCCTCCCTACCGGAAAACGGCACAAGCTTCAGGCTTTTCTTTCCAGCTTGATATCCAGTTCATCGGGTTCATCGGGTTGCGCCGGTTCGTTCATCCCCTCCCCTGTTTCAAAGGAAAAGGCAAGCGCCTCATCCGGGACATCCGAAGCATCCGGTTCTCTGAAAACCATCGAATCCAGCGGCGCATCACAGGACAACAGGTGTTCGATGAACAGCTCTTGCTGCGGACCGAGCCTGGTGGGGATGAGATGGTGCGCCAGCGAAAGGGCAAATGCTTCGCGCAGACGGGAAGGCCGTTCCGTGGACAATCGCTGGATCGTGCCTGGCAACCCCTGGCGCAGGAGCCCATACGCTGCCGCCGGAGGCAGATCGTGCTCGAAGGACAGTTTTGCATCCATCCGCAGGCAATCGAGGTGCGCAAAAGGAATGCCTGTCTTGCCATGGAGAAAGTTCAGATCCTCGTCGGTGAGTTCATGGATGTACGCCTCCCCTATCAGTGGCCCCAACTCCGTAAGATACCGCTCATACTCGGAGGGTCCGAAGAATTTCCCCGAGTCGATCTCGATGTCGATCGTCTGCCGCGACGGAGCGTTGAATACGGTGTCCGACACCGCCAGTTCATTCATTTTCCGTCCGCTTTCCGCTTTTTTTCCTGCTTCGATTCCGCTACCCGAATCAAAGACCCGCAGGACAAGATCAGCCGAGCTTTTCCCCGGCCTCAACAGCCGGGCATCGTAAGTGATCTGGTAATTTCCGCCTTCATCCGTTTCAGTCTGCCCCAGCAATACCTCCGTCCGCAGATCCCGATCGTAGGCACGCACAATGACGCCGGCAAGCGAAAAGCCATGGGCATGACGGACCGTGCCGTGGACGATGCACACGTCAGCCGCGGCGATATCGATGAATTCCTGAACAGCCGCTAAGGTTTTCGTGGCTTCAGCCACCAGATTGCCGTGGACATCGAACACTTGCAGCAGCAGATCGGGACCTTCTCGTCCGTTTGATTGCCATGCATAGTCGATCCGGTAGAATCCATCCGCCTGGAGCGCGGCTGTTGCCCCGCAGGGAACGAGGCTGCCGGCGGAGTGTGTGTCGAATGCGCGGACCGTAAAACCCGAAGCAACAAGCGGCGTGCCATCTCCCTGGCTCACCAGGCCACTGACGGTATGAATATGAGTTTGCGGAATATCCGGCACAACCGTCACGACGGCGATGGTGTCCAGGCGCTGCTTGAGCGCCTCCGCCTGATCCGGGGTCAGCCTTTCCAGGGTGAACCCCCGCTCCCAGAAGACGCGGGCAAAATCATTGGATTTACGCGCGACAGGCAGCACCAGTCCGAACAGGGCGCGCAATTCTCTATCGTGTATCGGCACGCGCACCGAGTGATCCGTGACGACGCGTTTTACATAGCCGAACTGTGTCAGTGTATTCCTGATGCTTTCGATTTCGGCAGGGGCAAGCCTTTCCAGCAGGATCCCGTCCTCCAGGATATGCTGGCGCAGGTCCTTGATGGCTTTAATGATATTCAGCAGTTCGATGAGAAGAGCGAGTTTTCTGTCCGGGCGGGTGAACTGAACGGTGGCTCGCATGTGGATTTTCTCTTATTGTATTTGGTCAGCGGCTGAGCCAATTCGGAAGATCGTCTGCTTCGAGAATGGCGGATCGCATTGCAACTCCTGTACCGGAGAATTCTTGCCGAGTCCCGATCCTATCCTGATTCCAGGGGAAAAAAACCATCTTATTATCCTACCCTATCTTTTGAGGTTTGGGTAACCGTAATCTCCTCATGGTTGGCATGGAGCAGCCGATTTATGTTCCAGACAGACGAGAGGGGGCGCCGGATTTCCGGCGAAGTATGAAATAATTCAGCCCATGGGTGGCGATGTGCTTCACTCACCTTGTATCTCCTGATGAAAAAAACCTCTTCCGCCGATATCGAGCGGCGCCGCGCGAATCTTCCCCGACCCGAGTACCCCGAGGATCTGCCGGTGGTGGCGCGGCGGGAGGAGATCGCCCGCGCGATCGGCGAGAACCAGGTGGTGATTGTGTGCGGCGAGACCGGTTCGGGCAAGACGACGCAACTGCCCAAGATCTGTCTTGGACTGAGCCGCGGGGTGGCAGGACTGATCGGGCATACGCAGCCGCGGCGCATCGCCGCACGCACGGT
>CAYXQR010000051.1:0-10139 GCA_964466955.1 uncultured Nitrosospira sp.
GCCGGTCCAGGTGCCTGTGCCGTTGTTGACGATGCCGCTGGAGCCTGCGCCGCCGGAATGCCCAAGCGTCTTGGTGGCAGCCCCACCGATGCTCAGTCCGCCGTTGGCGATGACATTGCCGCCATCGCCGCCGATCTGGCCCCCGGTATAAGTGGTCGCGCCACTTACCGCAAGGTTACCCGTTCCAAGAATGCGACCACCTAGAACATTCAGCCCGGCAACACCCGCGTCGAACGACAGGGTCGAATTGCCGCTATCGATGATGGCCCGGTCGGCGCTGGCCGGCACGCCGGCCGGGGACCAGTTCGCATCGACTCCGAAGTCTCCTGTCCCGCCGAACCACGTTTTGTCGGCAGCGAAAGCGGGTTGAATGATGCCCGATGCAGCCATGGCGGCTGCAACCGGTAATACGTTGAAAAGGGCATGTCTGGATGATCCCATCGCTCGTCGGTTCTTCTTCGTATTCATATTGCCTCCCTGGATTAGGTAATTACCGGTTTTTCAGTCAGTCACAACTTCGTTCTCGCCTACCCTCATGCTGAAAAAATCCAGAAAATCGTGCTGAAAAACACAGAATTAAGCAATAGGCTGATCGGACTAATCGTTCAATCGCGGGGGTTTCCCCCGCTTCTGGTCGATATTTTCCTGTCGAGCGAAAAATCGATTTTCCATTTGTTTTCAATGGACCAATCCTTTTTCAATTGGGCGAAGCGCTGAATCGATTGGAAATTCGAGTTCCGCGGCCAGCACAAGCTCAGCCAATAAGGATGAGTATGAGGTAGAATGTACGCCGGCTTCCGACGGGAACCCATCGAGCCCCGTTGCGTGATATTGCCTGATACAAGAGAGACCAATGAAAAAAACACTACTGATCATCTCCGCGTTGTTTGCGATAACCGGCTGCGCGAGTCCCAGCCGCACGGTTCAGGAAGGGGTCAAGGACCCCGGTCCCCGGGTTGCGGTCAAACCCCTGCCGCAGGAGGAGCGCATGACCATAGGTATTGCCCGTTTCACCAACGAATCGGTCTATGGCAGCGGACTCTTCACAGACGCTTCCGGCGACCGCATCGGCAAGCAGGCGTCCGACCTGCTGGCACGGCACCTGATGGCCACGCAGCGTTTCAACGTGGTCGAGCGGCAGGACATCGGCAAGCTGGCGGCGGAAGCCGAACTCATGGGTTTGAGCAAGGAGCAGTTCAAGCAGAACCTGGCGGGGGTGGATGCCCTGATTCTCGGCTCGGTCGCCGAACTGGGGCGGGATACCACCGGAAACACGTGGTTGCTGGGCAAGCAGAAGACCCAGCGCGCCCGAGCCCGGGTGGTGCTGAGATTGGTGGATCCTGAAACAGGCCAGCTGTTTTATACCCAGGAAGGATCGGGGGAAGCGGATCTGTCCTCCAGCAGCACTCTTGGTTTTGGCGGAGCCACCGGTTTCGATTCAACGCTGGAAGGAAAGGCGATCGATGCCGCCATTGTCAACATGATCAATAACGTGGCGCAAACGCTGGACGCTCGCCGCAATCTGAAAAAGCCGAGAGCGCATCCATGAAAAAACACCGGAATGATCCCATGGCAAGGCGGGCAGGATTCCCCAAATGCTTCAGTCTGCTCATCCTGGCCGGCTTGACCGGCTGCGCTACGCCATCTATTTATCACTGGGGCAAGTTCGAAGACGGACTTCACCAGCGATACGTGGATGAAAACCATGCGGAAGCGGATACCTATCTGATCGAAACCATTCGTGCCTCCGAGCAGCAAAACCTGAGGGTCCCGCCCGGCGCCTATGCGGATTACGGGTTTCTCCTCTTCAAACGCGGGGATCGGGATGGCGCAATAGCGTTTTTTGAAAAAGAAAAACAGTTTTTTCCTGAGTCCAGTGCTTTCATGACCAAGCTGATCGAGCGCATCCGTCAGAAGGAGAAGGAAGCCGGAGCAACGCAGGACTCTCCGGCACAGGCGAGCGCGAGCATGGGAGCCATGGGAGCTGAGCCATGAAGGGTATTCCGATAGCGGCAGCGGCTTTCATTTTTACGCTGTTTTCCGGCTGCGCCATGCAGCCTAAGACCGATTTGTCGGCCTTCCACGCCCACAAGCCCCGTTCCATACTGGTCGTGCCAGTGCTGAATGAATCTCCGGAAATAAGTGCTGCGCCCGTCTTTGTGTCTACCATAACCAGGCCCTTAGCCGAGCGTGGCTACTATGTTTTCCCGGTCTATCTGACGGATCTGATTCTGCGTGATTTCGGCCTGGCTGAGGCAGGACACATCCATCAACTGGAGACGCAACGCCTCTATGACCTGTTTGGCGCTGATGCGGCGTTGTTCGTCATCATCAAAGACTGGAGCAGCAAATACATCCTTCTCAGTTCCACTGTCGCCGTCGAGATGGACTATATGCTGAAAGATACCCGGACTGGCACTGTCCTTTGGCAATCCAAGGAACGCGTCATGCAGGATTCCGGGGCGGCAGGCGGACTCATCGGGATGGCGATCACCGCGGCAATGAATGCCATGTTTACCGATTATCTTCCACTGGCGAGACAGGCAAATAATCAGGCGTTTGTTCCACCCCGGGGCTTGCCCGCCGGCCCCTATCATGCCGAGTATGGCAGGGATCGGGAGAAATTCTGAGCTGCAAGCCGTGACGAAAGCACAAGCCGCCAAGGAGAGGGCAGGCGCATCAAGGGATCTGCACCCTGTCCTCGCGCTCTGTCTCTACCGATGAACAAAGCCTGATTTGCAATGGACCCCTGAAAACCATGGGGTGGAATGAAGTGCATTTTCAAGGAGAATCTGCGCGCCGAATTCGCACTCATACCGACCCGTCAAGTCGCGCGTGGCAGGACCGTCAGCACCCGCACGATAAAGGTATGCAGTTCCTTCATGTAGTTGCGCAGGAATTCGACCGTCCGTTCCTCGGTGACCTGTCCATCCTCCGTGATGAGTCCGGGCTTGAAATGGACATGGGCTTCGACCGTGTTCATCAGAGGCGAATTGCAGTAGCACAGCACGCCGCGCAACTGGCTTTGCGCCAGCGCTGTGCCGATCGCGCCGGGAGAGGTACCGATCACGCCGGAAGGCTTGTGGGAAAAGGAATTCTCCCCCCAGGGGCGGCTTCCCCAGTCGATCGCGTTTTTGAGGCCGCCGGGAATCGAGCGGTTGAATTCCGGTGTAACGAAAAGAATGGCGTCAGCATCGGCGATGGCTTTCTTGAAAGCACGTGCGACCGGCGGGAAATCAGCGTCGTAGTCCTGGCTGTACATCGGCAGATCCCTGATCGGAATTTCAGACAGTTCCAGTTCGGACGGCGCCAGGTTTGCAAGTGCCTTCGCCAGCATGCGATTGATCGAAGTGCTTGAAAAGCTGCCGACGAGGTAGCCAACCTTGTATTTATTCATATTCATATCGGTCTCCTTTCTGCGGTGCGCGCGACTGGGTGGAATGTGTGGATGGGATGCGGTCACCGCAGGGTGCGCGGGATGCATACGTACCGCCTTCTTACCGCTCTGACCATGTCGATCGAGCCGCGCAATCCCTGGGCGGCGGCAAGACAATCCTGGTCAGCGAAGGCGGCCCCGCCGAAGCGGCAGCCACCCTTCACTTGCAGGTCATCACAGGCGCCGTACACATACGGCAAGGAATGGCGCTCATGGGACGCTCATGGCGCTACGTGGTTCAACCGTATTCACGGCGGAATCAATATGACGGTCGCCTCCATGATCACGCCAGGCGGAAGAATTTTGACCCGCCTGTTTATTGCTCGGTCAAAATTGCCTTGCGTTCGGCGATTTCCAGGCCCATTTCCTCGAAGTCCAATTTCGCTTTTTCAGCCCTGGGGAATATTTCGTTCTCTTCTTCTTCCACGTGATGGTTGACGTACTCACCCAGCACAATGACCGTCGCATCGAGCATGGGATCGGAAGGGCCCATGGACTGGATCTGCCCGATGAGATCCTTTGCTGATTCATGTTCCACGGCGGCTTCATTCAGCAAAAGCTCTTCATCCAGCGCGTCGCGGAGGGCCGGATAAAAAATTTCCTCCTCCAGTTGCGCGTGTACCGCAAGCTCCTTGCAGATCTGTTCAGCCAGTTGCTGCTTCTCCGCCTCATCTCCCTCCTTTTTGGCAAGCTTCTCGAACTCCTTGAACAATTTTTTCACGTTGGCATGGTCTTCCGTCAATAGTTTGATGGCATGCGTCTTTGATCTACGCGTCGTGGTCTTGTGAGCCGTGGTGGCACTTCGAGCTGTTGGCATGTTTTTCTCCGTAATATGATGTATCTGTATCGATTAAATGAACCGAATTACGCGCAGAGGCGGATTCGTCGAGACGACAACTTAATCTCTTGCTCCTCATTGTTCTGTTCGTTACGCCACATTCAGGCTTCCCCCCTCTTCCGCACATCTTTTTGGTAATTATTCGTAAATTCAATGTGATATCTTCCACGCTCTCGCTCCGGCACCGGACGGAAGAAAGTAAAAAATGAGATAATTTTTGCTGCGGGCACTACTAGCAGAAGCACATCAATATGCTATGTGCGTAAACGAACAGAATGAATCCGGATGGGAGGATAAGGTGCCGATACGTCTTTGATCAGGAAGGCCGACCCGGCGGATTTTTCGGGAACGGTTCCCGCAGGGATGAGTTTTCCGCAGAAACCGATGTGTGCGGCAACGCGCTTCGTGAGGAGCTTGCGGGAATTTATCGATACTTTCAGGAGAACACCATGCCTAGCAATACGCATAAAAGCAGCGGCGATACCAGCAAACGCGGTTTTGCCTCCATGGATGAAGACAAGCAGCGCGAAATCGCGAGCAAGGGCGGGAAGGCCGCTCACGAGAAAGGAACGGCACACGAGTTCACTTCCGAGGAGGCCCGGGAAGCGGGCCGCGAGGGCGGAAGGGTTGCCCACGAAAGGGGGACCGCGCATGAGTTCACTTCCGAAGAGGCGCGGGAAGCTGGCCGCGAGGGCGGAAAAGCGGCCCACGAGAAGGGAACGGCGCATGAGTTCACCTCCAAGGAAGCTCGTGAAGCAGGTCGCAAGGGCGGCGAAGCTTCGCACGGAGGTGGGCACGGTTCCAGCCATTCCTCCTCGTCCGGCTCCTCTTCCACCCGTGGCGGCTCTTCCGAGCAGCATGCCAAGGCTGGAAGTCAAAGCCACAAGAAATAAATGCAGGGGGAAAGGTGGATACGCTTCACCTTTTCTCCTGCAGTTGCGGTTCATTTATTTGCGGAATCCTGGGAAAGCACCAGCCACACGGTCGTGCGGCTGCTCCAGGGCCCCCGGCCTCCGAATTTCCATGCTCATCAGCTACGAGCCTGCTTGACGGTGCGAAACGGCTTCCAGCCCGTGACGCCTGGCGCAAGCGCCTCTCTACTCCGTGATCGTCCATACGGCAAGAATATCCGTCAGCTGTTCGGAGTGGTGATTATTTCGAGACTCCATGATTCTGTCATATTCCCTTTTCAGCACCCAGAGGTGGTCGCTGGAAATGGCGTTTTTCACAAGACCGGGGTCGATGCTGCCCTGTACCTTGAGTTTTTCGAAGACTTCGCTCAGCATTAACAAGATGAGCTTTTCACCCTCACTCAGCTTCATGTTCTTTTCCTCCGTTCCACGATGCCTTCATCTTATAGATTCCCGCGTCCGTTACCATTGGCCTGAAGTACATCGTACCGAGGTACGACTGGTCCGGAAATGTTGCAGATCCGGAGATTGGTCGGGACATGAGGTGAATGCCAGTGCCGAGCTTCAGGTTGGTGTCTGAGATGTTTGAAACCACACTGCAACAAATCTGCCCAGTTGAGATAACTTGCTCTGAAACAGAGGCTTAAAAACTTATCCACAACTCTGTCCCCGGACTATCCCCGGTAAATGGGGAAAACCTGTGCAGATAAACCAGGGTCGGCCGCAAGACAAATACGACCCACATGAGCACCAGCCTGCGTTTTCGGCGCGCTCATGGGGTTGGCCTCCCGGTCAAACAGAAGTAATGTAATGGGGCGCTTGAATTGACATGAAACTTGGCCCACAATGATTTCATGTGCCTGGGCATTCCAATGCAGATAATCGACATCGATGGCTTTGACGCGCTTTGCGAGGCAAAAGGCGTCAGGCGCGAGGTGAGCCTGTATCTCTTACAGGAGGAGCAGGTCGCGATTGGCGATTACGTAATGGTGCACGTCGGGTATGCTATCCAGAAAATGGAGCAATGCGAGGCTCGTTCCGCCTGGGAACTGCACGACGAGCTAGTGGCCTCCGGGACGGAACGTGCATGAATTCTCGGTCTGCCAGGCTTTGATCGCGGAGGTGGAGCGCATCGCGACGAGCCAGGGGGCGCTGAGGGTGGAAGCGGTCAAATTGCGAATCGGTCCGCTTTCGGGGGTCGTATCCTCGTTGCTTGAGCACGCTTATCCCTTTGTCAGCGCAGGCACGCTGGCGGAGGGCTCGACGCTCGAGATAGAGCCCGCTCCGCTCAGGGTGCGCTGCGAGACTTGCGGCGCCGAATCGGAAGTCAAGCCGAACCTGCTGGCATGCGGCGTGTGCGGAAGCGGCCTGACCCGGATTGTGAGCGGCGAGGATCTGACGCTCATGAGCATTGAATTGATCATCAACTGAGGCTTGGCGATGTGTGACACGTGCGGCTGCAATATTACGCCCGGTAACCTTCAATCCGCCCGCAAGCCGGCAAGCGGCGCAACTGCTGTTTCGGTGCTGAAGAGTCTGCTGGCCGGAAACGACGAGCAGGCCGGCCACAACCGGCAGCATTTCGACGGGCACAAGGTGCTTGCAATCAACCTGATGTCCTCCCCCGGGGCGGGCAAGACCGCGCTGCTCGAAGCAACGATCGACGCCCTGGGCGACCAGTATCGCATTGGCGTGATCGAGGGCGATCTCGAAACCGAAAATGACGCGGAGCGCATCCGTCGCAAAGGCGTGCGGGCGCACCAGATCACCACCGGATCGGCATGTCACCTGGATGCCCACATGGTGCACGAGGCGCTGCATGAATTTACGCTCGAAGGGCTGGATATCCTGTTCATCGAGAACGTCGGCAATCTCGTTTGCCCCGCCAGATTCGATCTCGGCCAGCATCGGAACGTCACGCTGCTCTCCGTTACGGAAGGGGACGACAAACCCGCCAAATACCCGGTGATGTTCCGGGCGGCGGACCTGGTGCTCCTCACCAAAAGCGACCTGCTGCCGGTCCTGGATGATTTCGACCCTGCGCGAGCGGAACGCAACCTGCGCAACCTCGCCAGCAGGGCACCGGTCATACTGCTTTCGGCCCGCAAGAATCTCGGCCTGCGCGCGTGGCTGGATTGGCTGGGCGATGAATTGGCCCGGCAGCGCCCGAAATCGGGCTCCTCCGCCCTCCCTTCCCCCTCCATCGCGAACCTGCGCCCGATCCTGCCCGATACCGGAACGACCGGATGACTCTTGCCGCTCAGGAGTGGCTGAAAAAAATCCATGCGCTGCCGCTGGATCGGCGCGTACGCATCATGAACGTTTGCGGGGGACATGAACGCTCGATCACCATGGCGGGCATCCGCAGCGCGCTGCCGGCGTCTGTCGAGCTCATCGCCGGGCCGGGCTGCCCGGTATGCGTCTGCCCCGAGGAGGACGTGTACCAGGCGATCCAGTTGGCCATGAGCGCGAGAGTGATTCTGGTTGCGTTTGGCGACATGCTGCGCGTGCCGGCGAATGTGCCTAAAAGGGAGGTGCGCTCACTGGAGCAGGCCAAGGCTTCGGGAGCCGATGTGCGTCCCATTGCCAGCCCGCGCGAGGCAGTCAGGATCGCGCGGGAGAATCCCGCGAGCCGGGTGGTTTTCTTTGCCGCTGGTTTCGAGACGACCACCGCGCCGGTAGCGGCAATGCTGCTGGAGGGCGTGCCGGAAAATTTGTCCGTCCTGCTGTCGGCGCGGCGCACGTGGCCCGCGGTTGCGATGCTGCTCGATTCCGGCGCGCCCGGCTTCGACGGGCTAGTGGCCCCGGGCCATGTCTCCACGGTGATGGGGCCGGAAGAATGGACTTTCGTTTTCGAGAAGCATGGCATTCCCGCTGCCGTTGCGGGCTTCAAGCCTGCGTCGCTGCTGGCGGCCATGTATTCCGTATTGCGCCAGTTGCTGGAAGGCAGGCGCTTCGTGGATAACTGCTATCCTCAACTGGTGAGGCCTGGAGGGAATCGATCGGCGCAAGCGCAGCTTTCCGCCGCTCTGCACGACACGGATGCCAACTGGCGCGGCATAGGCTTCATCCCGTCGTCCGGTTTTGCCATCAACCCGCGTTTCTCAAAAAACGATGCCCGGGTTCAATTCGATGCTTTCGATGCGGAAGGACGCAGGCGGGCAGGCCAGATGCCGCCGGGCTGCGAATGCGCGAGTGTGGTCCTGGGAAAGATAAACCCAAGCCAGTGCAAGATCTATGGCCGGGCCTGCACACCCAAAACCCCGGTGGGTCCGTGCATGGTATCGGACGAAGGCGCTTGTCGAATCTGGTGGGCTGCCGGGGTACGGGAGAACGCCGCCCCGGCCGGAAGCGCCCCTCCGGAAAACACGTCCGGTGCCGGCTGAACCGGCCAGGACCGCAGGTGGGACCCCCTCTGCTCTGCTTGAGGATGGAGAATCAGCAAATCACACTGCATGACGACCCCGAACCCGAGGCGCGCCGCTGGCTGGTGGCCGGGCGTGTGCAGGGTGTGGGCTTTCGTCCCTTTGTCTTTCGCCTGGCGAAGCGGTTGGGCCTGACGGGACATGTGCAGAATACATGCGGGCAGGTCGTGATCGAGGCGGCAGGCGAAAAAGCCGTGCTGGATGCGTTTTCTGTCGCGCTGCTGGCCGAGGCCCCGCCACTGGCGCAGCCCGAACTAGTCCGTTCGGAAAAAATCTTCCGCCGGAAGAAGGACTGCTTCGAGATCATCGGGAGCCGGGCCGGCAGAGACAGCCGGATTCATATTTCCCCGGATTATTTCCTGTGCGACGATTGCAAACGGGAAATGCAGACGCCGGGTAACCGGCGTTATCGCTACCCTTTCATCAACTGCACCCAGTGCGGACCGCGTTATACGCTGATCACGAGACTGCCTTATGACCGTGCCAACACCACAATGGCGCGCTTCGAATTGTGTCCGGAATGCCTGCTGGAATACAAAGATCCGCACGATCGGCGTTTTCATGCCGAGCCGGTGGCGTGTCCCGCCTGCGGCCCGCGGCTTTTCTTTTCCGCCACCGCAGCCCCCGGCAGTTCCGGGGGCTGCGCCGAAGGGAAGGATGCGCTGGTGGCTTCGGTCGACGCCCTGCGGCATGGCGAAATCCTCGCCGTAAAAGGTGTTGGCGGCTATCACCTGATGTGCGACGCGCGCAACGAGGAGGCCATCGCCCGAATGCGGGCGAGCAAGCGCCGCCCGCACAAGCCGCTTGCGCTCATGTTCCCCTGGCGCGGAAGCGATGGCCTGGAGCAGACACGCCGGGAGATGGAGATCAGTGCCGAGGAGCAGGCGCTGCTGCGCTCACCTGAGCGGCCCATCGTTCTCCTGCGCAGGCGGGGGGACTGCACACTGCCCGGATCGCTCGCCCCGGGGCTGGGGGAAATCGGCGCGATGCTGCCCTATAGCCCCTTGCACCATCTGCTGCTGGAAGAACTGGATCAGCCGGTGGTCGCCACCTCGGGAAACGTGAGCGGGGAGCCGGTGCTGACGGATAATGCGGAGGCGGAATCCCGGCTCGCAAAAGTGACGCGCATTTTTCTCCATCACGACCGCCCCATTGCGCGTCCCGCGGACGATCCGGTAGTCCGTGTCATCGGGAGCAAAGCGCGCTGGGTTCGCGCAGGCCGTGGAACGGCCCCGGTTGAATTTGACCTGCCGGGCTTGTTTGCGCGGCCGCTGCTGGCCGTGGGCGGGCATATGAAAAACAGCATCGCGCTGGGATGGAACGGGCGCGCCGTGCTTTCTCCCCATATCGGCGACCTGGATGCCCCCCGCAGCGCGGCAGTGTTCGAGCAGGTCATTTCCGACCTGCAGCGGCTGTATGGCGTCACTCCCGAGGCGATCGCCTGCGATGCCCACCTGCGCTACGCCAGCAGCCGCTGGGCAGCCAGGCGTAACCTGCCGGTCATCCTGGTCTGGCATCATCACGCCCAT
>CAYXQR010000052.1:0-4883 GCA_964466955.1 uncultured Nitrosospira sp.
GAACGTTCTTATGCATCAGTCCGATGGAGACAGAGTAATGGGGAAAGCCATGAAGAAAATTAGTAGTGCCGTCGAGCGGGTCGATAATCCATCGATATTCCGATTTGCCCGGGTCGCCTTGGGCGCCGCTTTCCTCTGCTAGAATGGCGTGGCTGGGGTAGGCGTCCAGCAATATCTCGATAATGGCACTTTCGGCCGCGCCGTCTACTTCGCTGACGAAATCACTATGCGCTTTCCGTGAAACATGCAGCATATCAAGATTTTGAGCGGCACGATTGATAATGCCGCCCGCGCGGCGCGCGGCCCTGACCGCGATGGTGAGCATGGGATGCATTTGTCTAATGTTTGACTCTAAATTGAATGACTGAGGATTCTAACCCAAATCCGGTGCGTGCCGGGATGCTGCGCGCAACAAGTGGAACTCGCCAGAAGCGGCTTTTCCATGATCCTCGTGAACGACATTTCTTTCAGCTTATGATTGGTCAGCCCTCATCCCTTTGTCAGTCGCCATGAGTTCTGCTTTTCCGCTTGATAACGTACGTATCATCCTGAGCCATACAAGCCACCCGGGCAATATCGGAGCTACAGCACGGGCGATGAAAACGATGGGGCTCCGTTCCCTTTATCTGGTAAAACCCGCGTCCTTTCCTGACAAGGAGGCGGAGAGACGCTCAGCCGGGGCATGGGATATCCTCAATCAGGCCTGCGTCTGCCAGAATCTGGATGAAGCCTTGAGCGGCACAGTTCTGGCTGCTGCGATCACGGCGCGCCCACGGAATCTCTCTCCCGAAGTTTTTGATTCCCGGACAGGCGCGGCAGAGCTGCTTTGCCGTGCGCAGCAAGCTTCTATTGCATTGGTTTTTGGGACGGAAATGTCTGGCCTCACTACGATGGAGGTAAGCAAGTGCCAGATGATTGTGCACATTCCTGCGAACCCCGAGTATTCCTCCCTTAATCTTGCCAGTGCTGTACAGGTAATGGCCTACGAATTGCGCATGGCGCTGGCGGATATTGGGCCGCTGCCCCCGGTCACTGCCGCGTTGGCTGGCTTCGATGAAAATGAACGGTTCCATCAGCATCTCGAACGCATTGCCATCCGATGCGGCTTTCTGGATCCGGATGAGCCGAAACGGCTCATGCAGAGAATGCGGCGGCTATTCGGGCGGGCACGCCTGGAAAGAGAGGAGGTCAACATATTGCGGGGGATCCTGAGCGCCTGTGAGGAAAACCTGCGATCGGAGAAGGGTACCTCCATGGAAGCAAAGAATTTCAGTCGGTCGGCAACCGCAAATCACTCTGGCGAATAAGCGTATCCAGTTCCAATGGAAAGAGATATTAATTGATATTTGTCGGGTTCTCGCCAGATTCTTCCGAATCACCGGCATAAACAGTTGACCGCCAGGATAAGGGTTCATATACTTGACTAATGTAGTCGGGTATTCAGGATTGCCCCCGAATCCTTCGAAAAAATCAGCCGTCCCGGCTCAATATGAATTTGCGCAGCCGGGACAGGCTTTCCTTGCAGGATTGAGGTTTCGAAGAAAGGATTCAAGGATTCCAAGGGCTCTGAACGATGGAGCAGAGGGTACTTATCATCCTGATGGGAATTAACTTTATTTTTTAGAATGGGGGGAAAGAAATGCGCTTAACGACAAAAGGCCGTTTTGCAGTCACCGCGATGATAGATCTTGCGTTGCATAGTACCCAAGGGCCTGTGACACTGGCTGGCATCAGTGAACGGCAGAAAATTTCCCTGTCTTATCTGGAGCAACTGTTCGGCAAGCTGCGGCGCAGCAAGCTGGTGGGCAGCGTACGTGGCCCGGGTGGCGGTTATCGGCTGACGAAACCCATGAACGAGGTATCCGTGGTGGATATTATCCTTGCCGTGGACGAGCCGATTGATGCGACACAGTGCGGGGGCAAGGAAAACTGCCACAACGACCAGCGCTGCATGACTCATGATCTATGGGCCACCCTCAATGCCAAGATCAAAGATTACCTGTCGGTGGTTACGCTGGAGCAGTTGGTAGCGAATCCGAAGGTAAAGGATATTGCCGTGTTGCAGGACATGAGAACGCGCGAGACTTCGCGGAGGACCGTTCCGGCCTGAACTGCCTGGGTTGCCTCCGAGTTTGTCCACAGTTATACCCCTATCGGCGTCATCGGGAATCGCTGTAGATCCTGATCTGCCTGGCGGGTAATCAGAAAATGGCACGCAGGAGGAAAAATGTCTTACGCCTATTTTGACCATAATGCCACCACCGCGGTCGATGATGCCGTGCTGGAGGCGATGATGCCTTATTTCCGGAAGGAATTCGGCAATCCTTCCAGTCGGCATGCGCCAGGGATCGCTGCCCGGCGGGCAGTGAATCGCGCGCGTGAGCAAGTAGCGGAAGCGGTAGGGGTGCAGCCTGCCCAAGTGGTTTTCACAAGCGGTGGCTCCGAAGCCAATAATCTGTTCATCCAGGGCGCAGCCGGATACCTGAAACCATCTTGCATTACGGTGAGTGCAATCGAGCACCCGTGCGTGATGCGCACGGCGCAGGAAGTGACGCGTAATGTGAAAGGCTGGAGTTTGCACCGCCTTGCGGTAGATAGGCTGGGGCGCGTCAATTCGGCGGATGTCGACAATGCGATGCGGGAACAAGGTCCTGGTCTGGTATCAGTCATGCTGGCGAACAATGAAACCGGAGTAATCCAGGATGTGGCGGCAGTTGCAGTCAAGGCCCGGGCGCAGCGCGCGTGGGTGCATACCGACGCGGTGCAGGCATTCGGTAAAATTCCGGTTGACTTTGCTTCACTCAACGTGCATGCGATGACCTTGTCTGGCCACAAAGTGTATGGTCCCAAGGGTGCCGCGGCCTTGATCATCGACAAACACCTGCTGCTCAAACCGCTGATATACGGAGGAGGGCATGAAAACGGCCTGCGCTCGGGTACGGAGAATGTTCCCGCCATCGTCGGGTTCGGCGTTGCGTGCGAACTGGCAAGAAGCCGGATGGAAGAGCAAACAGCCAGCATTTCGGCAATGAGATCGCAGCTGGAGCGTGGCCTGGTGGATATGGGTGCGGTTATTTTCGGACTAGGCGCTGAGCGGCTGCCCAATACCTGCTATTTTGCCCTTCCTGATATCGAGGGAGACACCCTGGTGGTCCGCCTGGACAAGGCGGGGTTTGCGGTGGCCAGCGGCGCGGCCTGCTCGAGTGTAAACCCTGGTCGCAGTCATGTGCTGGAGGCAATGGCGGTTGATCCTGCGCTGACGCGCTGTGCGGTCAGAGTAAGTCTTGGCATCGGTAATTCGCCCGTTCAAGTGGACGAGTTTCTTAGAGCCCTGGAAGCCGTGTCGCATGAGCTGCGAAGCATGAGCATGGCTTCCATCTGAGAGGCAACAACGCGTTTCCACCATCGGCAATCCATGTCCATATTGGTTTCTCCCGCATAATATCTACAGGGCGCTGGCTGCCGGTCGGCCAAAGTGCCCAAGAGGAAGGGACTGCAGCGCAACCCTGATAACCCTGATCTCCGGCAACGATATGCGTTCTGGCCGGGTGATCAGATTCCCTTGAGTTTTATTTTTCTCGCGGGCGCATTCCCATTGCCTGTGTTCTCTCTCGCCCGAGGGAATATTTTCCTTCAATCACCACTGCCCGTGAGCCGAAATTTCCCGCTTCCTGAAATCAGGAAAATTACAGCGGCAGGCGGATCCTATGCGGCTGGGCCATATCGTCGCGGATCTGCCTTCTATGTCATCCCCGGCCGTTTATGTCTATACTTGGCATAATTGCCCATATGCTACCTGCACGGCACTAACCCTGTGCAGGTCACATTTTGCAAATCATGACAACTTTTTTTCACTGTGAAGAATAATTATTTTCTGCGTTTTCTGCTGCTTATCTGCGCTGTATTGCTTACGGGCTGCGCGACTACACGTTCTCATCAAAATGCCGAGACCGATCCTGTCGATCCTTACGAAAACATCAATCGCAAGTTCTATATATTTACTGATGTAGTCGATCGAACAATCGTGGAGCCGGTTGCGGATTTCTACCTCGACTATGTACCGGTGAGAATGCAACGCTCAATCGCCAATTTTTATGACAATCTTTTATATCCCAATGTCATTTTAAACGTATTTTTGCAGGGAAAGGTACGCCAGGGATTCCAGGACAGCCTCCGTTTCGTGGTCAACTCGACGATCGGTGGCGCGGGGCTTTTCGATATGGCTTCACCCATGGGATTACCGGCGCATGACGAAGACTTCGGGCAAACACTTGGAGTCTGGGGGATGGAGGCAAATACCTATTTGTTTATTCCCCTGCTCGGACCAAGCAGCGATCGCGATCTGCCGGGCTTGCCTGTCAGCGTATTCACCAATCCCCTCTTTTATATAGGCGTATATGTGATAGGGGCGCCGGTTACTGTCCCGCTAGGGGTTCTCGGGGCCATTGACAAACGGGCAAGACTGTCCGGCCCCATGAAAATTCGCGACGAGGCCGCGCTGGAACCATATCTTTTCGTGCGCGATGCGTATCTCCAGCAGCGGAAGCACTTGATCTATGACGGAAATATGCCCCCGCAAGCTTACGAAGATCCAGCGGAAGATGAATTCCCCGAAAACGAAGCTGCGGAAGAAAAATAGGGCGCGGATGAGACTTCGCAACGTCTGCGCAGAGCCCGAAGCTCTTTGCTTCTGATCCGGGAAGGATAGGTGGGAGCGCCGTAGAACTTGAAATATTTTAACAAGATAAGAATATGAATCAGCCTGACTTTCGAATCGTGTCCGTCGTGCCGAGCGGCGGCCTGGTCCGACTTACGCATATTATTTATTTGCTGCATGGATTCAGCGTTCTAATGGGAATTCTGGGACCTGCACTCATTATCAC
>CAYXQR010000053.1:0-22129 GCA_964466955.1 uncultured Nitrosospira sp.
ATAAACGTTAATGCCCTGCCCTGTCTGCCCTTCCCGCCATTCACCACAGACGGGGAAAAAGCATGGAGTCGCTCCCCGGAAAATACCTCCGTATTGAACCGCAGTCCCTGCGACCTCATTCCTTCACGTCCAATATCTCCCCGCCCCTTTCCGACCCTGCCGCGGAAAGCTCTATTCCCATCACCAGGCCGAAGTATGTGTACCCGGCATAGCCAGCGACCGGCCTTTTCTCAGCATTCCGGCTCATTCCGGGATATTCGCGTATTCACATTCGTCAAGCTTTCGTGAGCAATTCTGGCTCGAATATCACGCTCATTCCTGCCGGCGGCGCCATCATGTGGTTCAAGGTCATAACGCACAAATAGATTAATATCTAATTGTTTTATTTATATATTTTATATAACTTGACCGCAAAGATTGACGCCAGTCAGGAAAAACACACTTTCCGCATAATTAACTTGACAAATGTATTTTGATCACATAATCTTCACATATACTTCACAAATTGAGTACGGTGAGCCTTAAATAAGGCTCGATATGCGAAGAACAAGAGGAAGAAAGTCATAGAGCAAAGAAAGTACGTTTTTCCCGATTGATGCCGGAGGCTATGATGAAGAACGGAAAAGTTGTTGCGACTCTCTATATGTTGGGCTTGTTGGCAGCCGTAGTCTCTACCGCAGACGCTGCGGAAATTACGGATGTCGACAAGGCCGTCCAGAATGCCGTCACCCCGAGTGAGCACGAAGCAGTGGCCAGATATTACGAAGACGCAGCTCGGGCCCTGTTGGCAAAGGAGCAGGAACAAGAATCGCTGCTTGAGCAATACGAGAGCAAAAGCTATCTTTACGGCAGGAATGCCCAAGATTTGCAGGCTCATGCCTATGCATTGATACACAAGTATGATCAAGCGGCGAAGGCCAATATGAATGAAGCCGCCCTGCATCGGCAAATGGCCAAGAATGCCGGGGAGCCTCAGTCAGGACCTGGCATTCAAATGCTAAGCGCCAGATAAATCACTTCGGAATAACGCTGTATTCCGGAACAGCTGTCCAAAAGCGATAATAGTTGGGTCCCCTTCAATTTATCGCCCGCTGATTCACTACAGCCTTTCGCTATTCCAAAGCGTGTCAGCTCTGGTTAATGTAGCCGGTTTCTGTGGCCACATTAACCGGGCTTCTCTCTTCTCTCTCCATCCTTTGCCAATCCCTCTCAAGATCTCATTGATCTTTCCGCTTCACTCGCCAGTTTAAACATAATTAAGTTGACGAAGCTCTGCCAGTACGCTATTTTTAACTATCTTCCCTCATATGAATCTGTCGTTTTCGCATGATTCGGACCAGGCCGTTTCTCTTTGCTTTCTTTCTCCTTGGCATGCTCGCATTGCGTGGAGTCACCTCGTTCGCAGCTGATCGCTTCGATAATCTGCCCGGCGTGGAGCATGATGTGCATGAAAAAGACAAGGTAGCGCTGGAAAGATACTATGAAGAAAAAGCGCATGAAAGACATGAAATTCTGGCCAGATACTATGGAGAAGAGGAAAAAAAGAACCACGTGAAAGCCCAGGAGCTGAAGCAGTTGCTTGAGCATTATGAGGAAAAAAGCTACCTCTATGGGAAAAAAGCCCAGGATTTGCAAGCGCATACTGATGCGCTGCTTCGCAAGCATATCCAGGCAGCCAGAATGGATGCGGCTGAGGCTGCTTCCCACCGGCAGATTGCCTTAAAGCTTAAGGAAAAAATAGATTCCGCTCCCCGGACACAAAATGTAAGCGCCCTCGAAAAACCGGCTCGACGCCGATCTTTCCACTGAAAATTTCCCGCTGCAAGCGATTTTCCGGTGCAGTGTCGCATCAGTTGAGTTAACATCATCAGTTCAGCACAAGCTGATCCGGGTTTTTCTGAAAATGCCGGCTGATTTCCTGCGTTTCGGATTCACACCGCTCCTTGCGGTTATTGCGATAGCCACGCGTCACCGGGGGGCATGAAAATTGCCATACGCTACACAACTGAAACCAAACCATATGTATAAGGGCGATCCTCGCCTTCCTGCTTTTACCATTCTGGGAGAAACCGTTCATGAGTGATGATCTGGGAAAACTGATTCTGCGCCTTACAGTAGGAGGACTGATACTGCTCCATGGAGTTTACAAGATTATGAATCCCGGCTCGGTGGACTTCATCAGCGAACAACTGGCAGCGCTCGACCTTCCTCCTCCAGCGGCTTACGGAGTGTACGTTGGTGAAGTCCTCGCGGCATTAATGATTATCCTGGGGATTTTTTCGCGTGTCGGAGGCCTGCTGATCTTTGTCAACATGGTATTCGCGCTCATACTGGTGCATCGCGATGAGCTGTTTGTCCTGACGGATACGGGCGGCTGGGCGATTGAATTGCAAGCGTTTTATTTGTTCAGCGGACTTGCCATATTATTTCTGGGAAGCGGTAGTATCGCGCTGCGTCCTGACTAATGAAATATATCCAGACTGCTGGCAACTATTTATCGATCTATTTATCGATAAAAAAAAGAATATCCCGAGCTCATGAATTCCAACCGCTCCCAGCAATGCCGCTGGCACGAATACTCCAGTATATCTTTGCTTGAGGAAGCCGCAGTAGGCGCTATCCTGGATAGCGCCGCCGCGTCGATCCAGGATAGCGGCCGATTCAACCTCGTGCTTGCGGGCGGCAACACGCCCAGGGAAATTTACAGGAAGTTACGTGCGGTGCCCACAGACTGGTCTCTGTGGCACATCTACTTTGGGGACGAACGCTGCATGCCGCCCACCGAAGAGGAGCTGAATTCCCACATGGCTGGGGAAGCCTGGCTCGACCACGTGCCCATTCCTCCAGCTCAGGTGCACATCATTCCAAGCGGCCCACGGGCAGACAAGGCGGCCGATGCTTACGCACAAACTTTACGCGGTGCAGGCGCCTTTGATCTCACTCTGCTCGGCCTTGGCGAGGACGGGCATACCGCGAGCCTCTTTCCAGGTAATGACTGGGGTCTAGCCTCAGATTCCCCTGATACGCTGGCTGTTTTCAATTCACCGATACGCCCGCCACAGCGAGTCTCACTCAGCGCAAAGCGACTTAACCATTCGCGACGGGTGATATTTCTGGTAAGCGGTGAATCCAAGCGGGAAGCTGTGGCCAAATGGCGAGCGGGTGAGAACATTCCTGCACGCTCGATAACAGGTGAAGCGGGAGTGGATGTCTTGATTGAATCGAGCTTGCTCTCGCCACGGAGAGATTGAGGAATTGACTGACTGGGAATTCAAATGCTGGATGGCTAAGAAAGTGAAGGAGGGGAGGCAGGACAAACGGAAGGCAAAAAAAAAGGAGTAGAAGCTACTCCTTTTTGGGAAGAAATCTGAATCGACATAACTCTCCGCCCCGGGCCATGCATTCGTGCTGTTCCACCTGGCTATCCGTAAAAGTCTCCATGAGCCCTTTATCCAGATGACAAATTTCAAAATCCTTAGCCGCCATCTGGTGAAATACGCAATTATCCGCCTCGATAACTGACTCACCTCCTGGCAATGTGCTACTTTTTGCATTGTACCCGAGCTGATCCATTACTTCGGCAAGTTTTTCAATTTTCTCTTCGTGCGTATTCAAATCCGGATATTGACTGCGTATCTGCTGACCGATACCTGCACCAATATCGTTCAAGCGCTTCCCCATACTTTCCGCACCTTCCTCGCGCTGAACCGAGGCTACAACCAGTTGTGCCAGCCAGGAATATTGACGCGGAAAACTCTCCTGGCCAAGATCGGTAAGAACATAAAGCTGTTGTGGACGCCCTCCTCCTGAGGGACGCGTCGTACCCGTCTTTACCAATCCCGCTCCTTCCAGCGACGAAAGATGCTGGCGCACCGCGTTGCGTGTAATTTCGAGCCCCTTGGAAAGCTCGTCCACGCTCATACCGGGTTTGCAGCCGCGCAGCAGTTTAAGCAGCTGTTTCTGCCGTCCACCTATTGTATTTAGCATGAAATTATCCGTCCTTTATCAGATTGAATCTGACCAGATCACATCGGCCGACTCTACTATTATATAGACCATTTCGTAATCCCTGGCTCATATTAAGACACTTTAAACATAAAATAGTTGACAAAAAGTCAATTATTCTTTACAATTTCTTCACAATTTCATGTAAGCTTGATTCTATCTTTCTGATAATTCAGCATATTCTATTCGTTTCATTTATTCGCTTCGCATCCGGTCAGCCGATTTTAAAGGAAAGCGCTGTATGAAAACAAGGAATTTTTTAGCAGCTATGTCCCTCAGCATGCTCGCCGCATGCGCTCAAATAAGCCCGCAGGAGGCTGTTCAAAATACGCCGGTTCGAAAAGCAGGTCAAAATAATGCGCGCGCACGTGGCGATCATGATGCCTTGAGTAAGTATTTCGAGGAAACCGCAAAGGAGTTGCAGGCGAAAGCCGAGAAACAAAGAAAATTGCTTGAACACTACGAAGAAAAGAGCTATCTGTACGGTCGCCAGGCTCAGGATTTGAAATCCCATACTGCGGCAATGGTTCGCAAGTATGAGGCAAATGCGGATGAAAACATCCGGCAAGCAGCAACTCATCGGCAAATGGCACTGGATCAGAAAAAACGCGATCTAGCCACTCATCACGGCGACGCTTTGGAAGTAAATAAGGAACGCAAAAGCACCAATTAGGCTGATGCCGGATTGGGTATGCGTGTCCGGATCCATTACGACCGCTTTCATCCCCGGCGCCTCAACCCGGGGATGCATAGAATCGGAATACTTGGGCCGTAAATCGGAATCATCCAGCGTCCGATAATCGCATCCCACTTCGAACAGGATGCGTCTGTTCAGCGTTTCGATCGGATAGGCGCAAGAATCGGCGCATCAATGAATTACCTCTGCCCGCTGTTATGTGTCGAGATGCTTTCTTGTCACAGCGGTTGGCGGTTGTCTGCAACGGCAAGAGCCTTATTTTCCCTCGGCATATCTTGATAACCCTGGCTCCTACTGCGTGAGGGGAATGCTTATCGCAGTACCTTCATCGATTATGAGAGGCCGTTCTCTTTCGCATCAATCAGATGATTGTTGGGCTGCCATGGAGATCAGATGGGCGGAAAAATTCAATGCAAATGGTATCACCAGGATCGCCAGAAGCATGACAAGCAAAGCAGTATTCACCCCGATTGAAAGTTCTCCACGCGCCATCTTTCTGAAGAACCATACCAACAGCCATCCCAGGCCAATCACAACCAGAGAAACCGTGAGGAGAAAATAGCTGTCAGTCATGACTCAATTGGCTCGGCATGATCGCTATCGATAGCGCGTTATATATGCTCATTTCGCTCATTTCGAAGTCAACTGCGGCGTGGGCCGGGCAATACGGCGGAAGCTATCCTTTACATCCGGAAAATTCGGGCATGCCACGATACGGCAAGAAGGTGCCCAGCAACACGTGCTTCACTGTTGCGAAAACATTTCAATCTTCTGAATTGTTGATGAGATTCTTGCCTCTGCCCATCTTTAACGCCCTGGAAACAGCATTTCTCAAAACGTTATCCACCACGCCCAGGATCTGCTTACCCTTCTCATCGGGCCGCCCGGTAAAAGTCGTCACATGAAAATAGTCGCTGCGATCCGGAGAGAGTTCTGAAAAATAGTAATTGGAAACGCAGCAACGAGGTTGATTTATTTTGACCGCGCTTACCGAATGCCAGCTGGATTTGTTCGTTTCCATCAGGACGAGCCGGTTGCAGGCTGAAACAATAATCTTGGGTATTTTTCTGGCCTCATCCCAAAGCTCCAGATTGCCGCCGTTTTCCATCTGCCAATCGGGAGATACATAGTAGAGCAGGTTGAGGCGCCGATACTTCTTCCTCTTGGAATCATGACTGTTATCAAGATGAGGGTTCAGAAAATCGCCCTCGAACATCATGGACAATCCCCCAGCGTAAAGCCTGGGATCGGGCTCGATTTCCGGAAATCCCGCGATATCGGCAATGGTCGCCACGATGGCCGGATCCTGAAATGCGTAAGTGATTTCCGCGAGAATCGGCTCATATCCGCTCAAATCTGCGGAGGTTTTCTTCTTTTCCCGGAACGATTCCCTGTTGAAAAATCCCCTGCCATCCCGTGGAAAAGCATCGTAAATATGTCGGCAGAGTGCTGTCGGCAGCAGATCGTCAATCACAAAATGCCGGGTTCGTGTTCCTGACGGATTCAGCCATTGCTGGATGAGTGAGTCCTTGCTTTTTTCCAGCCTGTCCTGGATCAGATCAACAAATCCTTTCCTGTTCATACAGTACACGAGCGAAATGACAACCGGTTATGTTTCTGCGGTGTGGAATCAAAAGGAGGGAATATCGGATGCAACCGATATTACAGGCCGCATCGTTCTCAACACACAAAAGAATTGGGCCGAACTGATGCCGGCCCAATGACATTTCATCGCGGCTAAAAACAGATACGGTGCGATTGTGTTACCGTATCTTCCCGCAGAAACTGGTTAATCAATGACGTTCAGGGAGCCCGGCAAGTGAATGTTCTTGGGATGGAGTTGGCACCAGATGGTGAAGGCGCCTGGTTTTTTGGCCACGAAAGAGATCGTTTTGGTTTCGCCTGCCTTGATCACTTCCTGAATTCCATACTCGTCAATGGAAAATCCCTCACTGATAGGCGATTTGTTCACCACGGTGATCTTTACCGACGCACCTTTCTTGACGGTCAGCGCTTCGGGCTCATTCAGCACATTGAAAGCACGAATGTTTTTAACAGTCACACCTTCAACATTGAGTTCCGGAATAGTAGTGTCATAGGCATTGATCACTACCTTGAATTCGCGATCGGCTGCTTGCGCACTCCCTGCCAGCAACAGGCCCAGAGCAAAGCTCGCAAACATTATTTTGGTTATTTTCATCATATCGTTCCTTTATCTGAATTAAGTTTAATGAAATAGATCCACTTTTGGCGGGCGGCGGTTATGAATCCTTGCACCCTGTTCAAAAAAAGCAAGTATGTGGATACCGTAACAGACACCACCGCAAAAGCTTTTGGTGGTTTTGGGGGAAATGCTGGAATTGCGGTTCTTGCATGATTAGAACCCACCCCTTTGATTCCAGACTGATACTCTAGATCGGATAACCAGAGATGTCAATTATGATTACATTACACTTGACATGGAACCACTTTCCTCCTGTCCCATCAAAATGACACGCGCGGGACTGCTCCGCCGTCAAATCTGGACCGTTTGTCAACGCGCTCCTTTCTCTGAAGAATTTCCTTTGCCCTTTTCCTCCTTCTCCATGACCTTTTCCATGACGGACGCTTTACTCCATCCTCGTGAAAACGCCACGCATATGGTATCGCCCACTTCAACCTGATCGCTCGTTCTCACTATGCAGCCACGCGCGTCATAAGTGATGCTGTATCCGCGCTCCAGCACCGACTCAGGGTTCAAGTGAAAAAGATTCTCCTGCTGGCGCTCAAGCTTCATCTTCAATCGATGGATGTGCGCGGTGACGGCGCGCTGCAATCGCAGCCCGAGTTCACGCTGGCGCTCGGCCAGGCGGGAAATCTGCGGAGTGGCGATGACCATGCGCTGGCTCAGTTCGCGCAGGTGCCAGCAACGGATCTCTGAATCATGCTGCCATGCGCTCACCATCCGTTCCTGCAAACGCTGAAGAGATATCAGTTGGCCAGCAACGCGTTTGCCCGGATGCACCAGGCGGCATGCAACCATATCCGCTTGCTGCATCCGGCTATCGATGTTGCGTTGAAGGGCCCGCTGCAAGCGCAGCGTCAGCATTTCCGCAGCTCGCATCATTTCTGCACAGTCCTGGGTGACGAGGTGAGTTGCGCCGGTAGGCGTAGGAGCACGGACATCAGCCACGAAATCGGCAATGGTAAAGTCGGTTTCGTGGCCGACACCGCTTACCAGCGGAATCGGGCAGGCAGCGATTGCGCGCGCGACCACCTCTTCGTTGAACGCCCATAGATCCTCGATGGAACCTCCGCCACGGCAAAGAATCAGGACGTCACACTCGGCCCGGAGTCCCGCCGTCTGTATCGTCGCTGCGATTCTGGCTGCAGCTCCCGCACCTTGTACCGGCGTGGGATAAACGATTACGGGAAGAAACGGCATACGCCGCTTCAAGGTGGAGAGCACATCATGCAGCGCAGCACCGGCTGGAGAAGTCACGATGCCAATCTGCCTTGGAAAAAGGGGCAGGACTTTTTTGCGGTTGGGGTCGAACAGCCCTTCCTTTCCCAGCTTGCTCTTCAGTTGCTCGAAGGCTTCAAAAAATGAGCCGAGCCCCGCACGGCGCATCGTTTCAACGTTCAGCTGAAAATCACCGCGAGCCTGATACAGTGTAACCAGTACACGGGCTTCCACGCGCATGCCGTCCCTGGGTTGCCAGTCCACGTACTGATTCCTGTCACGGAACATGACACAGCGCACCTGAGCATTTTCATCCTTGAGAGAAAAGTACCAGTGGCCGGAGTCGTATCGTTTGATATTCGAAATTTCGCCCGTCACCCACTGCAATGGAAAAGCCTGCTCCAGCAGATCTTTTGCATTACGGTTCAATTCACTCACGCTCAGGATAGCGCGCGCGACCCCTATTTCAGCGATGAAATTCATCTTGACATTCTACAATAATCCACACTGTCACAAAAACTGCATGCCTGAACAGGGCAGAAACAATGAATTCGGAATATTTATGCAAGTTGCTGTTTTTAAATAATTACTATCCAAGTTCAAAAATTGGTCGATTCAAAAAAGTCGTTACGAAATGGCGACTTAATGATTCTATTGCCAAACTGCCCACAAACTTATCCACAGCAATTGTGGACAATAAAGCCCCTTTCATTCTTGCTGAAATTCATCAGGCAAGATACATTACGGCTCTGATTATGCAGAGATTCTCAAGGGAGACTGTCGTGTGTTCGCGCTGATTCAAGCCGCCGGGTGGCCCATCTGGCCGATCATCCTGGCCTCCATAATCGCGCTTGGCATCATCGGGGAACGTCTATGGACCCTTCGTCCAAGCGTGGTCGCCCCCAAAGGTCTTCTGCCCGAAGTGGCGCGCGAATATCGGGAGCGTGGCGTCAGCACGGAAATGATCACGCGTCTTCAGCAGCATTCCCCACTGGGGCAGATTCTTGCTGCTGGATTGAAGAATGGCTTGAGCACACGCGAAATCACGAGGGGATCCATTGAAGAAGCGGGCCGTGCCGTTGCGCACGAGCTTGATCGCTATCTCACCACGCTGGGCACCATTGCATCCCTGAGCCCGCTGATGGGCCTCTTCGGCACTTTGGTCGGCATGATCGAAATTTTTGGAGCAAATGCGCCCACAGGCGCAAACAATCCGGCACAGCTGGCGCACGGCATCTCCGTGGCGCTTTATAATGCCGCCTTCGGTATCCTGGTGGCCATTCCCAGCATGACTTTCTATCGCTATTTTCGTGCAAAAGTGGACGCGCTGGTGATGGATATGGAATTCCAGGCGGTTAAGCTGGTGGAAATCATTCACGGCGAACGTCGGAACTGAGCCGGGGCGAATGCGAATGGATAAGGAGCTGAAATGAATTTTCAGCGCGGCAGACAAAAAGAGGAGCCGGAAATCAACCTGGTGCCCATGATCGATGTGCTGCTTGTCATTCTGATTTTTCTGATGATTACGACTACCTACTCGAGATTTTCAGAACTGGAAATCACTCTGCCGCAGGCTGAGACCGGCAGGACCACTGGTCATCCCCAAGCCATTGATATCTCCGTGAGCGCATCCGGAAAGTACACGGTTAACCGTAAACCGGTGGAATATTCCGGACCAGAGCGGTTCACCGAGGAATTGCGCGCCGCGGCCGCCGGACAGGCCGATCCCGTCATTGTTATCAATGCGGATGGGGAGGCCAACCATCAATCCATCATTACGGTGATGGAGGCGGCACGCTTTGCAGGATACAATCGCATCACTTTCACCACACAAAATGCCGTACGAAAAAATTAGGAAAGAAATTTATGGACCCGAAACTGCTTGATATTCTGGTTTGCCCCCTCTGCAAGGGGCCTCTGCTGTATCGGAAGACGGAGAATGAGCTGATTTGCAAGCCGGATCGACTGGCGTTTCCCATCAAGGATGGCATTCCCGTCATGCTGGAGGACGAGGCACGGAGGCTGCAGGCAGAGGAAGAGGTCTAAGAGCCTGCTTGCTGGCTGAATGAGCCGAACATATTATAGTGCGTGAGGCAATCGCTCTCGCCGGGGCAAAGAGCTGTTTCCGAGCATAACCGAAAGCCGGCCTGGGAATCCGCCAGCCATTATAAAGCCCTGTCTGCTGATGCTGCGCCACTCGACACCGCACGAGCGGCTCAACCGTATCAAATATCAATCCGGATATCGCGCACATTTCGAGCTGGACTGCCTCATCTCTTCTTCATGTAAAAAGTGAATTCTCCGGCCACTTCGGATAGAGACAATAGCTCATTGCCAGTCTGATCGGCAAAGACCTGGAAATCGATAACCGAACCGGGGTCGGTCGCCACGATTTTCAGCACCTCTCCAGTCATCATATCCACCAGCGATTTCTTGGTACGCAGGATGGGCAGCGGACAGTTCAATCCACGCACGTCCAGTTCTTTGTCGCAATGCATGCAGTTCTCCTGTTCTTTGGTCTGGCGCTTTTGCCATATCTCCGATGGAGACGCCACCAGAAGCTGCTTCAAGGGTGGGGAAACTCCCTGGACGGCTGGAAATGGGGAAAGACGTGGCGGGACACTGTGGCGCAGCTAAAAATCCGAGAAAAATATCAAAGATGAGGTACGATAGTGTATGTAGTTCCATGATCGGGGTGCAGTGCCCGGGAGAAGGCCGTGAACTACCCGAACATGCCTTGAGCCATTCCATTCGCTTGCGGAAATTACCATTGCCTTCCCATGCCAGTCAACCTTCTTCCTCCCCAGCCTGAGCAGTTATTGCCCATCGATGGCCTGTCTCTGGGCATTGCAGAAGCAGGTATCCGGAAGCAGGGCCGGAAAGACCTGCTTGTCATCGATCTGGAACGCGGTGCCAAAGTCGCGGGGGTATTCACCCGCAACGATTTCTGCGCCGCGCCGGTGACAGTCGCAAGGAAACATCTTGCAAACCCGGAGACGGAAATTCGCGCCCTGCTCATCAATACCGGAAACGCCAACGCAGGGACCGGTGCACGCGGCATCGATGATGCGAGAACGACCTGCGCCGAGCTTGCCCGCATGCTCGGGTGCAGCAGCGGCCAGGTATTGCCATTTTCAACAGGGGTGATCATGGAACCCTTGCCGGTGGAAAGAATTCTTGCGGGCCTGCCCCGGGCGCTGGAAAACCTTGCGGCCGATAACTGGTTCACAGCTTCTCAAGCTATCATGACCACGGATATCGTTCCCAAAGCCGCATCGAGACAGGTTTCGCTGGGCGGCACAACGGTGACAGTAACCGGCATCGCCAAGGGTTCGGGAATGATCCGCCCAAACATGGCGACCATGCTGGGTTACGTGGCGACCGACGCGGCCGTAAGTCAGCAGCTGCTGGAACGAATCGTGCGTCATGCAGCAGAACATTCTTTCAATCGCATCACAGTAGACGGGGACACATCGACCAATGACGCTTTCATCCTTATTGCGACGGGCCGTGCCCGTAACCCGGAAATCACCCACGCGGAGGGTGTCGAATTTGCTCTGTTGCAGGAAGCCATTACCGGAATAGCATCTCAGCTCGCTCAAGCCATCGTTCGCGATGGGGAAGGCGCGACAAAGTTCATCACCATCCATATAGAGCAGGGAAGAACGCATCAGGAATGCCTCAAGGCGGGCTATGCGATCGCGCACTCTCCGCTGGTAAAGACGGCTTTTTTTGCATCAGACCCGAATCTGGGTCGAATACTCGCGGCAATCGGTTATGCGGGCATAGAAGAACTGGATGTCGGCAAACTGCAACTCTATCTCGATGAAGTGCTGGTGGCGGAGAATGGTGGAAGAGCAGAGAGTTACCTGGAGCAGGAGGGCCAGCGGGTGATGAAGCAGGATGAAATTACCGTGCGGGTTGTACTTGACAGAGGCATGCAATCGGCAACTCTGTGGACTTGCGATTTTTCTTACGACTACGTCCGCATTAATGCCGACTACAGAAGTTAGGCGCCTCTTAACCCATGTTTGACGTTTGCGTTGCTGCCTCGGGGCAAGGCGCAAAGCGCAGGCACAGCAGACTATGGCCAAGCTTTGCAACGCCGCTCCCACTTTTTTGCGCGCAACCCGGAGAGGCCAGACGGAATTTCATCCAATCCATCGTTACTCACCGCTCACAGAACTCGCTCTGATGCACGGCTCGTGCCTCGTTCCGGGCGAAATCCGTCACTATCGTGAGCGCGAAACAAGTGTTAACAGGCCATGGTCATGCGGATGAGCGCGGTAAGAAGAAACCATGCATGAGAAGGAAAGGAGAAGCTCAAATGAAATCAGCGGGGAATTCAAGCAGCCCCTTGATCCGCACAAGTCGGGAGCGGGCATGATGACCCATCCCGCACCCGGCCTGGCGTAGAACGAATTCCTCAACCGTTCTCAGGAGTACGGAGAAACCGGCACAGTCCGGAAGGCCGATTTCACTCACCCATCGTCTTCATGTGCGGCAGATCGCGGTCATAAGTTTGTCCCGCTCCGTATTCGCGATAGCGATGCACGTCCACGCCTCCACTTTCACCGGATTCGTATTTCCGGTCCGATTTATACGACTCGCCATGTCCATGTCCATGTCCATGTCCATGCCGCTTCTTCTTCATTGCGCTGGCTTCGTCCTTGTCGATATATCCATCCTTGTTGGTGTCCATCCTGTCGAACATTATGTCGGCATGGCGCGCATGCTCTTCCTTGCTGACCCGACCGTCATTGTTTGTATCGGCCATCGACATCCCGCACCGGCCTTCGCCATATTTCTTGTCACCGTACGCACCCTTGTCGTCGTCATGAGACATTGCAACCTTGTAGCCTTTGTCGAGGGATTGCGCGGAGAACGGGTTATCGCCGGCGGAAGCGACGGATGCAGTGCCAAGCGCAGCAACAAAAGCCGATCCAACTGCGAGGGAGATGACTGATTTTTTGTTGGGCATATTATTCATGATATCCTCCTAAGGATTTTGCCTGGTTGAAAGGAAAACGTTCCGCAAAGGACGCGCGTCTCTTGCTGCAACTCATCAAGAATTTTGTCTTTTGCTTCTTAATAATCCGTCACGAAAGGAGTCGCGGAACCACGTCCTGCAAATTCTTGACGCAACGCCATTAATCATGCAACCTTTTAGCTGAGCCGTTCCGTTCGTTAGCGCACATAAACGGTACCACGAACGCGGGATTGCAGTCCTTATTGTCACCGCTGATGAACGATTGGAATTTACTGGGCGGCCGCGCCGAAACCCTGATCGCCCGCCTCGAAGCCCTGCTGCCTGAGGTTCAGGGTAATCCTGACTGGGAGGCCGCCGTGGCGTTCCGCTGGCGCAAACAGGGTCGCGCCGGCTCAATCCATACAGTTTTCCATCCGCATCATATTACCGCGGAAGCGTTGCGCGGCATCGAACGGCAAAAAAATCTGGTGGATCAGAACACCCGCCAGTTCGTACATCGGCATCCGGCCAATAACGTGCTGCTTACCGGCGCCCGCGGAACTGGCAAGTCATCCCTGGTGAAGGCGATGCTGAACAAGTATTCTTCTGAGGGACTGCGCCTGATCGAAGTGGACAAACACGATCTGGTAGACCTGCAAGACATCGTCGAGCAGATAGCCACACGCCCCGAGCGGTTTATCCTGTACTGCGACGATCTCTCCTTCGAATCCGGCGAACCCGGCTATAAAACTCTCAAGGTGGTGCTGGACGGCTCCATCGCCTCCGCCTCGGAAAATGTACTGGTATATGCGACTTCCAATCGTCGTCATCTGATGCCTGAATCCATGCAGGACAATCGTGACGCCCGCCACACAGGAGATGAAATCCATCCGAGCGAATCTGTCGAGGAAAAAATCTCGCTATCCGACCGTTTCGGGGTATGGGTATCTTTCTACCCCTTTGACCAGGAGCAATATCTTGATATCGTCCGGCACTGGCTCACTCATTTCGCCATCGGGGAAATGAGTGAGCCCATACGCGAGTCGGCTCTTCAATGGGCACAGGGACGGGGTTCCCGCAGCGGGCGAACGGCTTGGCAGTTTGCCTGTGACTGGGCAGGAAAACAGAAAGAGAAAGCGAGACTCACGGACAGCCTTTCCGGCTCTTGAGCGTTTCCCCCAGGCATGTTCCCGCATGTGCCCCATCTGGCGCGTCTGGCGCTTCCCGGTGCAAGTCCGGTGCAAGCCTGGCGCAACCAAGGCCGAAGCGGCATCCCGGATGAGTCGATGACCAGGAAAATGGCGGGTTTGCACGCCAAAAGGTAGCATGGCACTGTACAGAATCATCTTTCCCTGCTTCCATGCCGGTATCGCCATCCGTCGTTGACGTTGCTGCCGCGATCATCCTGCGGCCGGATGGCGCCTTCCTGCTCTCCCGCAGACCCGCAGGCAAGCCCTACGCGGGATATTGGGAATTTCCCGGAGGCAAAGTGCAATCCGGTGAATCGTTCCTGCATGCACTGCGGCGGGAACTGCTGGAAGAACTGGGCATATCCGTGGAGCAGGCTTTTCCCTGGGTTACCCGCATATTTACCTATCCCCATGCCACGGTGCGTCTTCGCTTTTATCGCGTCATGGTATGGCATGGCGAACCCCAGCCACGCGAGCAGCAGGAACTTTCGTGGCAGTTCACCCATGATGTGCGCGTGGAACCCATGCTGCCTGCCAATGCTCCGGTATTGAGGGCGCTGGCCTTGTCGCCCATCTATGCCATTACCCATGCCACGGAACGGGGGGTGGACCATTCCCTGTCGCGGATGGAACGCGCGCTTGAGCAGGGCGTGCGACTGATACAGGTGCGCGAAAAAGAAATGCCGCCGGAATTGTTGCGGCACTTTGCCGGGAAATCAGTCATTCTCGCCCACCGCTACGGCGCAAAGGTCCTCGTCAACTGTCCCCCGCGGGAAAACGGTATGAAATTGTGCCGGGAAACCGGCGCGGATGGCATTCATTTTCCTGCCGCGCACCTGATGTCCCTGCCTTGCCGTCCGGACATCGAGTTGTGCGGGGCCTCCTGCCATAATGAGGAGGAGCTTTTTCGCGCCGGGCAACTGGAAATGGATTTTGCCGTGCTTGGCCCGGTCTTGCCGACGTTGAGTCATCCCGGGGCGGTCGCCATGGGCTGGCGAAGGTTTGCCGCGCTCATCCGCGAGTGTCCGATACCGGTCTACGCCCTCGGTGGGCTTCGCCATGAAGATCTGAGAACGGCATGGGAACATGGCGCCCATGGCATCGCCATGATACGCGGCGTGCCCTGGAATGATGCAAAATAACGAATCATTGGGCTTTCCGCTTCTCCAGGCCGAGGGCGGTGTCCTATTTCCCCTCATCCACCGCGTCTTCGGACGCCTGCGCTGTATTATTGCCGTCATCCGGAAGCCTGTACGACTCCGTCGCCCACTGACCAAGGTCGATCAGCTTGCAGCGTTCCGAACAGAAAGGCCGGTAGACGCTGGCGGCGCGCCAGACGACGATCCTGCCGCATTGGGGGCAGTTGACTTCGGGTTCCTTCATGCTCTGCTCATGTGGCGATTCCAAAGTTTGTTTCAGGATTCATGATTTGAGACCGCCAAGGACTATTTGCGTTCGGTGATCCGGTCTCGGCTTGCAAAACCTTCGTGCTTTCGCGCAGATTCGCGTCCGCCAAGCGGGTAAAGACCAGAAATGACCGCGCTGCGCGCAATCGGCAATCGAGGAATGCCCACCATAAATCCTTGATCAATAACTACTAATAATGCCGGTTTCTTCTGTCCAATCAACACCTTTTTTGCGATTCATATTTATTTTCCAATAAGTACTATGTTAAAATGGTTAAGTTTTTTTAGGTTTTTTAGAACGATCAAACCGCTAACCGGAACTGCAAAATATGGCAGATATTGAGAAAAAAGAGATGAGCAGCAGAAGGCGTTTTCTCCTCGCAGCCACGTCGGTAGCGGGCGGAATCGCAACCGTCGCTGTTGCAACCCCGTTTGTGATGAGCATGATGCCCAGCGAAAGAGCCAAGGCGGCAGGCGCGCCTGTCGAAGTCGATATCAGCAAGCTCGAGCCTGGCATGCTGCTGCTGGTGGAATGGCGCGGCAAGGTGGTGTGGGTATTGAATCGCACCCCGGAAATGCTGGCCACGCTGCCGAAACTGGATGGCCAGGTGGCGGACCCGAAATCGGAAAAACCCCAGCAGCCGCAATACGCGCAGAATGAGACACGCTCCATCAAGCCTGAGTTTCTCGTTGTAGAAGGAGTCTGCACCCACCTCGGATGTTCCCCCGTATTCCGCAAGGACATTGCTCCGGCAGACCTCGGCCCGGACTGGATCGGTGGTTTTTTCTGCCCCTGCCATGGCTCCAAATTCGACCTGGCGGGCCGCGTCTACAAAGCCGTCCCGGCGCCTACTAATCTCGTCGTCCCCCCCCACATGTATCTGAGCGACAACAAGCTCTTGATTGGGTCTGATCGTAAGGAGTCCGCATAAATGAGCAAACTGGCGTCATTGATCGACTGGGTAGACGCGCGTTTTCCCATGACCACCACGTGGAAAGCTCATCTAACCGAATATTACGCGCCGAAGAATTTCAATTTCTGGTACTACTTCGGCTCCCTCGCCATGCTCGTGCTGGTGAATCAGCTGCTCACCGGCATTTTCCTCACCATGAACTACAAGCCGGATGCCAGCATGGCCTTCGCCTCCGTCGAATATATCATGCGGGATGTAAATCTCGGCTGGATCATCCGCTACATGCACTCCACGGGCGCATCCATGTTTTTCGTCGTGGTGTATCTGCATATGTTCCGCGGGCTTATGTACGGTTCCTACCGCAAACCGCGCGAGCTTCTCTGGCTGATCGGCATGGGCATCTTCTTCGTGCTGATGATGCTGGCATTCACCGGCTATATTCTGCCATGGGGACAAATGTCCTATTGGGGCGCCCAGGTGATCATCAGCATGATCGGCGCCATTCCGGTCATCGGTGAAACGCTTTCGAACTGGATTCTGGGCGACTTCATGCTCTCGGATGCCGCGCTTAACCGCTTCTTCGCCTATCACGTGGTGACACTTCCCGTGCTGCTCGTGGTGCTCGTGGTGGTGCATATCGTAGCCTTGCACGAGGTCGGCTCGAACAATCCGGATGGGATCGAAATCAAGGCATACAAGGATCCGGCGACGCATATTCCCGTAGACGGAATCCCTTTCCATCCCTACTATACCATCAAGGATATTTTTGGCGTCGTGGTGTTTCTGATCGTGTTCTGCGGGATCATCTTCTTTGCGCCGGAGATGGGCGGCTATTTCCTCGAGTACAACAATTTCATCCCGGCGAACACCCTTCAGACTCCCGATCATATCGCGCCTGTCTGGTATTTCACGCCTTACTACTCGATGCTGCGAGCGGTTACGGTCAACTTTCTCTGGATAGATGCCAAACTGTGGGGCATCGTACTGATGGGGGGCTCCGTCGCGATTTTCGCCCTGCTTCCGTGGCTGGACCGTAGCCCGGTCAAATCCATACGCTATAAAGGCCCTTATTTCAAGTTCGCGCTGACACTGTTCGTCATCAGCTTTCTTGTGCTTGGATGGCTGGGCACGAAATCGCCGACACCCCTCTATACCCTGCTTGCGCAGATATTCACGGTAATCTACTTCGCATTCTTCATCCTCATGCCGTGGTATAGCAAGATAGACAAATGCAAGCCCGAACCGACCAGGGTGAGATAATGAAAAAAATAGCAAGTTTCCTGTTTATATTTTGCCTGGCCCCGCTCACAGCGTTCGCGAGTGGTGACGACGTCAAGCTTGACCATGCACCCATCCGTCCGACGGATAAACTTTCCCTGCAACGGGGCGCGCAAACTTTTGTGAATTATTGCCTGTCGTGCCATAGCGCCGAGTACATGCGCTACAACCGCCTGCGCGACCTGGAGCTGAATGAAAATCAGATTCTGGATAACCTCATCTTTACGGGGCAGAAGGTTGGCGAACTGATGACCACCGCCATGCCCAGGAAAGAAGCGCAGCAGTGGTTCGGCGTGGCGCCTCCCGATCTTTCGGTCATCGCACGTTCCCGGGGTCCCGACTGGCTCTATACCTATTTGCGCAAGTTTTATCGGGATGATTCCACCGCAACAGGCTGGAATAATGTGGTATTCGACAAGGCCGCCATGCCTCATGTGCTCTATGAGCTGCAGGGTGAGCAATCGCTGGAAGTCAAGACAGCCGATAATGGTCACGGCGGCACGCATGACATCAAGGAATTGAAGCTGGAAAAGCCAGGCAAGCTTTCTAAGGCCGACTATGACGCTTATGTGGCCGATCTGGTCAATTTTCTCGTGTACCTGGGTGAGCCTGCCGCGAGCCGACGCGTGGAACTGGGAATCATGGTCATGCTCTTCCTGTTCCTGCTGCTGGGGTTGAGCTATGCCCTGAAAAAGGAATACTGGAAGGACATACATTGATATCCTCTTCCTGCTCTCAACATTGCGCCTGTCCTGCGGGGAATAGCGATCCATGATGACGTTGTATTCAGCCACCACCTGCCCGTTCAGCCATCGCTGCCGCATCGTGCTGTACGAGAAGGGCATGGATTTTCAGATCATCGATGTCGATCTGCACAACAGGCCGGAAGACCTTGCCGTGATGAGTCCCTACGGCAGGGTACCCGTGCTCGTTGAACGCGACCTCATTCTGTACGAGTCCAACATCATCAACGAATACATCGACGATCGCTTTCCTCATCCTCAACTGATGCCGGCGGACCCGGTGATGCGGGCGCGTGCACGATTGTTCCTGTACCGCTTCGAACAGGAGCTTTTCTGCCATATCGAGGCGGTAGAGCAAGGGAATACGAAATCCGCGGAAAAGGCGCGCATCGCGATCCGGGACAACCTGACCGTCATCGCACCGGTATTTTCCAAGCAGAAATACATGCTGGGCGACGAATTTTCCATGCTTGACGTCGCCATCGCCCCGCTGCTATGGCGGCTGGATCAGTATGGCATTCAATTGCCGAAACAGGCCGCTCCGTTGCTTAAATTTGCCGAGCGGCTGTTCAGCCGTCCCGCTTTCATCGAGGCCCTTACCGCTTCCGAAAAAGCGATGCGCAAATGAAAGAGATTTCCACCAAGCCCTATCTGATCCGCGCCATTTACGAATGGTGCTCTGACTGTGGCCACACCCCCTATCTGACTGTCAAGGTGGACGCCCAGACGCGTGTCCCGCAGGAGTTCGTGAAGAATGGCGAAATCATACTCAATATCAGCCACGATGCGACCAACCACCTCACGCTCGGCAATGATCTGATCCAGTTTTCCGCCCGCTTCGGAGGCGTCTCACGCGAGGTCTCCATACCCATTGACGCAGTGCAGGGAATATTTGCCCGGGAAACAACGCAGGGCCTGCTTTTTCCAGGCCAGTCCCTTTCCTCCGACGAGACAGGCAATTCCGCTGAGAAACCGATGACCATCGCCCCCCCGCAGACGGAAAGCTCGTCACCTGCGCCATCCCCACCTGCAAGCAAAAAGCGGCGCCTGCAGGTCATCAAATAACTGCAAACTTCCCCCGCAACGCTCCACGCAAGTTTGCTCCCTCGCCTTCCAGTCTCTATAATTGCACCCGCGCCGGCATAGCTCAGTTGGTAGAGCAGCTGATTTGTAATCAGAAGGTCCCGAGTTCGAATCTTGGTGTCGGCACCATAACAAGCTTTAACAACGTTTGATGCCAATTCCACTTGGCGAACATCACGCTGAAGCCGTGCTTTCTCATCGCCGCTTCGCCAGTTGCTGCTTGATCTCCTCCAGGTCCTGCTGGATCTGCTCCATTGCGGCAACCATGTAAATCAGGCCGAGATACAGGTTGTATTTTTCCGGCTGTGTTTTCTCGTCGCCAAACGCGTTGAGATTTTGGACGAACATTCTTTTTGCATCCGAGGCGATTGTCATGGCAGGCTCCTTGAAAAATGGATGAACCGACTTACCGATCAGTCAAGTGTAGTCTCCGCTCCCATTGCTTCGAAAAATACGTTACAAATACGTTATTTGAATCCCACATTCAGTTGAACTCTCTGTCCGACACCCGTTATGCGTGCTTATCCGCTTCCTTCGCGAGGTACAACCAGGTATCGACAACGGTATCCGGATTCAAGGAAAGGCTCTCGATTCCCTCTTCCATCAGCCACTGCGCCAGATCGGGATGATCCGAAGGTCCCTGCCCGCAGATCCCCACATATTTGCCCGCCTTGCGGCAGGCCTGAATTGCCAGGCTGAGCAGCGCTTTCACTGCCGGGTCGCGTTCGTCGAACGCATCGGCAACCAGGCTTGAATCGCGATCCAGCCCGAGCGTCAGTTGAGTCAGGTCATTCGACCCGATGGAAAAACCATCGAAGTATTGCAGGAACTGTTCCGCCAGCAGCGCGTTGGATGGAATTTCGCACATCATGATCAGCCTCAGGCCATTCCGGCCGCGCTTCAGCCCGTTTTCATCAAGCAGTTCCACCACTTTCTGCGCTTCCGTCAAAGTGCGCACAAAGGGAATCATGATTTCCAGGTTGGTGAGACCCATTTCATCGCGCGCTTTCTTCAAAGCACGGCATTCCAGTTCGAAACAGTCCCGAAACTCCTCGCCTATGTAGCGTGAAGCGCCGCGAAAGCCCAGCATGGGATTTTCCTCCTTGGGCTCGTAGCGCTGCCCGCCGATCAGGCTGGAGTATTCATTGGACTTGAAATCGGAGGTGCGGACAATGACCGGCTTGGGAAAAAAGGCGGCCCCCAGCATGGCGATGCCTTCGGTCAGCTTCTCCACATAAAAACGGGCAGGATCAGGATAGCCCGCGCTCCTGTCTTCCACCTGCTGTTTCAAATCGGCAGGAAGATCGGGATACTGCAGGACCGCCTTCGGGTGCACGCCGATCATGCGCGCAATAATGAATTCCAGCCGTGCCAGCCCTACCCCATCGTTGGGCAGTCTCTGGAAGCTGAAAGCCAGTTCCGGGTTACCGACATTCATGGTGATTTTTACCGGAGGCTTGGGCATGGTCTGAAGCGCCAGATCGATCACCTCGGCTTCCAGTTTCCCCCGGTAGACATTGCCTGTGTCGCCCTCGGTGCAGGAGACTGTAACCGCCTGATTTTCCGTCAGCCGACTGGTGGCATCTCCGCAGCCCACGACCGCCGGGATACCCAGTTCGCGCGCGACAATGGCAGCATGACAGGTTCGCCCTCCCCGGTTGGTGACAATGGCTGACGCACGCTTCATCACCGGCTCCCAGTCAGGATCGGTCATGTCCGTAACAAGCACGTCGCCCTCTTTCACCCGCGACATTTCCTTTGCATCCACGATGAGACATACTGGTCCGCTGCCGATCTTCTGCCCGATGGCGCGGCCGGATACAAGTATTTCCGATTTCTCCTTCAGCCGGTAGCGCCGCAGGGTATCCATCCCGGCACGTGCCTGCACCGTCTCGGGCCGGGCCTGAAGGATATAGAGCCTGCCATCCAATCCATCCCGGCCCCACTCGATATCCATGGGCTTGCCGTAGTGCCGCTCAATAATAACAGCATAATTGGCCAATTCCTCCACCTCGGCATCGGTGATGGAAAAACGCCTGCGCTCGGCCTCATCCACGTCTACGGTCTCCACCGGATGGTCGGCTTCGGAACTTGCGGCGAATTGCATCCTGATGAGCTTCGAGCCCAGGTTCCGCCGCAGAATCGAAGATCTGCCCTGCTCCAGCGCCGGCTTGTAAACGTAAAATTCATCCGGATTGACCGCGCCCTTGACTATCGTTTCGCCAAGGCCATAAGAAGAGGTGATGAAAACCACTTTGTCGAAGCCGGACTCCGTATCCAGCGTGAATATCACGCCCGCGGCACCGATGTCACTGCGGACCATGCGCTGGATTCCGGCCGACAGCGCCACTTCCGCATGAACGAATCCATGGTGGACGCGGTAAGAGATGGCGCGATCGTTG
>CAYXQR010000054.1:0-5489 GCA_964466955.1 uncultured Nitrosospira sp.
GTCCAGGCCGTGCCTGTCTACCTTGCCGCCGATTTTTCCGGCAGCATCACCAATACGCCCCGCTTTGGCGAGGAGCTCGGGCTGCAGAGGAGCCAGCTCTGCCCCGATTGCCCGGAAGGAGTCGTCAGCGGACAGGTGCTGTTCGATTCAAGCCTCATCCCGGGAAGCGGAAGCGGCACGGTCAGCATTCCGCTGGCATCCATCGACAGCGCCACCGACGACCTGATCTTTTCAATCTCGCTCGGTAGCCAGCCGCTCGAGTTCAATTTTGGTGGCGGCGCCAGTGCCGGAGCATCCGCCATCCAGTTCAGGGACGGCGTGTTCGACGGTTTCAGTTTTTCCGAAATCTTCTCTCGGGGTGACGATTCATTCAGGTTCAGCATAAGCGGCAGCAACTGGGACATCACAGTGGCCAACCGTAATGGCGTTTACTCCCAGCTTGCGGCATCCGGCTCCCTGAACGTGGGCAGCAGCGGATTGTTCAACCAGGAAAACTTCTTTCCCGGAAGTCCGCCCGCGGAAACTCCAGCCCAGGTTCCGGAACCCGCCACGCTGCTTCTTCTGGCGCTTGGGCTCGCGGCCATGGCGGTGCCTTCCTTCCGAACCGGAAAAAAAGCCCCTGTGCTCTCCACCGCAATGTAGCTTTCAGTACCTTCGGGATGCGGCGCGTCGGTTGCATCCCGGCCGCGTCCTGGCTGCGGCATCCGGCTGCGTCCCGTATTCCCCCTGCCTGTCCCAGGTCCATCCTGCCCCATCAAACTCGGCAGAGAACTTTCTCCCTGATCTACCAAGTTCCTGTTCCTTCCAATCATGATTGGGCGAAGGATGAAAATACTGGTCCGTTCGCTCTATTCCCTTCCCGTTTTGCGCGTGAAAGAATAATCCGGGAATAGGATTCCGGGTGCTGTGCTTGCTCTGTTCCGATTGTATGCCGGAAATCCACGAGGCGATGCCGGCCTTGACGGCTTTCCGCTCCCTGCCAGCGGGCCTGCCTTCCCTGCGTAAAGGCTCGTGCCTCATGCCCAGGCCGCGAGGTATTGATCCTGCAACTCCTGCATCCTCATCTCGATAGTCGCAAAAAGATCAATGGAGGACGCGAGGCTTTGTTGAACCTCCCTGTCCTCCTGCTCCCCCTGAGCTTTTGCACCCTGAGGATAGGCAGAGCAGGATGGCGGCTCTTTAGTCGCACACGAGCTTGATGGGGCCTGAGTTATAACCAGGATGCATCTCATCCTCGATAAGCGCAACGACAATGGAGAACCATCATGAAAACTAATCGCAAATTCCAGACTTCCGGCTTTTTCCTTGCTGCGTTTTTTGCCAGCCTGGGGTGGACTAGTAATGCTCTGGCGCAGGTACCTAGTACTGCCTATCTCATCGATCTCAATGCCGCGACAGCAACCCCGCTGGGCACGTTGGGCGGACGTGACAGCTACCCTTATCACATCAACGAGGCGGGGCAGGTGGTGGGATGGTCGAACACTGCAAATGGTTCTCGTCATGCCTTTATCACCGGCCCTGATGGAACGGGCATGAGGGATTTGGGCACGCTGGACGGGCATTCCAGTTATGCTTACGGTATTAACAATACCGGCCAGGTGGTGGGACGTATCAGGCTAGAGGGTTATGATCGCGCCTTCATCACCGGTCCTGACGGGGTGGGCATGAGAAAGCTGGGCACACTGGGGGGACGTGAAAGCGTGGCTTATGGCATTAACGAGGCCGGGCAGGTGGCGGGGTGGTCTGACACGGCAATGGGTTATGATCATGCTTTCATCACCGGCCCTCATGGAGCGGACATGAGGAACCTGGGCACATTGGGGGGACGCAGCAGCTACGCTTATGGCATCAACGATGCCGGACAGGTGTTGGGCGTTTCATCCCTCGCACCGTCAGATAGCCATGCTTTTGTCACAGGTTCTGACGGCACGGACATGAGAGACCTTGGCACGCTGGGCGGACGTTACAGCACTGCTTATGGCATCAACGAAGTTGGACAGGTGGTGGGATGGGCTCAGCCGCTCAACAAGCAACATGCGTTTATCACGGGTCTGGACGGAGTCGCCATAAGCTTGGGCTCACTGGGCGGAAATTGGAGCGAGGCTTATGGCATAAACGATGCCGGGCAGGTGGTAGGGGCATCCACACTCACGGTCCGCGGCCCTCGTCATGCCTTCGTTACTGGCGCTGATGGCGTGGGTATGAGCAACCTCAATTCGCTAGTTGATCTGCCCGAGGGAAAAATTTTGACTGACGCCTTAGCCATCAATAACGCCGGCCAGGTTGTTGCCGTAGCCTCGACCATTCCCGAGCCGGAAATCTACGCGCTGCTTCTGGCAGGCCTGGGCCTGTCGGGATTCATGGCGCGGCGGAAGAAGAAGCAGAATCGGAGAGACATTGTTTAACCTCTCCTGCCCTCCTGCTCTCCCTGAGCTTTTCCTTCAATCGCAGACCAGCTTGATCGATGTCGAAATATGAGCAGGCTTGCACCCTCACCTTCGATAACCGCAAAGATCAACGGAGGACCGTCATGAAACCCAACAACAGATTGAAAGCACGCGGTTTTTTCCCTGCCCTCGCATTTTTTGCCAGCCTGGGGTGGACCGCTCAGGTATCGGCGCAGGAGCAGATCGCTTATCTGATCGACCTTGATACCAGGACCGCGACCAGTCTCGGGAAGGTGTTCCCAACCGCCATTAACGATAGCGGGCAGGTGGTCGGGTCCTACGCGGCCGTTAGCGGGCAGCACGCCTTCCTTACTGGGCCCGATGGCGCGGGCATGACCGATCTTGGTACTTTGGGCGGCAGTTCCAGCCGGGCATTTGGCATCAACGCTGCAGGCCAGGTTGTAGGGGAGTCGGAAACCGTCGGGGGAGCGATGCATGCCTTCATAACGGGCCCTGATGGCATGAGCATGAGGGATCTTGGCACCCTGGGCGGAATCTCCAGCCGGGCCCGCGCCATCAATGATACAGGGCAGGTAACGGGATCGATTGTGGAACAGGCGACGATTTTCCCTGTTTCGTTTGTTGGCCGCGCCTTTATCACGGGTCCGGATGGCACGGATATCAGCAAGATTGGGGAGTATCCTCCTATCCCCTGGCCGTGGGCAGAACCCCAGGATATAAACGCGGCGGGACAAGTGGCAGGCTTCGCAGGAGACCCCCCCTTACGGGCATTCATCTCCGATCCCGACGGTGAAGGCATGAGGGACCTGAGGGCTTTAGGGGGGACGAGCTGGATTGAAGCCTATGGTATCAACGACTCTGGACAGGTGACAGGATTTTCCATCACAGAGAATGGTGACCTCCATGCTTTCATCACGGGCCCCAATGGGATGGGTGTACGGGACCTTGGGGCTCTAGGGGGAAGTGATAGTTTTGCTTATGGCATTAACGATGCCGGGCAGGTGGTGGGAGATTTCCACACAGAAGATGGCAACTCCCATGCCTTCGTTACTGACGCCGATGGTAAAAATATGACTGATCTCGATTCCCTGATTGATCTGCCCACCGGATATCGGTTAACGAGGGCGGTGGATATCAATAACAACGGGCAGGTCCTTGTTACCGCCACCATTCCGGAGCCGGAGACCTACGCGTTCCTTCTGGCGGGCCTGGTCCTGACGGGATTCATGGCGCGGCGCAAAAAGGCGCAGAACCTGGCTGAATATTATTGAACGCCTTCCATACAGGCACAGTTCATCGCTGTGCCTGTATCAGCTTGGCAGGCTGGCCGATTCATCCTTTTTTCTATGCGCCCAGAAACCCACCAGGCCGATACCGAGCAGGGCCAGGATATCCGGTTCGGGTGCTTCATTCTGAGGCAGCGGTTTGGGTGCATTCTCGATCACGGTGTCATTTCCGTAGCCGGAGATGCTTCCCTTTGCCTGTATCAACCCCAGGCCTGTCAAAATATTCTGTCCCCCTACCAATACGCCACCGCCTGTCGCCTGCGAGAAACTTCCGGTTCCGCCGGTGATCTCGAAGATGGCGTCCTTCAAGGTGAATAATGGCAGATAAGCGGTCGGAGTGAACAATCCGCTGTAATCGGCAAAGAGTTCATCCCCGTTCCGTGTGGTGAACGTGAGTTCTCCCTCGAACGAGAAATAGTCGTTTATGGGGGCGATGCAATCCTGCCCGCTGATCGACACAAGGCCGAGAAGAGAGCTGATTCCCGTGCCGGTAACGTTCCCGCCGAAACGGGTGGAACATTCCCCTTTGTATCCCACCTGTTCATGCGTGACGCCGGTGATGGTTAAAAGGGTGCTTTGGGCATTGACGGGTATCAGGAACGATGCGATCGCCAGCATGGATACAAGGAGTTGCTTCATTGAAACTACGCAGGTTCTGTTCATATCGGGTCCTCGTTCAGGGAACAGACATCGGATGCTTTCGGAGGTACGGAACAGGACGAGGCAGCGTCCGCCATGATCATCATGGAACAAGGAACAGGCTGCCCAATCGGATGCAATAGGGATTTCTCTGTAACGAGCGCCTGTACATTGCCGCCGGGACAGGATCGTTATGCAATGCTGGCTGAAACAGGGAGGAACCAGGGAGGAAAACGGCGTCAAAAATCGTTGCGGCCCGACAGGATTCCGGGAGCGCCATCCGCCCATCCGGCCGCACGCAGAATCGGCGAAGGGAGAGGCGGAGTAGTACTCTGCCCTCCTGCTTCACCTCTTATTATTGTTTCTTGTTATTGTTGCCCTATTGCCTCCCATCACTGCTTTCAGAAGATGAAGCAAATATCGTGCCTTATTTTAGAATAAAATAAAAACAGAATGTTACGAAAAAATGATGAATATTCCTGCCCGGAGTGTAAGAATTTTCGGCATAAGCAGGAGTCCACCCGCACATGACATGCACAGGGCATGCAAGGTGGGCTCCGCCCGCCACCTTTCCATCATTTCCATCAGACAAAGCCTGACCTGCGCGGGACTGCTGGGAAGCAGGACGGATACTGCCAGCCACGCTCAACGGAGAAAAGGAAGATATTCCGCCACCTCCGCCGCCTGAGCGGCTGCACGGACAGGCGCGATCCGTCTGTAAATTTTACAGCTATGTGCGCTACCCAACGAAGAATTCCTTCCCCCTTTGTTATACTTTTATCTGGCAAAAGTTTAATTTTTTCATGACAGGAGTTGGCAATGGGTGATGATCTTTTCCAATTTCCCATCACCGGATGGGAAATTAAAACAGAGCCGGTCGATGGACTGCTTTCCGTTCGATTTCCGTTTCTGTCTCATGATCAGCAGAAACTGGGGGAGGCCGATCCGGGCAGGCCCTACGTCATGCAGGCGGAACAGGCGCGCGAGCTTCGGGATGCGTTATCCCGCGCGATCGAGCGTATGGAAAGCCAGGAATTTCCCGCCTCTCTCTTTACCGACCCCCCCGGCGAACTGCTCATCTATTAGCTTGGAAAAATTGCGCGGCAGGCAACAGCAGCCCGCATAAAACACTGCCGCTTCAGTTCCGATTCCCTCC
>CAYXQR010000055.1:0-16183 GCA_964466955.1 uncultured Nitrosospira sp.
CTCGACCAGATATTTCAGGGATTCAGATTCAGATGCAGCATAACCTTGATTCATAATAGGATGGGTCAAATGAAAATGCAAACCAACGGATAAGGCGAGTGGGATGTATTTGTAAATTGACCGCGTCCCACGCATACTGATCAATCAGGCGGCTGAAAGTGAAGAATGGCGGACGGAATGGAGGAGCATATGGATCTCATCAAGACACGTGCGGCAGTGGCCTGGAGTCCGGGTCAGCCATTGAGCATCGAAGAAGTGGACCTGGAGCCGCCTCGCAAAGGGGAGGTCTTGATCAGAATACTGGCTACCGGCGTCTGTCACACAGATGCGTATACGCTTTCGGGGAAAGATCCTGAGGGCAAATTTCCTGCGATTCTCGGCCACGAAGGTGGCGGAATCGTCGAGGCACTGGGCGAAGGGGTTACCAGCGTTTCCGTCGGCGACCACGTCATTCCCCTTTACACGCCCGAGTGTGGCCGGTGCAAGTTCTGCATTTCAGGAAAAACCAATCTTTGCCAGGCCATCCGCATGACCCAGGGCCAAGGACTGATGCCGGATGGAACCACACGCTTTTCCAAGGACGGGAAGCCCATTTTTCATTACATGGGCACTTCGACCTTTTCCGAATATACGGTCGTGCCGGAGATTGCTCTGGCGAAAGTCAGCCGGGACGCTCCGCTGGAGAAAATCTGTCTGCTGGGCTGTGGCGTAACCACCGGCCTTGGAGCGGTCACGAACACAGCGAAAGTGAAACCAGGCGAAACCGTTGCGGTCTTCGGCCTGGGTGGAATCGGCCTGGCGGTAATCATTGGTGCCCGGCTGGCGAATGCCGGCCGCATCATTGCGATTGATATCAATCCTGGTAAATTTGAAATTGCTCGCCAACTGGGCGCTACCGATGTCGTCAATCCCAAAGATCACGATAAACCCATCCAGGATGTGATTGTCGGAATGACCGACGGCGGGGTGGATTATTCGTTCGAGTGCATCGGGAATGTCAAAGTCATGCGTTCCGCTCTTGAATGCTGCCACAAAGGCTGGGGCGAATCCGTAATCATCGGCGTCGCGGCAGCCGGAGAGGAGATCTGCACCCGCCCCTTTCAACTGGTCACAGGGCGTGTCTGGCGGGGTTCGGCATTCGGCGGCGTGAAAGGCCGCTCGGAACTTCCCGGTTACGTGCAGCGCTACCTCGAGGGAGAATTCGAGCTTGACACGTTCATCACCCATACCATGGGGCTGGAAGATATCAACGACGCATTCGACCTGATGCACGAAGGAAAATCCATACGCACTGTAATCCACTTCAATGCATGAATTTTTTCCTTCCACATTTTTCAGCATCCGGAGATAAGGATAAAAAGGGACTCAAGATGTCGGAATTGCAGCTCCTCTCATCACGCCGCTGCTTCGGAGGATGGCAGAATCGTTACAGACATGCTTCTTCCTCGCTTGACTGCGAGATGAATTTCTCCATTTATTTACCCCCGTCTGCAGGAGAGGGAAATGAGTTCCGGATGCCTGCGTTATACTGGCTATCGGGCCTGACCTGCACGGACGAGAATTTCACAACCAAGGCCGGCGCCCAGCGCATCGCCGCGGAACTCGGGATTGTGCTTGTCATGGCGGATACCAGCCCGCGCGGCGAGGACGTGGCGGACGCGGAGGATGCATACGATCTCGGATGGGGAGCCGGTTTTTATGTGAACGCCACTCGGGAGCCCTGGCGCCGCCACTACTGCATGTACGACTATATCGTCGATGAACTGCCGGCGCTGGTCGAGCAGCATTTCCTTGTGGATGAGCGGCGCTCGATCAGCGGGCATTCCATGGGGGGACACGGCGCATTGATGGTTGCCCTGCGCAATCCCCGGCGCTATCGGTCGGTATCCGCATTCTCGCCCATCGTCAATCCAACAACCGCTCCGTGGGGCCAGAAAGCTTTCAGCCATTATCTTGGCGACGACAAAAAGACTTGGTGGAACTACGATTCGACCTTGCTGGTCGAGGCCGCCCGCCCGGCCGATCACCTGCCGGTGTTGATCGATCAGGGCGACGCCGACGAATTCCTGTCAGAGCAGCTGAAAATCGAGACTTTCATTGCCGCCTGCAGATCCGCGAATTATCCTGCCGAAATCAATATACGCGCCGGCTACGATCACAGCTATTTCTTTATCAGCACGTTCATCGAAAGCCATCTGCGCTTTCACGCGAAAGCGCTTTTCGACTGAAGCTTAGCCACCGCGCGTTATCTTCTTCCGGGCCGCTTCAACGCGTGCTTCTCCAATCGGGCCTGCTCTTCGGTATCTCCATGATGACGAATGACCGATATGCGCACGGCTGGCGCCAGCGCCAAATGCCATTCCCGCTTCTCCTGTATAATTTCTTTTTTGCATTTTGAAATATTCCCATGGAAGCAGAACAGCTTAATCTTATTACCGATCAGCTTGACGATCTCGATAGCAGATCACGGGAATTGCGGAGGTTTCTTTGACTACGATAGCAAACAGACCCGCCTGAGCGAACTTTCCCGCCTCACCGAAGATCCGGCGATCTGGAGCGACAATAAACGCGCCCAGGAACTGGGCCGGGAGAAAAAGATGCTGGAGGACGTCGTCGTTACGCTCGGAACCGTGGCACATCAATTGAATGATGCCCGAGATCTGTTCGAAATGGCGAAAGAAGAGGATGACGAGGCAGCCCTGCAAAGCATCGGTCGCGACATCGGGAGACTGGAACAGACCGTGGCGGATATGGAATTTCGCCGGATGTTTTCCAACCCCATGGATCCTAACAATTGCTTTATCGATATCCAGGCCGGCTCTGGGGGTACGGAAGCACAGGACTGGGCAGCGATGCTGGAACGCATGTATCTGCACTATTGTGAGCGCCGCGGCTATCAAGTGGAAGTCATGGAGGAATCTCCAGGCGAAGTGGCAGGCATCAAGAGCGCCAGCCTCAAGATATCCGGAGAATATGCCTATGGCTATCTGCGAACCGAAACGGGCGTGCATCGGCTCGTGCGCAAATCTCCCTTCGATTCCGGCAATCGCCGCCATACGTCGTTCGCCAGCGTGTTCGTCTATCCCGAGGCGGATGAAACCATCGATATAGAAATCAATCCCGCCGACCTGCGGGTCGATACCTTTCGCGCATCCGGAGCGGGCGGACAGCACATCAACAAGACCGATTCCGCCGTGCGCATTACGCACAATCCCAGCGGAATCGTCGTGCAATGTCAAAGCGGGCGCTCGCAGCACCGCAATCGGGCAGATGCCATGGCCATGCTCAAATCGCGCCTGTATGAGGCAGAGCTGCGCAAACGCAATGAGGAGAAGCAGGCGATGGAAGACAGCAAGACTGATATCGGCTGGGGACATCAGATTCGCTCTTACGTGCTGGATCAGGCGCGCATCAAGGATTTACGTACAGGCGTGGAAAGCGGCAATACGCAGGCGATACTGGATGGCGACTTGGATGACTTTATTGGGGCAAGCCTGAAACAGGGCGTATGAAAAGGAGAGGGTAGTGGCGGACGAGGCCCTGGAGAAAGCGCCGGATGACGGCAGCGACGTGCAGCATGCCGAGGCCAGGCTGATCGAAGAACGCCGGGCCAAACTGGGGCTGTTGCGGAAAGGCGGCAATGCGTTTCCCAACGACTTTCGGCGTAATGACTTTGCGGGGGATCTGCACGCGCAATATGGCGATCATTCCAACGAAACGCTGGAGGCGGAGCCGAAAGCCGTCATCGTAGCGGGACGCATGGTCTTGAAGCGGGTCATGGGAAAAGCAAGCTTCGCTACGCTGCAGGACATGAGCGGACGCATGCAGCTTTATGTCGCGCGCGACGTCGCGGGCGTCAATGCTTATGACGAATTCAAGCACTACGATCTGGGCGACATCCTAGGAGCGGAGGGCACACTGTTCAAAACCCGCACCGGGGAATTGTCCGTGCGCGTCACCCGCCTCCGGCTGCTGACAAAATCGCTGCGTCCCCTGCCGGAAAAATTCCATGGCCTGACAGACCAGGAGCAGAAGTATCGCCAGCGGTATCTCGATCTCATCACGAACGAGAACAGCCGCAAGGTGTTCATCATGCGCTCCAGGATCGTCCAGGCCGTTCGCGAATTTCTGGTTGCGCGCAGCTACCTCGAAGTGGAAACACCGATGATGCACCCGATTCCCGGTGGAGCAGCGGCGCGGCCTTTCGTCACGCACCACAACGCACTGGATATGGAGCTGTACCTGCGGATCGCACCCGAGCTGTATTTGAAGCGGCTGGTCATCGGCGGGCTGGAAAAAGTATTCGAAATCAACCGGAGCTTTAGAAACGAAGGCATCTCGACGCGGCACAATCCCGAATTCACCATGCTGGAATTCTATGAGGCCTACCGGGACTACATCCATCTGATGGACCTCACGGAAGCCCTGCTGCGCGAAGTCGCTATAAAGGTCCTGGGCACGACCCGGATGACTTACCAGGGACGCGAACTCGATCTCGCGCAGCCATTCCAGCGCCTGACCATCGGCCAGGCCATCCGCAGATTCCATTCCGAAATCACGACCGAAGAACTTGCCGATCGTGCTTTTCTGGTTGCAAAACTGGAATCGCTGGGCATTGCGTACAGGCCGGATGACGGCATTGGCGGACTGCAACTGGCATTGTTCGACGAGACCACCGAGCACCTGCTGTTCGACCCCACCTTCATCATCGACTATCCTGCGGAAGTTTCACCCCTGGCACGTCGTAATGACGAAGACCCTTCCATCACCGACCGCTTCGAACTCTACATCGCGGGTCGCGAGATCGCCAATGGCTTCTCCGAACTGAACGACCCGGAAGACCAGGCTACGCGCTTCCAGGAGCAGGCAACCGCCCGGGAAGCAGGGAACGCGGAGGCTATGTACTACGACGCCGACTATATCCGGGCACTTGAATATGGCCTTCCTCCCACCGCGGGTGAAGGCATCGGCATAGACCGGCTGGTGATGCTTTTTACGGACAGTCCTAGCATACGCGACGTGATCCTGTTCCCGCAGTTGCGGCGAGCGGATCAGGACGAACGAAGAAATTGAAATATGCGGTGAGAAACACCTGGCTGTTTAGGCCATCCGCAAGCTTCACAAAACTTTCCGGCCATGGCCGGCGACCTGCTCCTGGCACCCACGTAAATTGAAGCCCGACCACCTCAGCCGTCGGGTAATCCAAGCCCGTTCTTCCATTTAGCAGACTATCATCCAGTCTTGCAGCGGCCATTGATGACCATTCGGAGCAGGACTCGCTCGCATCGTTGCGATGTTTGTCGCCCCAATGCGCGATGATTCCATATACCCAAAGGGGGTATTGACATATACCTTTATGGGGTATATATTGGGTTTCGAAGCGGTCGAAATCCGTGCTCAATGGAAGTTGAAGTGCATCGGGTTTTTTACCGGATTTCATTGCATCGGGATGTGGTGGATTCGTGGTCGATTACGCGTCCGCAGGCGGTTCGCAATCCGCGACCACCATTGCCATGCGCCATCTGATGTATGCCAGTGGCAAGACGCCTATGCGATTTCGTTCATTGTTCATTCATCTTGAAGGGGCCAGGCTTTCATGAGCACGTCTGCACTTAGACAAATAGAACTCCCTATCGAAGGCATGACTTGCGCCGCCTGCGCGTCGCGTATCGAGAAAAACCTGAACAGGCTCCCTGGCGTGCGCGCTGCCGTCAATTTCGCCAACGAGAAAGCACGGGTGGAATTCGACGCTTCCACGACCCGGCCGGAAGACCTGGTCCGTTCAATCGAAAAAGCAGGATTTCAGGTTGCTCCCCAGTCGGTGCAACTGCAGATCACCGGCATGACCTGCGCCGCGTGCAGCAGTCGTATCGAGAAAGCGCTGAACAGGCTGCCTGGCGTCATGGCTACCGTCAATCTTGCCACCGAGGTGGCTCATGCCCGCTTCAGCCCCGGTGCCACGTCGGTGGATGAGTTGATTGCCGCTGTCGCCGGGACAGGTTTCGGCGCCAGCGAAATCAGCGAAGCCAGCCGCAAGGAGGAAAAAGCGCGCAAGCTTGCCGCGTACCGGGCGGAGCTGCGCCTGTTCTGGATTTCCGCCGCGCTCAGCCTGCCGCTGGTATTGCAGATGATTCCCATGCTCTGGGGCAGTCACGAAGAGTTGCTGCCGCGCTGGCTGCAACTCCTTCTGGCAACACCGGTGCAGTTCTGGGTGGGCAGACGCTTCTATGCCGGTGCATGGAACGCACTGCGTAGCGGCGGCGCTAACATGGATGTGCTGGTCGCACTGGGTACCAGCATGGCGTATCTGTTCAGCGCGGTGGTGACGTTGCTGGCACTGGATCAGCATGTGTATTTCGAAGCGAGTGCTGCCATCATCACCCTGGTGCTGCTTGGCAAGCTGATGGAAACCCGCGCCAAAAGCCGGACGTCGGCAGCCATCGAAGCCCTCGTCAGGTTGCAGCCCAGGACCGCAAGGATCGAACGCGACGGCGAGGTCGTCGAGGTGGATGCAGGCACCCTCAAGGTGGGCAATATTTTCATGGTTCGTCCGGGCGAGCATCTGCCGGTGGATGGCGTCGTCATCGAGGGCGCATCCAGCGTAAACGAAGCGATGCTGACGGGCGAGAGCCTGCCGGTCGCCAAGCAGGCAGGCGCGAAAGTCTATGCTGCCACCGTGAATCAGCAGGGCCTGCTCAGATGCCGGGCCACGGGCGTAGGTGCCCAGACCCAACTCGCAGCCATCATTCGCCTGGTCGAGGAAGCGCAGGGCTCCAAGGCGCCTATCCAGCGCCTGGCTGACAGAATATCCGGCATATTCGTACCGGTGGTGGTCGTGCTCAGTATGCTGACCCTGTTGCTGACCTGGTGGCTGACCGGGAGTTTCGTCTCCGCCCTCGTCAATGCCGTGGCGGTATTGGTCATCGCCTGTCCCTGCGCATTGGGACTGGCCACGCCGACCGCGATCATGGTGGGTGCCGGCCAGGGAGCGCAAGCCGGGGTGCTGGTAAAAAACGCGACCGCCCTGGAGCAGGCCGAAAGAATAGAAATTCTCGTGGTGGACAAAACCGGCACACTCACCGAAGGCAGACCTGCGGTGACGGATGTCGTTCCGGCCGAATCGGTTTACAGCCGCGATCTCGTGCAGATTGCCGCCACCCTGGAGCAAGGTTCCGAGCATCCCTTGGCAAAAGCGGTGATAGGACATGCGCGCGCTATGGGGATCCGTCCGCAGGCAATGATCGATTTCAATGCCATCCCCGGCAGCGGCATCGCTGGCCGCATCGGCGATATGAAATACCTTCTTGGCTCCCCGGGATTCCTGCGGGAGCAGGGCATTGTGATAGATGAAGAAGTGATATCCACCCTCCAGGCCGAGGGTAAAACGGTCATAGGACTGGCGAGCATGGCTGCCGTCATTGACGACACAAATGATACAAGCGATACAACTGGTATGGGCGCTGTTCTCGGCTATTTCGCGATCGCCGACCGGTTGCGGAAAACTTCGGCAGCGGCGGTTGCCCGATTGCAGGCCATGAGCATCGAAGTGGTGATGCTCACGGGCGACAATCCTGCCACCGCCGCTGCCATCGCCCGTCAGGCCGGCATTGTCCGATATCGCGCAGAGGTGCCGCCAGCGGGCAAAGCCGGGGAAGTGGACAGGCTGAAGGAAAGCGGCAAATGGACCGGGATGGTGGGTGACGGGATCAATGATGCGCCTGCGCTCGCTGCGGCCGACGTGAGCTTTGCCATTGGAGCGGGCTCGGATGTAGCGATCGAGGCAGCCGATATCACGCTCATGCGCAACGACCTGATGAGCGTGGCCGACGCCATTTCACTATCGCGCAAGACGCTGGGGAAAATCCGGCAGAATCTTTTCTTCGCTTTCATCTATAACATTCTTGGAATTCCGCTGGCTGCGATGGGGCTGCTCAACCCCGTCATCGCGGGCGCAGCCATGGCCATGAGTTCGGTATCGGTGGTCACCAACTCATTGTTGTTGAAACGCTGGCGTGCGGGGGTGTGAGCCTGCGATTCGCTTGTCTATTGATTCAATGAACTTCAACCAGTGAAAGGAGCCATGAAAATGCAAACAGAAATCATGAAAGTCAACGGAATGACCTGCATGGGCTGTGTCAACAGCGTAAAGAACGTGCTGGAGAAAATACCCGGCGTGACCCGCGCGGATGTTTCACTCGAACAGAAACAGGTGAGCATCGAGTACGATCCGGCGGCTGCTCATACCGATCAGTTCAAGAACGCCATCAATGGGGCCGGCTTTGAAGTCATCAGCTGACAGGAAGCCATGCCACGCGCCGACCAACGTGGCGCAACCGGACAAGGAAGCGTTGATTAAACGCCTCAGCCGGATCGAAGGCCAAGTGCGGGGGGTCGCCAAAATGATCACGGAAGACCGTTATTGCGTGGATATTCTCAACCAGGTGTCCGCGCTCCAGTCTGCGCTTGATGCGGTCGCCATGCGGCTGCTCGAAAACCACACTCACGGCTGCATGCACAGCGCGATCAAGTCCGGTAACGGAGACGAGGCAATCGATGAACTGATGACCGTGGTGCGTAAATTTGCCCGCTGACCGATGGTACCGATAATCGCCCGATTTTTTGTAAAGGAGCGCCGATGAGACGGCTTCACCTCGTCGTTTTCCTGCTTATCGCCGCAGCGGTTCATACTGTCGCTACGGCCGGAGTTCCAGCAGACAAGATCCCGGATACCATGGAAGAACGGGCCAAGCCGTGCATCATCTGCCACGGCCTGGAAGACAAAAAAGGACGGGATGCATATTATCCTCGTATCGCCGGAAAGCCTGAGGGCTATCTCTTCAATCAGCTGCGCAATTTCCGCGATGGCAGGCGCCACTATCGACCCATGGCTTTACTGCTGGAAGGCCTGCCCGATGCATATCTGCGGGAGATGGCTGCCTATTTTGCTTCCCTGGAACAGGCGTTCCCCCCTCCGGAGCCTATGAAAGGCTCGGCATCGGAAGCCGAACTGGCACGAAAACTCATTCATCGCGGCGATCCCGCGCGGAATATGCCCGCTTGTGTGGAATGCCATGGCGCGGACTTGATGGGAATCGCACCTTTCATTCCCGGACTGCTGGGTCTTCCCCGCGTTTACATCATGGCTCAATTCGGCAACTGGAAGCACGGCGCAGTGATGCGAGGCAAAATTCCCGATTGCATGTCGCAGATCGCGAAGCAGCTTGCCTCGGAAGAGGCAGCCGCGATCGCCTCCTGGCTTGCCGCCCAACCGGTACCAGAGCATACGGACCAGATTCCGGTCTTGTCCTCTGAACTGGCAAAACGTTGTGGCAGCATCATTTCCCAGCCTGGAGAATCCTGATGAGATACGGCGTTGTCGCCACAATGGGGGCGGCGGTTGTCATCTCGGGGATATTTTTCACGGTCCCCATTCACCTCTCGCCCGCCGCTGAAAAATCTCTCGCGGGAGCTCCTGACGCAGGACAACTGGCAGCACAAAGGTCCCGCGGCGCTTATCTCGCCCAGGCCGGCAACTGCATGGGGTGCCACACCGCTCAGGCGGGGCAGCCGTTTGCGGGAGGACACATCCTCGAAACTTCCATCGGCACATTTGTTACGCCCAACATCACGCCCGATAATGAAACCGGCATCGGTCTGTGGAATGAGGAAGAATTCTGGAGAGCCCTGCATGAAGGCAAGCGACGCGACGGCAGCCTGCTGTATCCGGCCTTCCCTTATACGGAGTATACGAAGGTGGCGCGCGAAGATTCCGACGCCATGTTCGCATACCTTCGATCACTGCCCGCTGTCCAGCAACGTAATTCTCCCAACCGGATCAGCTTTCCGTTCAATTTCCGGCCACTGCTGTATATCTGGCGTGCGCTTTTCTTCGAGGAGGGGGTTTACCGGTCTGATGCTTCGAAGAGTGACGAATGGAACCGGGGCGCTTATCTCGTGCAGGGACTGGGGCATTGCAACGCCTGCCACACGACGCGCAACCCGTTCGGCGCGAGCCAGGGAAACGTTCTGGGAGGGGGACAGCTCATGGGGTCCAACTGGTACGCACCCTCCCTGACCTCCCTTCAGGAAGCGAGCACCGCCGACTGGTCGATTGAGGACATCGCTGACCTGCTCAGGAAAGGGTTGTCATCGCGCGCCGTGACGACGGGGCCGATGGCGGATGTCGTCAGCCAGAGCCTGCAGTACTTGACCACGGAGGATGCGCGCGCCATGGCGACATATCTCCAGTCTCTACCGGGAAGCGAACCCCGATCCAGGGGAGTAGCGCCCGCTCTGACAGAGGATGTCGACAGGCAACTTGCAACAGGTGCGCAACTCTATCAGACTCATTGCCAGGATTGCCATGGCGACCTCGGACAGGGCAGTCCGGGTGTCTACCCGGCCCTTGCGGGAAATCGCGGAATCACGCTTTCTTCTCCCATCAATGCAATTCGCAGCATTCTCAATGGCGGGTATATGCCGGTTACCGAAGCCAACCCGCGGCCCTATGGCATGCCACCGTTTGCACAAATCCTGCCGGATGAAGAGATTGCGCTGGTACTGTCCTATATCCGTAATTCATGGGGTAACCGTGGCAGCCTCGTTACCGCCGCTCAAGTCGATCGAAGCCGCAAAGGAGCGCAGTAGGGACGATGGCCTAGCCGCAATAACCGTTCGCCTGAAACCAGTTCATCGCGTCCTCAAGCGCATCCGTTGCAGGTCGATAGCGATAGCCTAGTTCGCGTACCGCCTTTTCGCTGGAGTAAAACATGGTCTTCCTCGCCATTCGCACACTGTCCAGCGTCGCGCGTGGTTCGATCTGTGTCACCATCGCACGCTTTTCCATCAGCCAGGCAACTGGCAATACCAGTCCGACGGGAATATTGAAGCGCCTCATCCGCCTTCCTCTTATCCTGTCGATTGCCTGAAGGATCTGGAGCAGGGTCATATTCTCTCCACCCAGAATATATCGCTCTCCCGGGATTCCATGAGCATGTGCCAGCAGATGCCCATGCGCGATATCATCCGCGTGAGCGATGTTGAGCCCGGTGTTCACGTAAGCGGGCATCCGGTCGCACAGCGTATCCACTACAATCCGTCCTGTGGGCGTAGGCTTGATATCACGAGGCCCTATGGGAGTCGAGGGATTCACGATGACGAGCGGAAGCCTGTATTCATGCGTGATCTGCCTCACGGCCTGCTCAGCCATGAACTTCGACCGCTTGTAGTGTCCTGTCATGGACAGGAGGCTGGATGGCGTATCCTCATCCGCAGGCACGCCATTGATGCTGGTACCCAGCGTCGCTACGCTGCTGGTATAGACCATGCGTTTCACGCCTGCCTCTGCAGCGGTGAGTATCAGCGCCTGGGTGCCTCCCACATTGATGTCATACATACTCTGAGGGTCCGGTACCCATAAACGATAGTCTGCCGCAACATGAAACAGGCTGTCGCAACCTGCGACAGCCTGTTTCAGGGACGGAGCGGAACGCAGATCTCCTTCCAGCATTTCCACCGGCAGGGCATCCAGGTTCCTGCGGTCGCTTCCCGGCCTGACCAGGCAGCGTACTTCGTGACCTGCATCGATCAGACACCGGGTAACGGCGGAACCGACAAAACCGTTCGCCCCCGTAACCAGCGATTTCGTCATCTCCCGTCCTTGTTCATCTCCTGGATAGCAGTGATCAGAATTTAGCTTCGTGCCTCTGATCACTTTCTTCCAGCGCATGCAGGAATAGAATGCCACTGCAAATCGATATAACCTGCGAGCAGGGCACTACTGGTGTCTCAGGTGAGAGAGCTTGAATGTGTGTAACGCTCAAGAGGCAGGACGACGCGTGGCAAGATGCTTCTCCACATCTTCCTTGCTGAAACCCAGCGCAGCTGCCACCCGATCCGCATGACTGACCCGGGACACGCCCGGTATCAGCCGGTAAGTCGGCCCTTGGGAGAGAAACTCGCCTTGCAAATAACGGCCCATCCCTTTTTCCTGTAAACGTTCGCATAGCTCGTGATTATGCGTAACAAGCAACGTGCTGGCTCCAAGCTTGTAGAATCCGGCCAGAACATACTCGGAGAGTTCCATTTTCTCCTCGAAAGTCGTCCCTTCGGAGAGTTCGTCCAGCACTACCAGGCTCCGCCCCGTGGAGTTGAAAAAGATTTCGCGTGTTCGCTTTAATTCATGTCCAAAGCGACCCATGCCCTCGTCCAGATGGCCGGGGTCCGGAACCTGGTAAAAAATATGTTCGGCGGGCACCAGCCTTGCGGCGGTTGCGGGAATATAGCAGCCGATCTGCCCGAGGAGCTGAATCTGGGCCACGGTCTTGCAATACGCTGTTTTTCCGCCGCTGTTGGGTCCGGTAATCACCAGAAGCCGCCCTGTATCGTCCAGCAGGACGTCATTCGGCACATAGGCGGAATTCGCTTTGGCAAGCACCGGATTTTTGGCACCTGCAACATGAAGGGAATGCCGCTCGCTATCAACGATCTCCGGCAGCACCGTCTCGCTGCCAAAAGAGTGCGAATATCGATAAAAGGACAGCAGCTCATCAATCATGCCCAGCGTATCCATTAGACGCGCCAACTCCGGACTGTGCTTGAACAGCTTGCGTAATGGATAGATGACCGAATCGCGATCGGAACCTGCGATAGCAATCAGGATGATCGGAAAAATCGGCAAGGCCAGCACAGCAACCCCAAGCCCGAGGTAAGCGATACCGAAACTCGCCAGCAGTCCCTGAAAGAAGTAGAGACCCGCCCCGACCACCAATAATGCGAACAGCATTGGAATGGGTTTGAATACCGATGGCCGGAAGCGAGGAATGGGCAAATGTCGTGGCTTTTCCTCCCGGGTTTTGAATTTTCCTTCCGTAACGTAGACCGGGCCCCGCATCAGGGAATAAATTCTGGAGCTCCCGAAATCGCGAACGGCCTGAAAGAGCGTACGCAGATACGCGCTTTGAGGTTGCGGCATTACCTGTATCGATTCGACGAGATCGATCACAAAACCGGTTCCGTCGATGTACTCATGGTAACCATAACCGCTGAATTCCATATCCCCCTTTGTGGTTCTGGAATTCTCCACGGCAATCCCGCCGGTAAACGTGCCGTAGAGCAGTTTGTAGAGAGACTGCTCCCCTTCCGCCATCGATTTCAGGAAGCGCAGCAGCGCTTCCCGAAGATTTGAATCCGATTCCAGTTCCCGCAGGGCCTCCTGTTTCTCTCTTGTCAATTCCGTGTCCGCCACCGGGCGGGCGAGAGAACGGTAGAGCACTGACTGTCCGGCATGGGTGACCGCTTCGTTGACTGAATCGAACAACTGATCAGCTTCGATTGCTTCAAACGTTTTTGCATCCAGGACGCCGCTGTCGGTTTCAGTTGGACGGGTATCCCGTACACCCGCAGGTCTTTTACCCACGGAAAGCACAGGCGGTTGGGACCAGCATGAATCTGGTGAAGTTAGCTCTTTCATGATGGGTCTGTCGTCGCGGTCATTTCACCTTCAGTGGAAACGTGAAACCGGATAGCAACCTGCATGTATGGAATTCCGCCTGGGGTTGTTGACAGGCCACGGCACAACGCGCTGCGCCAGCAATTGCCGCGTTGCTCAAGCCGCAACTCGGCTGCATGATCGTATTTTCGGAGTTCGTGACCAAATCAAGCCGGACCCGCCATTTCATGAGCGGGCGCTGGAAAATCTAACATTCAAGCTAGTGCACGTCAACGCAGATGGCAGAATAGGTTTGGAAGTCAGGGCCGTATCTCAAATCCCCATTTTCCCAAGGATAGGCGAGGCTCCAGCAGTTCACTGAAATAGGATTCCGTTTATTTCCCGCAGGTCCTCCTCGTCCAGCTCCCCCGCTTCCGCTTCCAGCCTTAATCTCGACATGAGGAAATTGTACCTTGCCTGGGCAAGGTCTCGACGGGCGGAGTAATAAAGATGCTGCGCATTCAGAACGTCCACTTCCGTCCTGACTCCCACCTCCTGACCGAGCTTGGTGGATTCCACCTGGCTTTGGCTCGACACAAGCGCCTGCTTGAGCGCATTCACCTGGGCAATACCATTGGTGACGTTCAGGTACTGCTGGCTCACCTGCAGCACGCTATTACGGCGCGTGTTATTCAGGTCTTCCCGTACCTTTTGCTGAATAGCCAATGCTTCGCGCACACGAGACTGAACCGCGAAACCCTGGAAAATCGGGAAACTCAATTGAACGCCTATCTCCCTCGATGTCAGATCGATGGGCCGGCCGGTAATGGTTCCGCCGACGCCTTTCTGGTCGCTGTATATCGCAACCAGATCCACGGTAGGATAATGCCCCGCCCTGGCGCGCTCCACATCCTTTTTCGATATTTCATAAACTGCTTCCTGGACTTTGAGCGCGAGGTTGTTGTGTTCCGCCACTCGTACCCAGTCTTGCATATCGGCGTACTTCAGTTCCAGCAGATCGGAATTCAATCCCTTAGGAGAGGCGAGATTGTCGGGGATGCGTCCAATGATCTGTTGCAGAATATGTTTACGTATTTCCAGATCGTTCCGGGCGGCAATCTCCTGTGAAGAAGTCAGGTCGAACCGGGCCTGAGCTTCATGCGTGTCGACAATGGTCGCGCTGCCTACCTCGAAGTTGCGTCTGGCCTGAGCCAGTTGTTCACTGATGGCTCTTTTCTGTGCTTCCGCCACTTCGACATTCGCCTGGGCTACAAGTATGTCAAGGTAGGCTTGGGCCACGCGCAGGATGAGGTCCTGAGCCTCGATGATGAATTGCCAGTCCGCCTGCGCAACCTGGAGCTTGGACTGCTCGTAGGCCGTGAAATTTTCCATGCGAAAAATTGGCTGGGTAGCCGTAACGCTTACACTTTGGTTATCGATGACGACTTCGGAAGGCCTGATGACTCCTGCCACGGCCGGCCCGCCTACACTGTTGATATCGATCCACTGCCGTCGTCGCACGGCAGCGAGCGTAACAGTGGGAAGCAGTCCGGCCCGTCCTTGTATCAGCTTTTCCTGGGCTGCCTCATGCGTGGCCCGAGCGGCGCTGTACTGGGCGTCCTGTTCCAGCGCTTCCCGATAGATTTCCATCAGGTCGGCCGCATAAACAGGTGTGTGCACAACCGCTCCGGCAAAAACCAGCGCACGAAGGTGTAGCAAAATTCTCACTTGAGCTCCAGATTATCCTGCTCTGTCCGTGAAAGAAAAAACCAGTCTAGCGAACGGAGTCAGACGCGCTCGCGATTCACAGGATGCAGCGAATCAGAACGTAAATCTTTCCGGCTGCTTCGCGTTTTTCAACGGAGCAATGCAAGTCTCGAACAGGCCGACGGTGTTGTAAGCGTCCGTTTCCCCTTCCCGCGACACGCGGTTGGCGAGGACAGCCTGCATCACGGGCGCATCACCCACCACTGCGAACAGGCGTCCGCCGGGTTTCAGGCTTTTGGTAAAGGCGGCAGGCAGGACCGGAGTGGATCCGGTCAGTACGATGACATCGTAAGGAGCGTGAGTGGACCAGCCGAGGGATGCGTCGCCGAGCTCCAGCGTCACGTTGCGGATACCGTGGGAATCCAGATTTTTTTCCGCCATGGCTTTCAGTTCCGGCACGATTTCCACAGTGTAGACATGCCCCCCCTTCCGTGCGAGCAGCGCCGTCAGATAACCGCTGCCGCTGCCTATTTCCAGAATCCGATCCGTTTCCCTGACTTGCAACTCCTGCAAGATGCGCGCCTCGAATTTGGGAGCAAGCATCACCTCCCCGTAGCCCAAAGGTATCTCCATATCCACGAACGCAAGCGAACGATACGCTGCCGGGACAAACTCTTCCCGCCGCAATTCGAACAGCAACCTCAGAACTTCCTGGTCCAGCACTTCCCATGGACGTATTTGTTGTTCCACCATGTTAAACCGGCTTTGTTCGATATCCATGCCCTGCCCTGCGCCTCCAGTTTCCATGAAATGTCATGACAAACTTGCAATTATTTCACATTTCCGATAGCTTCACAGCAGCAGCTAGGGGTCCGTTCCCGGAAAATACACGGGAACCGGTGAGAGAGTCCCTTATGGAATTTTCGGGCAAACCCGCCCTGAATGGATTTTCCGGAAATTCCTCTACCTGACACGGATAATGCCGCCGTAGGGAAGCTGGGGCAATAGTCGTCCTGCTCCTATGGCATATAAAGGAGCGTACGTATC
>CAYXQR010000056.1:0-8058 GCA_964466955.1 uncultured Nitrosospira sp.
TGTGGGAAATGTACCGAAAACAATCTCCGAACGTTTCCAGCCGGCTGTGTCGACATCGTTGATATTGAGATACATCTTGCAAGATGCTTCTTCTATCCAGATTCGGTTCGGGACACCTGTCGCCATCAGCGGACCGCTGCCAAAGCTGCCATTTGCCTGAATGTATTGGCATTTGGAAAAATCTGATTCATCCCTGAAGGGGATGTCGCGTAACTTTGCCATCAGAGAATACCCCCTAAAATAAGCTTTCCGGGATTTGCGCGGAGTTGCCTGAATACTCCCGTCACAGTAGCGATCGCAGGGACGGGATAAGATGCCGGAAGACGCAGCATCACAAGAGCACGGGTAGCGGTGGCGAGACCTGCACTCGCATCTCCGGGGGCAGGGCTGGCGGATCCTATATTTACCGTTGCGGAAGTTTTCGTGTCGAAATCCTTTCCTTGGCTATAAGGGATATAACCGCTCATGAAGAAAAGAGGGTCAACTGTTCCATCCACCCACATAGCATATTTTCTCGCCTGTCCATCCAGCACGAATCCAAAATCATGCAGATTGCCATCGAAGACGGCAGACGCAGTGGAGCCGCTGTAGCCTTGAGTGGCCCCGGAGACAACGATCTGCAATTTCTGCGTACTGGTGGCCATCGCTGCCCATCCACGTAGTGCCGTTGATCTTCCATCCCCTATCAGGTAAGTACCGGATCCTTCGGATATGGCTTTGCCAAACCACCATACGATGAGCTTCTCTCCCCCGGAATAATCAAAATTAATCGATGGAATACGCAAGACGGAGTCTGGGGCTCCGGAAATCGGATCTACAGTTGAAACATATCCGGCAACAGCGAACATCTGTGAATCGGAAAGATCGACACCTCTCACTCCGTGGTTGATGCCTGATAGATCAAGGAATTTTCCATCACCGGCTACCTGATTTCCCGCAAATCCATGAAAATGGTAATAGGGATGAACCTGCAGCCCGATTGCTTTTCCGTCATCCGCCTGCAGCCCGGTTATTTTTCCCAGGGCATCCCGGCTGTAGATTCCGGTTTCGGTGTCTGCATCGCCCCGCATCAGCAACTCCGCCTCCAGTGCCGTGCCAAGTTGCAGCAGGCTGCCTTTGCCGTGGCGCACGCCACCGATCGTCGTGTCATAGCGTAAACGTATCATTTCGCATATCCTCGCGTTGCCGCATGTATCTTGTCTCCTGTCATATCCACCTGCTGCGTTTTGCCCGGGCTTCCAGATCGATCTTGTCCTGCTTGATTTCCAGGTCGCGTTCCTTGAGATCGAGTTCGCGCGACCGGTCGGCCAGCGACTGGCGGGCATCCTCCAGCCGGGACTCCAGCCGGTCGATTTTCTCCCCGGCCCGCCGCAGCTGCGTCTCGAACTGCTGCTTCAGCGCCTGAACCCGCGGGTCATCTCCATCCAGTCCGCCGGCTTTGCGCAGCTGATCCGCCAGCTCATGCCGGTTGGGCACATCCGAGAGCTCAAGCATGGCCGGATACAGGATTGCCTGATACGCCGGCGGCGCCGCCTGCACGATCTGGCTGAAGGCGCGCAGCTGCTGTGCCCGGAAGCTGGGCGTGGCGGGGATGTCCTCCAGCACGACCTTGACCTGGGCTACGGTCAGATCGTTCTCCACTGCAGGGCCGCCATCCGTCAGGAAGGCGCGGTTGAAGTGAATGACCTTCCGTCCCGCGCCTTCCCGCACCGCAACAGCAGCGGGGTGGCCCAGCATGTCCTGCCTGACGAGCGCGAGAAGCTGCTGCCCCACCGATCGGCGCGCGTAGCGGAAGTTGTCGCTCGTCTCCGCAAGGACGGTGGAGCCCTGCTCCACCAGGTTGTGAATGGCAATGCCGCTGCTGGCGGAAGTGTCTGCGCCGAGCATGGCGCGATAGACGCCCGCGACCTCCTCGATCCTGATCTTGCGCTCCTGGATCAGCTGAAACAGCTGCGCCGCGAGCTGGTAGTCGCGCATGACGCGGAAACCACTTTCATGCCTGCGCTGCGCGTTCAGCACCGTCATCGAGCGCAGGCTGCCGATATTGTGCGCCACCTCATGGTAGGTATTCTGGCTGAGGTCGAGCGCGTCGTTATCGACTTCGACCTTCACCGAGTTCAGGACCTCGTAGAGCAGGATGTCCAGGTCGATGATCTGGTCCTGCGGCCCGCGCATGTCCCGGATCAATCCGTAGGGCGTGCGGCTGCGATCCTTGCGGAAGCACCAGAACGGAACATACGGAAAATCCGTGTGCGGCAGCGGACTGGGCGCATCCATCAGCTTGTGCGGCCCCAGCCAGATCGACACACGCGTTCTGGCGAGCAGGGATTTCTGCACTTCCACCAGGCCCTGCGCAACCGCAGCCTGATGGACAGGATGATCCTCGCGGTACTCGGCCACGTTGCCATCCGGCAACATGAGCACGTATCCTTCTTCGAAATACCGGTACCACAGTTCGGAAAGCCGTACCATGTTCGAGCCGCGGTTCAGGTAATCCTCGTGGCTGCGGCCCCAGGTCTGCTCGATCTCGTAGGCTCTGGCCAGGCCCGTGTCCGCACCGTCGTATACATCCACGGTGTTCCAGCCATTCCAGCTGTTGCCGATGATTTCCGCCTTCTCCGGAAACATGCTGACGGCCTGGATCCGGTCCACCCATTTATCGCGACGCAGATAGCGCGCATCGGACAGATCCGGCTCGCGTGAAGTCCAGTCCCAGTAGATTTCGTTGCGGTGCACCACCCGCACGCGGTACGGATACTTCAGCGGGTCGAATTCACGCGTGACTTCCACCCAGCCAATGCCTGCCCGGACCATGCTCGAATACGCGTCCGACATGGCCCGGTCGGCACGGGATTCCGTTTCGGCTTCCTTCAGGCGTGCGGACAGGCCCTCGGCGATCTCGGCCTGGCTCTCGTCGTCACTCGTTACTTTGTAATCGGTGCGGCTGCGGGCTTCCAGCCCCAGCACGGCATTGATCGTGGGCTTGATGAGGTTCGAATCCTGCGGGGGAATGCCCGCTTCCTTCAGGCGCTGGATGATCGCGGCACCTGTCTGCAGCCCGTCGTAATAATCGCAGTCCCTGTCCGAATCCAGGCGCCATTTTGGCTGCTCGCGGATGTCGCGGCATATCCGGTCGTATGCCTCCACCGAGATATCCGCCGTGATTGCCGGCTCATTCATGTGCGCCAGCCTCTCAGGCGGATTCCGCGTGCGCTGACAGCCGGTTTCTCATCCTCGATCGCCACCGCGAGGTAGCGGAAAGCGTCCGCGGCGTGGCTGTGATGATCGTGCAGCGGCCTGCCGCTGAATTGCCGCGATTCCGTATCGATGTCATAACGGTAGTGCCGCAGTGACTGCAGCCCTTCCGCGCACTTCTGCTCATCGAACCAGCACCGGTTGAAAACGGTCCGTGCCGCGTTGATGCCGTCGAAGACGGCCAGGTTCGGCACGATCCGCACTTTTCGTCCTGCCGCGAGCATGATTTCCTCCACGCTTCGCCCGGTAGTCAGCGTTTTTGCCATGGCATCGTGCGGAAGCCAGTCTGTACCGTACATATATCCCCTGTTTTGCAGCACGCCGATGTAGTGCTGGATCGGCATCTGGCAATTGCTGTAATAGTCGATGACCCTGATTTCCTGTCCGACCGTCTGCGCGAACCATATGCTGGTGTTGTCGGCCCATCCCAGATCGAAAAAAGTATGCACGGACCGCGCCGCATCATAAGCCACGCCGCGGATTCGCCCTTCTTCCTGCGCGAGCCTCAGTTCTTTTGCATAGACCGCGCCATCCAGGGCGACCCGGCAATGACCCTCCCAGATGTTCTGGTAAGCGTCCGGATCGCGGCTTTTCAGTTCATCCTTTTCACGCCGCAGCGTATCCGGAAACCAGGGATTGTCATCCCAGTTGATTTTCATCACCACCGCTCCCGTGGGGGGGGCGATGACAAACCGCTGGTGGGTTTCGTCACTCTCCAATTCCGGGTTGTACGTGACCCATATTTCGGATCCTTCCCGGCGTATGGTAGGGATCAGCGTCTCCCAGCTGGACCTGCTGACCGTCTGCGCCTCTTCGACCCATACCCGGTCAATGCCTTCGAACGACTTGATCTTGGTGACGTTGTTGCGCAGCCCGGCGAATATGAACTCGGAACCATTCGCGCCACGGATCACGCTGTTCTGCACCTCGTAGAAATCACCCAGGCCGATGATACCGATCTGGCTTTGCAGCAGATGATGGACGGATTCGACGATGGAACTCTGAAATTCCCGGGCGCACAGAACGCGCAGCGGCGCCGCTGCCGCTTGAATCAGCAGGGCCCGGGCGACCCCCCAGGATTTTGCCCCGCCCCTTCCGCCATACAGGACCTTGTAACGGGCCGGCTCGAACAGGAACCTAAGTTTCTCGGGAAATTCAGTCCTTTCATGCTTGCCGGTCATGCGGACCAGGCGGAGCAATGAATGCCACCTCGATGCGCTGGGCCACGGGATTTCTGGCATCGTTGCCCTCGTGTGTCACGGGCAGCTTGTCGCCATATTTTCTTGGCGCCAGCCTTGCGGCGTACCATTTGCGCGCGTCGATACGCAATTGCGTGCGCGCCAGCACTTCCCGGTTGACGACCTCCCGCCCCTTTTCATCCACGTGCGTATCGTTCGATCCGTCATCCGAGATCTCGATGATTTCCTCGGCGTAGGCATCGACGCAGAGTTCCTTCGCGCGCTGGTACTGCCGCATGAGTTCCTCATCCGCCGCAAGCCAGTTCCATAACGTTCGCTGGCTGATGCCGGTCTGCGCGCACATTTTCCGGACCGATTTGCCCAGGGAGATACCTGCGAGGAGCATATCCAGGCGCTCAACCATCCGGGGGGCGGTTGATCTCTTTCCTTTCACGTCGACTGCGCCTGTCGCCGCTATTCCCGGCACGTTTTTTCGGTCTAGAACAAGTGCTTCGGCATCCAGTTTATCCATGATCCCTTTATCCGGCTTACTTCGTCCTGTCATGATTTTTCACGCTCTCATTGCAGCCTTTCAGCGCCGCGCGCAGTTTGATTTCGCACGCCCAGCGCTCCTCGATTTCCGCCCGCAGCGCCCTGTTGATGGTCAGGGGGTCATCCCGGGACGATACACGGTCGACGGCATAGGCGGATTTGCACTCCGGCGGCGGTTCCACGCGACATGGTACGGGAATCGGTTTCTCGATCACCTGCGTCTGTATCACCGGCCTGCTGGAGCATCCGCCGGCCGTAGCCGCTAGGAGGAACATCAAGGGAAGGCGGAAAGACCGAAAATCCTGAATATCCACGTAGCGCCTGATCTGCGTGATCGCTAGCGTCCAGCGCGGCCGTTCAGTCATGCCGGTGGCGGCGCGTGACATACTCGACCTGCTCTCTTGCCAGCACTTCGAACTGCTGCCTGGCTGGGGCGGTCGGGAGCGACCGGGTCCGCTTTGCCTCTGCCGCATGCCTGGCCGCTTCTGCCGTGGCGTTGCGCATCTCCTGTGCCGCGTCCTTTTCCCTCCTGGCTGAAGTAGTGGTGAGCGCATCCATGGAAGCGCGCACGGCCTGTACTTCCGTGGCGCATCTGTCATTGGCTGCCGATATCATCGCGTTGGCCGAGTTCAGCCGCTGTATTTCCGCTGCCGAGCGCCAGTCGCTGACAGCGAACCCCGCGCCGAAGGCGAGTGCCGCGCCGGCTCCGACGGCAATTGCGATCATTCCCAGAGTGGTCATTCGAAGTTAGTCCACAAAAAAAGCCCGCCTTTGAAAACTGGAGGGCGGGCTCAAATAAAAAAGCCCGATCCTGCAAACAGGATCGGGCCTATGCTATTTACTATCTTCTAAACGCCTGCGAAACAGGCATTGCTGTCTGACGCGGATACGTGAAAGGGGCAACAAAAAACCCGCTTGATGCGGGTGGATGCAACAGCACCCTCTACGGGTTCTCGGTTCTTAATTCTTCAGGGTCGCTTCGCTTCACCTAAAACCGCTTTACTAAAACCGCTTTACAAAACGAGGAAGTCGAAGAAATTATCGACCGCGCACGAAATTCCACAATATGGATTCGGAGTATACGCCGTTACCGGTCTTTGTCAAGAGTTATTTTGAATTATTTCAGCGGCGGCTTCCGAACGCTCATTCAGGCCGGGCGTCAAATACTGGACTCGCGTTGCAACAGAAATTGATTTTCCGGCCGTGAATGCTATAAATAGGGCGAAGACGCGAGGTTGGCGGATAGCGCCAGCATTCGCACCGGCGACATCATCTACAGGGGGTTGCGACGCCTTTACATGCTTACATTTACCGTGATCAGATATCCGACCCTGCTTCTCGTTTTCTGCCTGGGCAGTTCAGGCTTGGCTTCTGCTCAGGGAGCCGACGCGGCTCTGCCCGAGGCCTTGCCGGGAATGGCCGGGATGGGAGGAACGGGTGAAATCGCGCCGGACAGTCCCTATGCGATGCCCATGCCCATAGGGCGGGATGACCTGCCAGCCCGGATTGCGCCCCTCCCGTCATTCGCAGGCCGCCCTGCGCAGGGGGTACGACCGGTGGTCGTCCTGCCCGCGCCACCCATGTCGCCCTATCCGGCAGGGACGATGTCCGGTCTTCATGGTCCTGGCAGCTATGTCCCGCGCGAGACGCCGCTGCACCGGTTCAGCGGCTATGTCGTCTGCGATCCGCCGCCTCATCACGTTGCGAACATAGCGTCAAGCGGACCGGACGCAGGTACGGGGGAGCGGCCGAAACGGGTAGTCAAGACCACTTCCACCCGCTCTCCCGCCGCGCCTGGTTATCTGCAGCCATGCCCGATTTACACGGTGAACGGCCAGCTGCCTTTGCAGGAAAACCGCTTGCAGCCTCCGTCCGTATCGGGAAAGCCCGAGGGCATGAAGCCATGAAGCGAGATCGCCATGAGACCCTGCTCGCGTTGAATATCATCGGGCCTTTGCGGCAACGGAAGGAAAATACCATGACAAACGCGAATGTGGTCTCTCGCCGAAACGGGACAACGGGACGCGGGCGCGCTCGATTGGCCGCCGCCTGTCTGGCGGGACTGCTGGCGCTGTCCGGTTGCGCCAGCTTCCAGGTCTCCGTGCCGGATTCGGACCCCATCCAGCTGGAGGGGCAGGCCACGGCATATCAGAAGAAAACCCTGCATGCATTTTTCTGGGGACTGCTGCTGGATCCCCAGGTTTTTGCCGCTGAATGTCATGGTCAGGGCATCAACGATGTCGTGATTGACCGCACGCTGGCGCACGATCTGGCCGGCGTGATCACTCTCGGCCTGTGGATGCCCACCGATGTGCGCTTCCGCTGCAAGGCGCCCCCGACACGGCCGGGCGTGCTGCCCGTCCCGTCGAAGCGTAAAAACATGTCGCGCAGATACGGATAGCTGAACAGAGGGGGGAACAGCCATGCCCAATGGAAACGGCAGCACCGGCAGCACTGGCGGGCGGAGCTTTTTCAGAGCCAAGTCGCTGGAAATGGGCCGTCATGAATCCTTCAGGCAGGCCCTGGAAGGAGAGTATGTCTTTCGCATCGACCGCGGCGGACGGTCCCCCTTCGACACCTATAACGCCGCAACGGGCGAGTTGCAGAACATGATTCGCGCCTGCGTGGCCGAGAGCAAGCCTCTGCGCGCGCACGGCAGCCTGTGGTCGCTCAGCACCGTCGCGGTCAACGATGGCTGGCTGATCGACAACACCGCTCTCCGCCTCGCATTCGAAGTCCCGAAGCCCCTCACAGATCCCTCCTACACAGGAGATGCGGCCAGGCTGCGCTTCGTCGAGTGCGGGAACTCCGTCGCCGCGCTCAACGAGTACCTCTTTGCCCAGGGGCTTTCCATCAAGGGCTGCGGCTCCAACAATGGACAGACCGTCGCCGGCGCGGTGTCAACCGGCACGCACGGCGGAGGGTACCGTTTCGGCGCTATGCAGGAGATGGTGGTCGGGCTGCATCTCGTCACCGGGCCGGACAGGCACGTGTATCTGGAGAGAAAGACCTCGCCCGTCATGCACGCCGATTTTGCCCAGAGCCTCGGCGCGGAATTCATGCGGGACGACAT
>CAYXQR010000057.1:0-10236 GCA_964466955.1 uncultured Nitrosospira sp.
ACGTGAGCTCGAGAAGGGCGAAGAATGTGCGGTAGTCGAATCGGTCAAGGCAGCTGCCGACATTTACTCGCCTGTCGCGGGGCAAGTTACAGCGGTCAACCCGGATCTCGAAGCGGCCCCGGAAAAGATCAATCAGGATGCCTACTCAGCCTGGCTTTTCAAGCTGAAACCCGCGGATGCTGCTGACGTGGATGATCTGATGGATGCCACTGCCTACCGGCAGATGCTCGAAAGCGAGGACGATTGAATTTTTGTTCCACCGGTTCTTCACCTTGCGCTTTACTCATGATTTACGGATTTGACCATGCCGTTTATACCCCATACTGAAGAAGATATCCAAGCCATGCTTTCCAGCATCGGCGCAAACACAATCGACGAACTGTTCGACGAAATTCCGCCTGAGTTGAAGAGTGGCAGCCTGAAAAAGGTGCCCGCGGGCCTGAATGAAATGGAAATATCGCGGCTGATGCTGGAGCGGGCTGAGTCGGACGGGCGTTATCTCAATTTTATCGGAGCGGGAGCGTACGAGCACCACATACCCGCTGCCGTCTGGCAGATCACCACCCGTGGTGAGTTCTACTCCTCGTATACTCCCTATCAGGCCGAGGCCAGCCAGGGAACGCTGCAACTTCTCTACGAATACCAGACCATCATGGCTTCACTGACCGGCATGGATGTCTCCAATGCCAGCATGTACGATGGTGCTTCTGCTCTGGCAGAAGCTGCGCTGATGGCAGTAAGGTCCCACAGAACCTCGCGCCGTATTTTGATACCCCGGACCGTTCACCCGGTCTATCGCAAGGTTGTGCGCGCGATCGTCAAGAGCCAGGGAATAGAGGTTGTGGAACTTCCTTATTCCAAGGACTCGGGCCTGACTGAGAGGGATACGCTGGAAGATTTTGCCAGCGAGGAATTTGCCGCGCTCGTCATCCCGCAGCCAAATTTTTTCGGAATGCTCGAAGATGTCAACGCCTTGACCAACTGGGCCCATAGCAGGAATGCACTCGCTATCGGCGTGGTCAACCCGGTTTCGCTGGCTCTCCTCACTCCGCCCGGCGAGTGGGGCGAAAAAGGCGCCGATGTGGCAGTAGGGGAAGGGCAGCCATTGGGAATCCCGCTTTCCAGCGGGGGACCCTATTTCGGTTTCATGGCCTGCAAGCAGGCCCTCGTGCGTCAGATGCCAGGACGCATTATCGGTCGCACGAAGGATCAGGATGGGAACGACGGCTTTGTCCTCACCCTCCAGGCCCGTGAACAACATATCCGGCGCTCCAAGGCCACTTCGAATATCTGCACCAACCAGGGCCTCATGGTCACCGCCGCTACCATTTACCTGGCATTGACGGGACCGGAAGGACTGCGTCGAATCGCCGCGCAATCCCATCGGAATACGCTGGCTCTTCTGGAAAAACTGGAAAGCCTGGGCGGTGTAAAGAGGATTTTCAGTGGCCCGGTATTCCATGAGGCGGCGGTATCCCTGCCCGGACCGGCAGAAAATTTATTGCAGACTCTCCAGACCGCAGGAATACTGGGCGGGCTGAACCTTCAGGACCATTATCCGGAACTGGGCAGCGCCGTGCTGGTATGCGCAACTGAAACAAAAACGCCCGCAGATCTGGAAAAGTATGCGGAACAATTACGCAGAGCCATTGAAAGCGGATAACACGCTGATTTTCAGCCATTCCCCAAGATTCACTTAATCCAAAGGAGGAACAGCATGGTCACTCTCGCCGGAAATCCCATCACAATCGAAGGCACCTTTCCGAAACCAGGGGAAAAGGCGCCGGATTTTTCCTTGGTAAATAAAGACCTGAAGGACGTCACCCTGAAAGATTTCGCCGGAAAAAAGAAGGTACTCAACATCGTTCCCAGCCTGGATACACCGGTATGCGCCATGTCGACGCGCAAGTTCAACGAAAAGGCCAGCAACATGGATAACACGGCGGTACTGATCATCGCCGCGGACCTGCCTTTTGCAATGAGCCGCTTCTGTGAGATCGAAGGGCTGGATAAGGTGGTAACACTTTCCACCATGCGCGGATCCGAATTCATGAAAAATTACGGTGTCGGGATTGTGGATGGCCCATTGGCCGGTATTACTGCCCGCGCTGTCCTGGTGCTGGATGAAAATAATACAGTGACTCATGCGGAACTCGTACCAGAAATCAAGGATGAGCCTGATTACGATGCGGCGCTGGCTGCTCTGCAGTGATGTGGCCTCGTTCACTCTGCCTGCATCCGAATCGAATTCGGAACCATTTCGCAATAACCTGACCGCAAGACTCGACCTGACATGCTGATATTCGAACACTCCCGCCCCGGGCGGCGCAATTACTCCCAATCTCCGTCTGATGCGGTGGAAGTCACCGATCTTCCCGAAAATCTCACTCGAAGAACCCCGCCGCTGCTCCCGGAAGTTTCGGAAATGGATGCGGTGCGGCATTACACCCGGTTATCGCAAAAGAATTTCTCGATAGATACGCAGTTCTACCCGCTCGGTTCCTGCACCATGAAGTACAATCCGCGCGCCTGCAATTCGCTCGCGATGCTGCCGCAGTTTCTTGCTCGGCATCCCCGGGCTCCGGAGAGCACCGGACAGGGGTTTCTTGCCTGCATGTTTGAACTTCAGGAAATTCTGAAGGACGTCACCGGCATGGCGGGCGTCAGCCTTACCCCCATGGCAGGCGCACAGGGCGAGCTGATCGGTATTGCAATGATACGCGCCTATCATGAGTCGCGCGGCGATGTGGCACGCACGGAGATTATCGTCCCCGATGCGGCGCATGGCACCAACCCCGCCACAGCGGTAATGTGCGGCTACAAGGTTGTGGAAATCGCCACCGACAGAGAGGGAGATGTGGACATGGATGCGCTCCGCGCTGCGGTTGGACCGCAGACAGCCGGACTGATGCTGACCAATCCGTCCACGCTGGGTGTATTTGAGAAGAACGTCGCGGAGATGAGCAGGATCGTCCATGAGGCGGGAGGCTTGCTCTATTATGATGGCGCGAACCTGAACGCGATACTTGGCAAGGTGAAGCCTGGTGACATGGGCTTCGACGTGATTCACATCAATCTGCACAAGACTTTCTCGACACCGCATGGCGGTGGCGGCCCCGGGTCAGCTCCGGTAGGAGTGGCTCCGAGGTTGCTGCCATTCATGCCTGTACCGGTGGTGACGTCTGAAAACGGCGCATACCGCTGGCTTACGGAAAAGGATATTCCACAATCCATTGGCCGGCTTTCTGCTCACATGGGCAATGCCGGTGTGCTGCTGCGCGCGTACGTATATGTACGTCTGCTCGGCGCCGAAGGTATGCATCGCGTGGCGGAGTTCGCCGCGCTCAACGCCAATTACCTGATGGCGGAACTTGGCAAGGCAGGATTCGAAATTGCCTACCCCACGCGCCGAGCCAGCCATGAATTTATTGTCACCCTGAAAGAGCTCAAGGAAAAAACCGGCGTAACGGCAATGAATGTAGCGAAGCGCCTACTGGATAAGGGATATCACGCGCCCACCACCTATTTCCCTCTGCTGGTCCCGGAATGCCTGCTGATCGAGCCCGCCGAAACGGAATCGAAGGAAACGCTTGATGCATTCGTGGCAGCCATGAAAGAAATTCTGGAAGAAGCGAACACGCAGCCAGAACTTGTAAAAAATGCGCCTCACAGCACTCCCGTTCGCAGGCTGGACGACGTAAAGGCTGCGCGCGAACTGGATCTGACATGGAAACAGCCGTGATCATTCAGAAACGTAAATAATTCCCCCAGGCCCATGCATACTCTTATTTGCGGATCCATCGCATACGACACCATCATGGTGTTCAGGGATCACTTCAAGAATCACATCCTGCCGGAAAAAATTCATATCCTGAACGTGGCTTTTCTGGTACCGGATATGCGCCGGGAGTTTGGCGGTTGCTCAGGCAACATTGCGTACAACCTCCTGATGCTCGGTGGGAATCCCCTAATTATGGCTACTGTTGGCGACGACTACCAGCCATACGCAAGCCGTATGGAAAAACTGGATCTGGCACAAACTCATGTGCGTCATGTAGAGGGTACATTTACTGCACAAGCATTCATCACGACCGACCTGGCTGATAATCAAATCACCGCTTTTCACCCCGGTGCGATGAATTATTCGCATGAAAATCATGTCGCCGACGCAAAAAACGTGTCCCTGGGGATCGTTGCCCCGGACGGGCGCAACGGCATGGTGCAGCATGCACACGAGTTTTATGAAGCCGGTATTCCGTTCATGTTCGATCCCGGCCAGGGTCTGCCCATGTTCAATGGAGAAGAGTTGATGGATTTCATCCATAAGGCGGATTATATCGCTGTGAACGATTATGAGGGGCAGCTGCTATGCGAACGGACTGGTCAATCACTCGACATGCTGGCGAAACATGTAAAGGCGCTGATCGTCACAAAAGGCGCTGAAGGATCCGTCATTTATTCGGATGGCCAACAAATCGCAATCCCGTGCGTGCAGACGGATGAATTGGTCGATCCGACCGGTTGCGGAGATGCATATCGTGCCGGTCTGCTTTATGGAATCACCGAAGGGATGGACTGGGAAAGCACCGGGCGGCTCGGTTCGCTCATGGGGTCGTTGAAAATCGCTCAGCGCGGTGGACAGAATCACAGCTTTACACGGCATGAAATAGACCAGCGATATTTTGAGGCATTTGGTCATCGTATTCTGCCGTGAGGCAGCCGTATGACCAGGTGGGTATTGAACGCCCCGACGCCCCCTTCCGGAATAGAGCAGGACATCGGACTTCCACCTGATCGATTCCGCGCCCGAAGCCCGTTTGCATTCCGGATACGATAATATTAAGGGATGCCGGATACCATCGCCCAAGCTGCTACCAGCAAGCTGATACGGATTTTCCGTTCCGTCCGCTTGCTGCTGCATATCATTTCTGGACTCATCCAGTCCGCGATTTACCCACATCTTGATCAGCGAGCGCAATGGCGCATGGCGCAACGGTGGTCAGCAGGCCTTCTTGCCATACTGTGCGTCAGGATTCGATACCACGGCACGACACCCACTGCTGAAGCACAGCGTGTGATGCTTGCGGCGAATCATGTTTCCTGGCTTGACGTATATTCCATCATTACCGTATGTCCGGCCCGTTTTGTGGCCAAGTCCGAAATTCGCGAATGGCCGCTGCTGGGGTGGCTAAGCAGAAATGCCGGTACACTGTTTATCGAGCGCGGGAAGCGCAGCGATACAGCCCGGATCAACGAACACATCAGCAGTGCGTTGAGGGCAGGAGATCGGGTTGCCGTATTTCCGGAAGGAACGACGGGAGATGGCACGGAACTTCGGCATTTTCACGCTTCGCTATTACAGCCGGCTGTAAGCACGGAGGCCATGCTTTATCCCGTCGCGATACGGTATTCCGACCCGACGGGTGAAACCAGCAAGTCAGTGCCCTATGTCGGCATTACCCTTCTGGAATCACTGCGACGCGTACTGAAACAGCCCTGGATCCAGGTGGAACTCATCTTCTCCGATCCGATCGACTGTCATGAAAAAAATCGGCGGGAACTCGCGCGCGGGGCGGAACAGGCTATTGCCAGCGCCTTGTCCCTTCCCCTGCCGCACAAGGCACCTGGAATACTTTCCGATCCTCAAGGCGAATAGCAGTCAGGCTTCCACCCCACATACAACCGCTATCCAGCGCCAGGAGATTAGTTCTCATGTGCAATCCCAGTGCCGACCAGTGCCCGCAAATGATGATCGCATCCCGGCTGACGCGCTCGGGAGCATCGAACCAAGGCACGTAGCCTTCGGGCATGTCTTTCAATTGTCCCTTGAAAGCGAAATTCATTTTTCCCTCGGGGGTGCAGACCCGCATGCGAGTCATCGCATTGACCACCACCCGCAGGCGATCAAAACCTTCGAAGCGATCGTCCCAATGATCCGGATGGTTTCCATACATATGGCGGCAGAATTCATGGAACGTCGTGCCTCGAAGCACCGTTTCAACCATTTCTGCAAGTGTAGATGCCTCTGCAACACTCCAGGATGGCAATAATCCCGCGTGTACCATGACATAACCACGCTCTGCATGCAGCAGCTTTTGCTGGCGCAACCACTGAAGGAGCTCATCCCTGTCGGGAGCATGGAGAATGTCCTGCAGAGTATCATCCTGATGTAAGCGCGAGTATCCTTCTGCCACCATGAGCAGGTGCAGGTCGTGGTTGCCCAGCACCATCGTTACGGCTTTCTTCAATTCCTTGACGAGCCGCAACACAGCCAGGGAATCAGGACCACGATTGACAAGATCGCCTACCAGCCACAGCTTGTCCTTCTCCGCATCGAAATTGATCAGCTCAAGCAGTTCGGTAAATTCCCGATAACAACCCTGTATGTCGCCGATGGCGAAAGTGGTCATACGCTAAGAAATAATCCTGTCTGCGCTCAGCAAGTTTATCCTGCCTTGAAAAAACAAAAGCGATAGACCGACTATCGCCCCCCGCGCCATCTATTGGGATTCCTCAACGCCGTCAATCCACAACTTCAGCAGATCATTTCGACTGGCTCACCATGTAATCCACAGCCGCTCTCACATCCTCATCCGAGAGGCTTGTATTTCCACCCTTCGGCGGCATTGCATTCTTGCCTTTGATCGCGCTGTCGTAAAGCGACTTGTTGCCTGCCTTTATGCGTGGAGCCCACGCAGCTATATCGCCCAGCTTGGGTGCGCCGGCTGCACCCGAAACATGGCAGGCGGCACAACTGGCCGTATAGATTGCCTTGGCTTTATCAGGGCCAGACACTTCCGCTGCCGGAGGTGCGGAGGCAACCGCGGCACTTGCTCCCTGGGTGGTGGCAGTCGCTGTTTCTTCGCCAGGCTTCGGCGTGTCGCTTGCCAGTCGAAATGTACCCACCGGCTTCAAACGTGCAGCTATCGCTGCGTCGGAATAGGCGGGGTTATCCTCGTCCGACGAAAGGCCCACGGCAGCGAGCCTTCCGAGCATCAGCAGAATCACAACCGGAAACACAAAAGCAGCCACAACGACCGTGATCAACTGGCCTGGGGTCTTGATCATTGAGGAATGCTCATCGTCTTCTTCGGTACCGCTCACAATAACTCCCCGGGGAAAAATGGACAATTGTATCGGTTCGCGTATATAAGCAAAAGGGGTTTATTTACCCGGAAATTGGACGTTACAGTGAAAAAACGCTATGCTGTCCGCCTTTCATAAAGTCAGGCCATACGCGCCCATAGCTCAGCTGGATAGAGTACCGCCCTCCGAAGGCGGGGGTCACACGTTCGAATCGTGTTGGGCGCGCCAAAATATTCCACATCTCATCTCGCCCACAGTCTCGCGGTGAATTCGATCTGTAGAGGGGCAGTCATATCTCGACGCGAGCGCCCAACTCCAGCACCCGGTTCGCCGGTAGCTTGAAGTATTCCGCAGCGTTGCTCGCATTGCGCGCCATGGCCGCGAAAATCCGTTCCCGCCACATTCCCATGCCAGCCCCGGGACTCGCTACGACGATCTCCCGGCTCAGAAAATAGGATGTTCTGAGCGGCTCGAACACAAGCCCATGGGGTTCGCACAATTCGAGCGCGTAGGGCAGGTTGGGTTCATCCTTGTATCCGTAGCGAACAGTAATGCGGTAGCAGTTTTCAATCAGGGGCTCGACAACCACTCTCTGTTCCCTAGGAACCCACGGTGTTTCCAGATAGACCACGGTCAATATCACCACCCGTTCGTGCAATACCTGGTTATGCGACAGATTATGCAGCAATGCGTGAGGCACGCCTTCCGGATTGGCAGTCAGAAAAACGGCTGTGCCCGCCACGCGGGTGGGAGGATTTGCGACCAGAGATTCCAGAAATGACCGGAGCGGTATGGCAATGGAGCGCAAGTGCAGGAGCAGGATCTGACGTCCGCGATTCCAGGTGACCATCACGAAAAAGATGCCGGCGCCGACAGCCAGGGGAAACCAGCCGCCGTGAGCGATTTTCAATAAAGTGGCGGCAAAGAAGGTGGTATCGATCGTCAGGAACAGTGCGGTCGCCAGTAGGCACAAGAGCAGGGGATATTTCCAGGCATAGCGAATAACAAAAAAAGTGAGAATGGTTTCGATCATCATGGTGGTGGTGACCGCAACCCCGTATGCGGCGGCGAGACTGGAGGATGACCCGAATCCCAATACCGCCATCACGATCGCTGCCAGCAGCGTCCAATTGACGAAGGGTATGTAGATCTGGCCAATCTTGCACTCAGAAGTATGCTTTATCTGCATGCGTGGCAGAAAACCCAACTGTATGGCCTGTCTCGTCACCGAGAAGACACCGGAAATTACTGCCTGTGAAGCGATTACAGTAGCAACGGTAGCGAGTGCTACGGCTCCATAGAGCGCCCAGGAAGGGAACAGCAGGAAGAAAGGATTGGATATTGCCGATGGATCGGATAACAGAAGCGCGCCTTGGCCCAGATAGTTCAATGTCAACGCCGGGAGGACGCAGCCATACCAGGCCAGACGAATCGGCTTAGCACCGAAATGCCCCATGTCCGCGTAAAGGGCCTCCCCGCCCGTTACCGCCAGCACGACGGCGCCAAATGCAATGAAAGCCAGCCAGCCATTGGTGAGACAGAATGCCACTGCATAAAGCGGATTAAACGCTGTCAGAATATGCGGCGCCGCTGCAATATTCAGCAATCCGGTTGTCCCGAGGGCGGTGAACCATATCAACGTCACCGGGCCGAATATAGCACCGATGCCACCTGTTCCGCGCTGCTGTATCACGAACAGTGCGATCAGCACCGCTAGGGCGATAGGCACCACATACGGTTTCAGCAAGGGTGTTGCCACCTCCAACCCTTCCACCGCGCTCAGTACCGATATCGCAGGTGTGATCACTCCATCTCCGAAGAATAGCGCTGCGCCAAACGCACCGATAAGAAAAAGGAAATTACGGAGACGCGGACGCTCTGCCACGGAAGAGCTGGCCAGCGACAGCAATGCCATGATTCCTCCTTCACCATGATTATCAGCGCGCAGGATAAGAGTAATGTACTTGAGCGACACCACCAGCATGAGTGTCCAGAAAATGAGGGAAATGATACCAATGACATTGCCCTCGTTGACTGCCAGCCCGTGCAACGGATCGAAAACGGTCTTCATTACATACAGCGGGCTGGTGCCGATATCTCCATAAACCACCCCCAAGGCAGCCAGGCTCAGCATCCCCAAGGATTGGGGAGCGGGAGCGGCGTTAAGTTCAGTGCTTTGACTGGTCATGTTCTGCGCGGCGGAGCCCTATTAGCTAACCGTGATAAGAGCGGACGGTCCGAGAGACTGGACAACTGGACAATGGGATATGGGAAACGAACACCTCGTCGCTCGTCCTGGATTTAAGGAAGCGCTGAATAAATCTCCGCTGGCGCGACGACGGCTTTGCGGGAGGGGATGCGCGAAAGGCGCCGACGCGGATGGCCGATTCCCTTCGCCAGGAGCCTGACAAGGCAGGCCGCCCGCAAAGCCCCGCCTCATCCGGGTTGCGTTAAAATCGAGCACTCATGGCGTTGCGCTCCCTGGCATCGTAGTCCCAGCTACGACCTGCGCTGCGCGCCTTATGATCATCCCGATTTTAGCAGCAACGCGCTCAGCAAGGATTTATTCAGCGCTTCCTTAAGGCCTCAGTTCATCCAGCACGCCGGTCAAGCCTGGCTCAGGCTCGCAGCGATCGTCTCCGTACCTTCATTTCTTCGGGAACCTGGTGCGGCGCAGCCTGAATACTGTGACCCCATGTTTTTGAAACCCTGGCGACGACATGCTTAGCGACTGGCTGAAGGACTTTGATCGCTCCGGCATTTTACACGACTGCCTCGCTATCGACAAAAACACGCGTTATCGGTCGCCGGCCGCAGGTTCGCTTTTCTCGGCATGGCTTTGCGTCGACGACAGATATCTGTTGGCTACCGTACCGATTGGAAGAGTGGTGCGCGTTATTCTCTCGTAAACAGCCAGAAGTAAACTCTGGCATTTTCGGATCATTCATTTTAGAGGAGGTCATGATGAGCTACGAAGATCGCGATACATATGGCATGTACAAGAGTTACGACGAGAAGGGTCCGGGACCGCGCCTGATGGGGGCGGACACGCTGATGGGAGAGGATGTCTACAACCAGAGAGGCGAAGACCTGGGCGATATCAAGGAGATCATGCTGGACATGAACAATGGCAAGATCGCTTATGCGGTG
>CAYXQR010000058.1:0-9235 GCA_964466955.1 uncultured Nitrosospira sp.
GAAAAACTCCACGTCCCCCGCTTAACTTCATATTCCAGAGGAACTGCAAGCTCAAGCAGATGCCCAACAGCCGATGAAAGTACGTATGCGTCACTCTCAAAATAGTCGGCATGCTTGGTAAAGCCACCGAGAGAGCGCGCAATATCGGCTGCGACAGAAGGCTTTTCCGCGATAATTAAGGTTTTCCCCATGAAACTCGTCGTCTGTGAATGATTGACAGCTGGGAAGAATCAGGAACACTCAAGCCGATTATGATGTACTGCTTCCGGCATAGCGCATCCATTGAGCGCGTGACCCACCTGAACCATCCCCCCTTCGCAATCTACGGCCAATCACCTATTTGTCCTGCGAAAGATCCCGGGATACCTCAAGCTGTGCATTATCAAGGTTCAGTAGTTCGCTTCATTATAGAAAAGTCACAAAGGCTGTGGGTATTTTATCTTAGCCTCTGGTAGCATCCGCCGGGGAGACTGGCAACCCGGCCATCAAGTTCAAACGTCAATAGCATCGCCGATACGGCTTCCACCGTCAAGCCGGTACGGCTACACAGTGTATCGATGCTGATGGAATCGTAGCCCAGGTGATCCAGCAGTAGCGATTCCCCGGATTCTTCCTCTGCCGGCTTTTCAGGACGGGACACTGGGTGGTGAATGGGCCTGCACCCCAGTTCATCGAGAATGTCATCGCTGCTTTCGACCAGCTTGGCCCCCTGCTTGATAAGCGCATGACAACCTTTGGACAATGGAGAATGAATGGAGCCGGGGATGGCAAACACCTCTCTCCCTTGTTCCAGGGCCTGCCGAGCAGTAATAAGGGAACCGCTTTTCAAGGCTGCCTCCACAACGAGGCAGCCTCGACTCATGCCACTGATAATGCGATTGCGGCGAGGAAAATTCCTTCCGATAGCCGGCGTGCCCAATGGAAACTCGGAAATCAGCGCGCCCTTTTCAGCCAGTTCATGGGCAAGCTTGCGATTGCTTGCCGGGTAGACGAGATCCAGCCCGGTCCCTACCACCGCGATGCTGGCGGCGGAACCACGCAGGCCGCCACGATGAGCTGCGGCATCTATGCCAAGCGCCATCCCACTCACGATGCAAAGCCCCGCATCGCTTGCCGCCTCCGCAAAAGACTCGGCGTTGGCGATGCCCTGCGGTGTTGCATTGCGACTGCCTACCACCGCAAGCATGGGCGCAGCCAGCAGGCCGCGCGCTCCCTTCAGATAAAAAAGAGAAGGCGGATCTGGAATATTGAGCAGGGATGCCGGATAGTCCGGATCAGCCAGCGTGACGATGGAGTTTTCTGCACCATCCAGCCATCGGAGAGTCGTCGTCAATCGCTGTCTGTCGGGCCCCTGAACAATATTGCGCGCAACCTTCGCCTTTACCACGCGCTCCAGCGCACCAGCATTCGCGCAGAGAACTCCGGCGGGAGTTTCGAAGGCGACCAGCAGGCGCCGCATCGATTCGTCACCCACACCTTCGATCAGACTGAGCGCAAGCCAGGATTCCGCATCCTGCATTGATGTCACCTGACAGGGATAAAGTTATCGTGGCAGGGAATTGGTCCTGCCAATCGTCGCGTGATGAATGAGGCCATTACCAGAAGGAAGGTGCGCATCCATGCGCCCCGCATTTTGGAGAAAAGGTTTGCTGCGATCGACGGTTCAAGCTGGAAAAACATGCTCCCTCCAATCAGGATATAATAGACTTTGAGAATGATTACAGATACGTAATCCTCAATCGGGAAGCTGGTGGACTCGCAGAGCGCACATCATTGCGTACGTATTTTGCATTTAGACTTTTTTACGTTCAAGCCTTTTATGGCGCATCTACCCATATTGCAGTATCCGGATGAACGGTTGCACACGATAGCAAAGCCAGTGCCGGAAGTTACGCCGGAAATCCAGACTCTCGTTCAGAATATGGCGGAAACCATGTACGCCGCCCCCGGCATCGGTCTGGCTGCCACGCAGGTGGATGTGCACCTGCGCGTCATCGTGATTGACATCTCTGATACGCACGATCAGTTGCTGACATTGATCAATCCGGAAATTACCGCGAGCAGTGGCGAATCGGACTATGAAGAAGGATGCCTGTCGGTACCGGGGGTGTTCGGGAAGGTAGGGCGCGCTGAAAAGGTTACGGTTCAGGCGCTGGATCAGAGTGGGGCAGCGTTCACTCTGGATGCGGAAGGCTTGCTGGCTGTCTGCATCCAGCATGAAATGGACCATTTGCTGGGCAAGGTGTTTGTTGAGTACTGGTCGAGATTGAAGCAGTCGCGTATCCAGGCCAAATTCAAAAAACAGCGTCGAAAAGTCATGTGATATCAGGTGATCGCATCCTAGGAGAGTTGGCGTCGCAGTGAAACTCCGCATCAGCCTGGGCACCCGCCGATTTTGCGACTGCGACGCACCGATGGTAGCGATGGAAGGAAAATCCGGTTTGGAGATCAGATCGAGACACAACGCATTCCCAACAAACCGCTCTTAACCTGGAAAGCCGCGCCTCTTCCTGAACGCGTAACGAATCCAAAAAATACGGGATGATTGCGGCCATGTACCAGCTTGTATATGCGGAAAGACCGGTATCCGTTCTCATTCATCTTCCGGATATCCTTATTGAGCACGCGCTTTCCCTCTCGCTCCCCCTCTTCGTAAGGCTTCTGCAACCTTCAGCCCACTACCGCATCCAAATGCAAAAGATCTTCTCTAGTTATTCCTACGAATTCGCTATTTTCCGATGAAGATCATTTTTGCCGGAACACCGCAGTTTGCCGCCTGCGCGCTGAGCGCGCTGATAACTGCCGGGCATGAGATCAGGCTGGTCTTGACCCAGCCGGACCGGCCGGCGGGGCGAGGAATGAAAACGGCGGTGAGCGCGGTCAAGGTGATCGCCCAGCAGCACAACTTCGATCTTTTGCAGCCGGATTCGCTTAAACACCCGGAGGTTCACGCACAATTGCGCGCCGTTGAAGCGGATGTGATGGTTGTAGCTGCCTATGGGCTGATGCTCCCTTCCGCGGTTCTCGGCATCCCGCAATCTGGCTGCCTCAACATTCATGCATCCTTGCTGCCACGCTGGCGAGGTGCCGCGCCTATCGAACGCGCCATTCTGGCAGGCGATTCTGAAACGGGCATCACCATCATGCAGATGGATCGAGGCCTGGATACCGGGGCGATCCTTTTACAGCGCAGCGTCTTGATCGCACAGGATGATACATCGCAAACACTGCTTGACAAGCTTGCTTTGCTAGGAGCGCATTGCATAGCAGAAGCGCTCACGCTGCTGGAACAGGGAGCGCTTTCTGCCCAGGCTCAGGACGAAGGTGTAGCAACGTATGCGTCCAAAGTGGAAAAAGAGGAAGCTCGAATCGACTGGCGGCTGGACGCCACAACTCTCAGCCGGGCGGTGAGAGCGTTCAATCCGCGCCCCGGAGCATATAGCCGCGTGAATCGCACTCTTGTCAAGATATGGGGCGCGCGCGTGGCGGAAGAAGCTGACGAGACTGCCGCAAGAAGAACGGGGGAAATCCTCGCCGCGGGACGGGACGGTATCGCTGTTGCATGCGGCAAAGGAACGCTGGTACTGGAAACGGTGCAAAAAGCGGGCGGAAAAACACTGGGCGCGTATGAGTTTTTATCGGGATTCCCACTTGCGCCTGGCGACTGCTTCGAATCCTGCGCATGATCGAAACACAGCGTATCGCTGCCGAGACGGTGCACAGAGTCCTGACCGGAACAAGCCTGACCGCCGTCTTGCAGGATGCGTGGCACAAGCATGAACATCTTTCCGGGCAACAACGGGGGGCCATTCAGGATTTGAGCTATGGCGTATTGCGCTTTTATGGTCAACTCGACATCCTGCTGACTCTGCTTCTGGATAAGCCCCTCCAAGACGAAGAACTTCAATGTCTGCTGCTGGTGGGTCTATATCAGTTGGAGTATGGCAAAGCCGCCCCTCACACTGTGGTGGATAATGCCGTATCCGCATCTTCGGGTCTTGCCAGAGGCCGACACCCAGGCAGCACGTCGGGCGCACGAGGACTGGTCAACGCGGTATTGCGCAATTTCATCCGCAGGCGCATAACGCTGTTTGAACAGGTCGCCGAAAGCGAGATAGGCCGTTATTCTCATCCGCAGTGGTGGATTGACAGACTCAGGGGGCAATACCCCCAGCAGTATGAGGCAATACTGAAAATCAGCAATGAGCGCGCGCCCATGACCCTGAGAGTCAACCAGCGTCAGATGAGTGTGGAGCAGTATCAGGATATGCTTGATCAAAACGGCATGATGGCGCAGCGATTGCCGAATAACGCGCTCGAACTGGCACGCGCCGTCACGGTGGACAAGCTGGCCGGATTCAGCGAAGGACTCGTGTCTGTTCAGGATGCCGGCGCCCAAATGGCCGCTCTTCTGCTGGATGTAAAAGACGAGATGCGTGTTCTCGACGCCTGTGCCGCCCCCGGCGGCAAAAGCGCGCATCTGCTGGAGCTTGCAGATATAGAATTGACCGCAGTGGAGGATGACCCCAGGCGTCTGCCTCGTATTACCCAAAATTTAACCCGGCTCGGGCTGAGAGCTGAACGTATCATCCACGGCGATGCATCTCAGCCGCAGGAATGGTGGGATGGAAAACCGTTCGATCGTATTCTGGCGGATGTTCCCTGCTCCGCTTCGGGGGTGGTGCGCCGGCACCCGGACATCAAGTGGCTCAGGCGCGAGAGTGACATACCAAAATTTGTCCAGAGACAACGAAACATTCTCGATGCCCTGTGGCGAACCCTTGCAAAGGGAGGAAGCCTGCTCTACGTCACCTGTTCGATATTCAAAGAGGAAAACAGCCATCAGGTGGATGGTTTCTTGAAGTGCCATTCGGACGCACAGCTGATGCCCGTTTCCGGAACGAACATGATCAAGGGACAAATGCTACCGGATCCTCATCACGACGGTTTCTTTTATGCCCTCCTGCGCAAAGCCTGATTTCCTCACGCGGCTCTTGTTTGCAGGCATGGCTGCACTGCTGAGCATCAGCATGTCGGCAATCGATCCCGCCCATGCGGAAGCAACAATACAGATACGGTCGGTGAAACTGGAAGCAGTCGAAGACGGCTACCAATTCGATGCCAACTTTGAGATCACGCTCAATCCACGGCTGGAATATGCGCTCGAAAAAGGCATCGTGCTGTACTTTGTAACCGAACTCAACCTGCTGAGTTCACGCTGGTACTGGCTGGATGAAAAAGTGGCGGCGAGCAGGGTGCGCGAGGGCCTGAGCTACTATGCGCTGACGCGCCAGTATCGCTTGAGCCGCGGTACACTGTCGCAGAATTTCGGTACTCTGGATGAAGCATTGGAAGCGTTGGGCAGAGTGCGTAACCGCCCCATTATCGCCAACACCGAACTAAAGCTGGATACGGACTATACAGTGGAAGTGCGCATGCGCCTCGACATCGCAGCGCTACCCAAGCCTTTTCAGGTCGAGACCTTGGGCACCCGCGACTGGGACGTCGGAACAGGCATGCTCAGGTGGAAGACGCAATTGCCACTGCCGCCGCGAAAATATCAGGACCGCAGTCGACCGTGAAGTACGTCATCATCATCAGCGCGGCGCTGGGGACGGTCATGCTGATCCTGCTCGCTACGGCGGGTGCGGATACGGGTCTCTTCGACCGCAAGTATCGGCTTCTGATCAGGCTCAATATCGGCTTCGTGCTGCTTCTCATGGCCGTGGTGAGCTATCTGCTATGGAGACTCAGGGGCAGGCTCAAGACCGGTGTATTCGGTTCCAGGCTTGCACTGCGGCTGTTACTGATTTTTTCTCTCATGGCTATCCTCCCCGGGGCGCTTGTGTACGGCATTTCGGTACAGTTCCTGGGCAAAAGCATTGAATCCTGGTTTGACGTCAAAGTGGATCGGGCCCTCGAAGGAGGCCTGAATCTTGGAAGGACGGTGCTCGACGATCTTCTGGAGAAAATGCGCTCCGAAGGCGAAACCACCGCATTTACGCTATCGACAACATCGACGCCCCTCCTGCCTGCGCTAAGCCGGATCCTGGAACAAACGCAGGCACGGGAGGCAGCGCTGTATGATCACGATGGAAGAATGATTACTTTTGTCGGTGTGGACAACCAGGATCGCGACCGTGCGCCGTTAAGCGAGGAAATCCTCCATGAGATAAGAAAGGAGAATACATACGGCCGCGTTGAGCCCGTTCCTGGAAAAGGCCTTTACTTGAAGATCTGGTCATCCATCGATCCACCCGCTGCGAATGCACGGATCCTGCAATTGCTGAAGCCTGTTCCCAAGCAACTGGCGGATGATGCGGAAATTGTGCAGGCTGCCTATCGCGATTACCAGGAGCTGCTGTTGTCGCGCGAGGGCTTGAAAAACCTGTATGGGGTGACGCTGACACTGGCGCTTTTGTTGGCGCTTTTTTCCGCCCTGGCGGCAGCTTTTCTCATCAGTGAGCGACTGAGCGCGCCACTGGGAATGCTGGCGGAAGGTACACGAGCTGTAGCCCAGGGCGACTTCAGCCGACGTCACCCGGTACAAAGCACGGATGAACTGGGTGTACTGACCGATTCATTCAATCTCATGACCCAGCAGTTGGAGGAAGCCCGCAGGCTGGCCCAGCGTCATCAACAGGAAGTGGAAGGCGCCAGGACTTATCTGGAAAATATTCTGGCCAACCTTTCCTCAGGTGTTCTCGTATTTGATGAAAGCTTGCGCATGCGAACCGTGAATCCGAGCGCGGAACAGATTCTGGATGTTTCGCTGGCCGGGCTCCAAGGATTGACCATAGAGGAAAGTGCTGCGCGGGAGCCCCGTCTGGCCTCTTTCAATGCGAAACTTCTTGAAAAATTCCATTCCGAGAAAGAAGGTGAGTGGCAGTGCCAGGTTGAGCGCGGCCGCGCAGGGGGCTCGCAGGTTCTACTGCTGCGCGGAACACGCCTGGCGCATGTAACTCCGGGCGGCGGCATCGTGGTTTTCGACGATATTACGAGCCTGCTTGAAGCGCAGCGAACAGCCGCGTGGGGAGAAGTTGCGCGGCGTCTGGCTCACGAAATCAAGAATCCTCTGACGCCGATTCAGCTTTCCGCGGAACGTGTGCAACACAAGCTGACCGACAAACTGAGCGAGAATGATGCAGAGATTCTGCGGCGATCGACCGAAACTATCGTCAATCAGGTGGAAGCGCTTAAAAGAATGGTCAATGAGTTCAGCGAGTATGCGCGCGCACCCCGGCTGGAGCTTCATTTGCTGGACTTCAACGCGCTGGTGCGGGAAGTGCTTGCCTTATATGACGCAGCCGGTATAACGGCACCCGGCAACCGGCCTCCTCCCATCCATCTTGCTCTTGCTCCCGATCTGCCTTCCGTGAAAGGCGATTCTGCGCGATTACGCCAGGTGATACACAATCTGCTCCAGAATGCCCAGGATACGCTGTCAGGCGTCACGAACCCTGCCGTCGTGGTACGCACCGAAATCGCACCGGAAGGAATCCGGTTCAGCGTGACCGATAACGGAAGCGGTTTTTCGGAGCAAGTGCGGGGACGAGTGTTCGAACCATACGTAACGACAAAACCAAGGGGGACGGGACTGGGGCTGCCTATTGTAAAAAAAATAGTGGAAGAACACAGCGGCACCATAAAAATCGAGAATATCCGGCCGCAGGGGGCGTGCGTTTCTATCACATTGCCCGCTGCCGCCGGCGAGTATCCGAAATCCGCCAAGAAGCCTCGCGCGGTTTCATGACTAGATCTTATCTGGCAACTGCCATCCAGGATTCCATACCTTTGACACCTACCCCTCAGACGGCCTGATCAGTCGTTATTTTACATTATGAGCAACAATACCATCCTTATCGTCGATGACGAGATTGGCATACGCGAGCTGTTGTCGGAGATTTTGCGCGATGAGGGCTACCGTGTTGCGGTTGCGGAAAACGCGGTAGAAGCACGCTCCTGGCGCAAGCAGGCACGGCCCGATCTGGTGCTGCTTGACATCTGGATGCCCGATACCGACGGAATAACGCTGCTGAAAGAGTGGGCCAGTAGCGGGCTGCTTACCATGCCAGTGGTGATGATGTCCGGGCACGGCACGATAGACACCGCAGTTGAAGCAACCCGTATGGGCGCAACCGGCTACCTGGAAAAACCAGTACCGCTGCAAAAGCTGCTGAGTACAGTAGGGCGCGCACTGCGCGGTGGGCAGATCATGGCCCGCATACCTTTGCCATTGTCCAGCCTTGGCAAGAGCCCGCTGATCGTCGACCTGAAAAAACGGCTTGAACAAGTGGCTCACCTTAGAACCCCCGTGTTGCTGACAAGCGAACCAGGCTGCGGGGTGGATCTCTGTGCCCGATTTCTGCACCGCCCGAATACCCCCTGGGTGGAGCCCGACACCGCCAGCGCATTGTCAAACGCTCCATTCGATCTGCTGGAGCAGGCAAAAGGAGGGATGCTGTTTTTGAAGGAGATAGGAGACCTCAACAAGCTGGCGCAAAAAGGACTGCTGCTTCTCATGGGCAAGCTGGATAAATACAGTATCCGCCTGATATGCGTAACGTCCATACCGCTGGCAGAATTGGCGGCGCAAGGGTTATTCGACCCCAAACTGTACGAGATGCTGAGCAGCCTGTGCATCAACGTCCCTCCGCTGCGGGAACATCGGGAAGACATTCCCGAACTTGCCGCCCAGATACTCTCCCGTTATGTCGAGTCGGGTGAAGTGCCCCTGCGACAATTCAGTACCGCCGCGCTTAATTCCATGCGAAATCATGACTGGCCCGGAAATCTCGCCCAGCTTACCGGCACAGTACACTCTCTTGCACTGACGTGCCCCGGAGAGGAAATTTCGGCCGAGGATGTGAATCGAATCCTGGCATCTTCGTCATCCCTACAGGCGGTTTCCGGGATTCCGCTCAACATGCCGTTACGCGAAGCTCGGGACCTGTTTGAAAAGGCCTATTTCGAACAGCTCATCGACCAGGAGAATGGCAATATGACCCGGGTGGCGGAACGGGCAGGCCTGGAGCGCACCCATCTTTACCGCAAGCTCAAGCTGCTCGGAATCAAACTGCGAAGTTGAGAAAGCCCGTACTGATTCCGGGACGCTTCCGGGATGTGGAACTCTCGGCGCAGTCAGAAAGAAAAGACGAATCGAACGGGCGGGGCCAAAACCGGAAAAACAAAATGTACCATTGGAATGAGTGGCGATATCATATCCCCTCAGCCG
>CAYXQR010000059.1:0-5126 GCA_964466955.1 uncultured Nitrosospira sp.
GGCGACAAGCTTTTCGCGGTGCCCTGGAATGCATTGACGCTGGATACGGAGAACAAGCGTTTCATCCTGGATGTGGACAAGGATCGGCTTGAATCGGCGCCAGGTTTTGACAAGGATGACTGGCCGGATATGGCGGACCCGGCATGGCAGAGTACGATCCATTCTTACTATGGCATGAAAGCTTATACCGATACGGACTACGGGGAAAGAAAACATGAGAAACATTCCCCGGATCACCTCGTACCCGACTCCCCGAGTGGCGCCGGCAGGGTAAAAGACAAGCGGGGCGAGGCATACAAAGCGGATACAAAAGCTTACAAGGCGCCTGAGGATGAAATCCTGCCCGACTCTCCAAGCGGGGCGGGAATCGTCGTAGACAAGCGCAATGAAGCCTACAAGAATGACACGAAACCCTATAAACCCTCCAAGGAAAGGATCATTCCGGAGTCGCCGAGTGGGTCGGGAATCGTGATAGACAAGCGCGACGAATAAACGGGCACGGCTGGTTTTCATCAGCGGCCATTTGGGTCTCTGAGCCTGTAACCTGTTTTAAAAAAGGGCAAGGCATCTTGCCCTTTTTTTATGCGAAACCGCGCGCCGAGTAGTAAAAGTGACCGGGAACGGGCACGCAAACGGAAAAAATAGCTAGGGCGCTCCATCCCGTTTTTTGCCCAGAGATAAATCCCCCAGAGGTATCTGGCCATGCGCTGAAACCGGGGCGTTGCGTTAAACTCCGGCAATGCAATCTCCTACGCAGCCCCTTCCATACTGGCGCCTGTCAGGTTTCTATTTTTTTCATTTCGCCTTTATCGGAGCTTTTGCTCCTTACTGGAGCCTCTACCTTCAGTCACTTTCCTTTAATTCGTTTCAGATAGGCGTGCTCATGTCGCTGCTCCACGGCACGCGCATTTTTGCGCCTGCCGCCTGGGGGTGGCTGGCCGATCATACGGGCGCCCGGATGACCATCGTACGACTGGCCGCAATTGCGGGATTGATCAGTTACTCTGGGGTTTTTCTGGGGGAGTCGTTTGCGTGGATGTTCGCAACCATGACGCTGCTGAGCTTTTTCTGGAGCGCGTCACTGCCGCTGATCGAAGCGACCACGCTGTCCTACCTGGGTGACAGCACCGCGAGATACGGACGTGTCCGGGTGTGGGGTTCGGTTGGCTTCATCTTTGCCGTGACCTGCGTCGGCTACCTGCTGGATGCAACGGCGATCGATTCGCTGTTATGGGCTGTGCTCGGCTTCAAGCTGGGTATCGTGTGCTTTACGCGATGGATCCCGGAAGCCGCAACGGCAATTCACGCGGCAAACAGCCGCTCCCTGCGGCAGACATTCAGCCGCCCGGAAGTGCTGGCTTTTTTCATGGCCTGCCTGCTGATGGTTTTTGCTCATGGACCGTACTACACCTTTTATTCCATCTACCTTGTGGACAACGGGTACAGCAAGAGTGCCATCGGATGGCTATGGGCGGCCGGTGTGATATGTGAAATCGGCATATTCTTCCTGATGCCCCAGTTGATGCACCGGTTTTGCCTCAAACAGATCATGGCGTTCAGTTTCATCTGCGCGATCGCACGATTCCTGATGATCGGATGGGGAGTGGATTGGCCATTTATCATCCTGCTGGCACAGGCGCTGCATGCCGCAACCTATGGCGCGCATCACGCGACTTCAATGCTGCTGGTGCACCGGCTTTTTCCGGGACGCCACCAGGCAAGAGGCCAGGCGCTTTATACCAGCCTCACCTTTGGACTTGGCGGAACGATGGGAAGCATATTCAGCGGCTATGCCTGGGAGGGACTGGGACCAGGACTCACTTTCACCCTGAGCGCGATCGCGGTGGCGATCGGGCTGGGTCTGGTACGGAAGATGAATATCGACGAGAATGGATGAGCCATCGGAATGGCCCTTGCAGGCGGGTTGTGGGATAATTCTCTTAAGATCAGCCTGAATTCCAGTACTCGAAAAAATGCAAACGTTATACGACAAACTCTGGCAAAGCCATGTAGTGCATGAAGAATCCGGCACGCCGGGCGGCATGGCGCTGCTCTATATCGATCGGCATCTCGTGCATGAAGTCACCAGCCCGCAGGCGTTCGAGGGGTTGAAGCTGGCTGGACGCAAACCATGGCGGAGGGATTCGATCCTGGCGGTCGCAGACCACAATGTTCCGACCACCCGACGCGATCAGGGCATCAGCGACCCGGTGTCGCGGCTGCAGGTGGACACGCTCGACCAGAATTGTGCGGAGCTGGGCATTACGGAATTCAGGATGAGCGATCTCCGCCAGGGCATCGTTCATGTCATCGGTCCAGAGCAGGGCGCCACTCTGCCGGGCATGACGGTCGTATGCGGGGATTCGCATACCAGCACTCATGGCGCGTTTGCCTGCCTTGCGTTCGGCATTGGCACGTCGGAAGTGGAGCATGTGCTTGCGACCCAGTGCCTGCGCACGAAAAAGGCCGGCTCCATGCAGATCGTGGTCGAAGGAAAACTCGGCCACGGCGTTACCGCCAAGGATATCGCGCTGGCTGTTATCGGAGAGATCGGTACGGCAGGCGGCACAGGCTATGCCATTGAATTCGCCGGCAGCGCGATCCGTTCGCTTTCGATGGAAGGGCGCATGACGCTTTGCAATATGGCAATCGAGGCCGGCGCGCGTGCCGGCATGGTGGCGGTGGACGATACTACCATCGATTATCTCAAGGGGAGGCCTTTCGCTCCGGAAGGGGAGCTTTGGGAACAAGCGGTGGCCTCCTGGCGCATGCTCAAGAGCGATGAGGGCGCTGCCTTCGACCGGACCTTGTCGCTGGATGCGGCCCGGATCAAGCCTCAGGTAACCTGGGGAACGTCTCCCGAGATGGTCGCAACAATCGATGGAAGCGTACCGGACCCCGCGTTGATTTCCGATCCAGTCCAGCGTCACGACATGGAGCGCGCGCTCAGGTACATGGGCCTCGAGCCCAATACGCCCATCGGCGAAATCTATCCGGACAAGATATTCATCGGTTCCTGCACAAATGCGCGCATAGAGGATCTGCGCGCCGCTGCCGAAGTGCTGAAAGGCCGCCGTGTAGCGGCCAGCATCAAACTTGCCATGGTGGTGCCGGGCTCGGGACTGGTCAAGCACCAGGCAGAACAGGAAGGCCTGGACAGAGTTTTTCGCGAGGCAGGGTTCGAATGGCGTGAACCGGGCTGCTCGATGTGCCTTGCAATGAACGATGATCGCCTCGAATCGGGCGAGCGCTGCGCGTCTACTTCCAATCGCAATTTTGAGGGCAGGCAGGGCCCCGGCGGGAGAACCCACCTCGTGAGTCCTGCGATGGCTGCCGCGGCCGCCATCGCAGGACATTTTGTAGACGTTCGGGAAATGCATTAAAATTCGAGAGATTTTTTTGAGCAGAAACCGGATCGATTTCGAACGAGCGGACCGGATAAAATAAGAAAGAAGATTTATATTTTTTGAAAGAGGAGCTTATGAAGACACTGGCCGCAATTTTTACTTTGATCGCCGCTTTTGGCCTGTCTGCCTGTCATACCATGCAAGGACTTGGCAAGGACGTCCAAAGCGGGGGTGAAGCTTTGGAAAAATCCGCAAAATAGCCGGCATATTTGCTGAGTGAAGAAATTCGAATCCTGCAACGGAGTGGTGGCGCCCCTTGATCGCGCGAATGTCGATACGGACGCGATCATTCCGAAGCAGTTCCTGAAATCCATCAAGCGATCCGGCTTCGGACAGAATCTGTTCGACGAGTGGCGCTATCTCGACCATGGTGAACCGGGCATGGATGCCGCATCACGCACGCTTAACCCGGAATTCATGCTCAATCTGCAGCGCTATCGCGGTGCGCAAATATTGCTCGCGCGCGCGAATTTCGGTTGTGGATCGAGCCGCGAGCATGCTCCCTGGGCGCTTCAGGATTATGGGTTCGAAGCCATTATCGCCCCCAGTTTCGCCGACATTTTTTTCAACAATTGCTTCAAGATCGGCCTGCTTCCCATCGTGCTGGACGCGGCCATTGTGGAGAACCTGTTTCGCGAAGTGGAAGCAACCGAAGGTTACCGGTTGGCAGTGGACCTGGAAGGCCAGTCTGTCACCACGCCGGGGGGGGAGTCTTTCTCATTCGATATCGACCCTTTCCGAAAACATTGCCTCCTGAATGGCCTGGATGAAATCGGTCTGACCTTGCAGCATGCCGACAAGATCCGGTTATTCGAGGAGCAGCACCGCTCGGCGTACCCCTGGCTGTTTGCCTGAGCGGATCATCAGATGAGCCAGCTGGCTTCCAAAGGAATTTATGAAAATCGCGGTCCTACCCGGAGATGGTATCGGTCCGGAAATCATTGCTCAGGCTGTGCGTGTACTGGAAGCATTACGCAGCGATGGATTAAAAGTTGAGCTGGAACAGGGACTGCTGGGTGGGTGCGCGGTGGACGCTGCGGACGAACCCTTTCCGGAAGCGACGCGCGAACTTGCCTCTGCTGCGGACGCGGTAATTCTGGGCGCCGTGGGCGGCCCGCAATACGATGCGCTTCCCCGCCAGCTCAGACCGGAGCAGGGTCTCCTGGGCATACGCAAAGCCCTTAATCTGTTTGCGAATCTTCGTCCTGCAGTTCTTTATCCTGAACTCGCGGATGCTTCGACATTGAAACCTGACATCGTAGCCGGGCTCGATATTCTGATTGTGCGTGAACTCACGGGCGATATCTATTTCGGGGAACCGCGTGGTATCGAAACGCGCAGAGGCCAGCGTGTCGGATACAATACCATGATCTACAGCGAAATCGAGATTCGCAGGATCGCCCGCGTGGCATTTCAGGCGGCATGCAAGCGGAATCGCAGACTGTGCTCGGTGGACAAGATGAACGTGCTGGAATGCACCCAGCTGTGGCGCGACGTGGTGACGGAAACGGCCACCGAATATCCGGATGTGGAACTTTCGCACATGCTGGTGGACAATGCCGCGATGCAGCTCGTCTCCCGACCGGCCGACTTCGACACCATCCTTACCGAGAACCTCTTCGGGGACGTGCTCAGCGACGAGACGGCGATGCTCACCGGCTCGGTGGGCATGCTTCCAAGCGCCTCGCTCGGGGAGTCGGGCCCCGGGGTCTTCGAGCC
>CAYXQR010000060.1:0-17348 GCA_964466955.1 uncultured Nitrosospira sp.
GTCCTGCTCCTATGGCATATAAAGGAGCGTACGTATCATGAAAACAACAACCGGCAGCGCGGCGCAGATTTCTTCATCGTTTTCCCGGACCACCGCGCACGTGGATGAGGAAGCGATCCAGCCTTTGCCTCGTTCACGCAAGGCTTACGTACAGGGGTCTCGCGCGGATATGCGCGTGCCCATGCGGGAAATCAGCCAGTCCGACACTCCGGCCGGCATGGGCGCCGAGAAGAATCCGCCGATATACGTTTACGATACGTCAGGTCCGTACACCGATCCAGACGCAAAAATCGATATTCGCTCTGGTCTCGGCCTCCTTCGCGCGAAATGGATAGAAGAGCGCGCGGATACGGAACGTCTTTCCGCTCCTGCCTCCGCGTATGGCCGCCAGCGCCTCGCTGATCCGGGACTGGCGGCCATGCGTTTTGATCTGAAACGCCAGCCCCGGCGCGCCCTCCCCGGCATGAATGTGACGCAGATGCATTATGCGCGCCGAGGAATCATTACCCCCGAGATGGAGTTTGTCGCCATACGGGAAAACCAGCGTAGCGAACACCTTGGCGATCCTCAACGGGAAGCGCTTGTTCGCCAGCATCCCGGGGAAGGATTCGGCGCCATTCTTCCCCGCCGCATCACACCGGAGTTTGTGCGGGAGGAAGTGGCCAGGGGCCGCGCCATTATTCCCGCGAATATCAACCATCCCGAATCGGAACCGATGATCATCGGGCGCAATTTTCTGGTCAAGATCAATGCCAACATCGGCAATTCCGCCCTGGGATCGAGCATACAGGAAGAAGTCGAGAAAATGACGTGGGCTATCCGCTGGGGTGGTGATACCGTCATGGATCTCTCGACTGGCCGGAACATTCACGAGACGCGCGAGTGGATCATTCGCAATAGTCCCGTTCCTATCGGCACGGTCCCCATCTATCAGGCGCTGGAGAAAGTCAACGGCAAGGCGGAGGATCTCACATGGGAAATCTTCCGCGATACGCTGATCGAGCAGGCTGAGCAGGGCGTGGATTATTTTACCATTCACGCGGGCGTGCGCCTCGCCTACGTGCCCATGACCGCGAAGCGATTGACAGGAATCGTTTCGCGCGGAGGCTCCATCATGGCGAAATGGTGCCTGGCGCATCACCACGAAAGTTTTCTCTACACCCGGTTCGAAGAGATATGCGAAATCATGAAGGCTTACGACGTGAGCTTTTCGCTGGGCGACGGGTTGCGTCCCGGATCGATTCATGACGCCAATGACGAAGCCCAGTTTGCCGAACTGAGGACGCTCGGCGAATTGACGCAGGTCGCATGGAAGCATGACGTGCAGGTCATGATAGAAGGCCCGGGTCACGTCCCCATGCATCTCATCAAGGAGAACATGGATCTGCAGCTGAAGTACTGCGATGAGGCGCCTTTTTATACCCTGGGGCCTCTCACCACCGATGTCGCTCCGGGCTATGACCATATCACGTCCGCGATCGGCGCCGCCATGATCGGCTGGTATGGCACCGCAATGCTGTGCTATGTCACTCCCAAGGAGCACCTCGGTCTGCCCGACAAGGACGATGTAAAGGATGGCATTATCACCTACAAGATCGCCGCTCACGCGGCGGATCTGGCTAAAGGTCATCCCGGTGCTCAGGTTCGCGACAACGCCCTTTCGAAAGCACGATTCGAATTCCGCTGGGAAGACCAGTTCAACCTGGGCCTCGATCCTGACAAAGCCAGACAGTTTCATGACGAAACCCTGCCGCAGGAAGGCGCGAAGCTGGCGCACTTCTGCTCCATGTGCGGGCCGCATTTCTGCTCGATGAAAATCACGCAGGATGTGCGCGACTTTGCCGCCAGGAAAGGGGTCAGTGAAGACGATGCGTTGAAGAAGGGAATGGAGGAAAAAGCCAGCGAATTTCTGGCCAAAGGAACTGAAATCTACAGTAAAGTATAAAACGGCAGGATGGTGGTGCACGCCTGTACGGCCGGTTTCCGGTCCTCGTGACGCGGTTTTCAGGAGGTCTCAACGCTGTTCTATCCGGGAAACCGCGCTCCTAAATCAATTCTCCCGGCAAGGACCCGCCAAAGCGGCGTACGGAGGCGTGCATTCACTTTCGGGCTTTTTTGCGCGCCCCGAGTTTTATAGAATATGCGTCATCATTCGGTGCGATAATCGGGAAAACAAAACCTATCGCGGTTTGCCCTTCGTCTCTGGGATGAACGCATTACTTGCAATAACCTAACCTCCCGTTTTCCTTCGCGTAAAGTCGGCAGCACGTACAGCCGACCGGATAAGCTCACATGGACTGGCTTCTTCTCTTCAAGGCTCTGATCCTCGGCATTGTCGAGGGTCTCACAGAATTCCTTCCCATTTCCTCCACTGGCCATCTTATTCTCGTGGGGGATCTTCTTAGCTTCAACGATGAGAAAGGCAAGGTTTTTACCATCGTTATCCAGCTTGGCGCCATCCTGGCGGTATGCTGGGAATACCGGGTCAAGATACGGAATGTGGTAATGGATGTCGGTTCACGACAGGATGCCAACCGCTTCGTCCTGAATCTTTTCATCGCATTTCTGCCTGCAGCGATTCTGGGATTGCTGCTCATCAAGACGATCAAGCATTATCTGTTTCACCCCATACCGGTCGCCACGGCGCTCGTGATTGGCGGCATCCTGATTCTCTGGGCAGAGCGGCGCAAGCACGTGATAGAGGTCGAGCGGGTGGAAGATATGGATTGGAAGCACGCGCTGAAGATCGGTCTGGCCCAATGCCTTGCCCTGATACCCGGGACTTCGCGCTCGGGTGCGACCATAATCGGTGGGCTCTTTTTTGGCCTGTCGCGCAGGGCAGCGACCGAGTTTTCTTTCTTTCTCGCCATTCCCATCATGTTCGCGGCCACTTTTTATGATGTTTACAAGAGCCGGGACATTCTTCATTTCGATGATCTGGGGCTATTCATGGTCGGTTTTGTCGCTTCGTTCATCAGTGCGCTGCTGGCGGTGCGAGGATTGCTGCGCTTTGTCAGCCATCACGACTTCACCGTTTTCGCATGGTACCGCATCGGATTTGGGCTCATTGTTCTGATCACGGCCTATTCCGGAGCAGTCGAGTGGTCCGCAGCGTAGGAAAAAAATAAGCCCGCAGGAAGCCGCTGAACGGTGCCGCTCGCCTGAATTCCGGCCCAAGATGGAAGCTCTCCCTCAGACAGGTCCGAAACATTTTTTCCGGTCAGCTCTGCACCCATGGCAGACCAGCCGCTTTCCATCCACCCTTGGTACCCCGATGCCCCGTGGCATCCTTGTCTCCTTCAAACCCTTCCAGGATGTTATAGCAATTGCCATAGCCAGATTCCGCGGCCATCGCTGCGGCCTGATGCGAACGTCCCCCACTGCGGCAGATGAACATGACCAGTGATTCTTTGTCGACCTGGCTGGAGAGGTAGTTGAGAAAATCGGAATTGGGGCGCATGCCGGGATAGGATTGCCATTCGATTTCCACCGCACCCGGAATTCTTCCAACCCAATCCCATTCCGCTCTCGAGCGCACATCCACCAGTTTCGCCTCTGGAGCCTCTTGCAGCAGGGCAAGCGCTTCATTGGGCAGCAGGGCGCCTTCATAAGGCAACTCCATTTCATCGGCACGTTTCTGAGCCCGTTCAAGTATTGCAGTGATGGTTTCCATATTGTTTATCCAGCGGTTGAAAATGCAATGGTAAGTTATTTCCGCTGGCCTTACAAAAGTGAACGGGAGAACTGCTGGTGCTTTTGCTCCTCCAACGCTACATGTTCCGTTACAGAAAACAGGACGTCTCTGCTGATATAATGCTACGCTTTGTAAATTTTCTGTTTAACGATCTGCGGTAATCGAAGGCTTTGGAGAGAAAAATGGCGGCAGCCAATGTTCTGAAAATGATTGAGGACAACGAAGTCAGGTTCGTTGATCTGCGATTCACCGATACCCGTGGCAAGGAACAGCATGTAACGGTTCCTGCTCATGTCATGGATACGGACAAGCTCGAGGATGGCCACGCCTTCGATGGTTCGTCCATTGCCGGCTGGAAAGGTATCCAGGCGTCCGACATGTTACTGATACCCGACCCGGATACGGCAACCATGGATCCATTCATGGATGAGGCAACGTTGTTCCTGACCTGTGATGTAGTGGAGCCGTCCGATGGGAGAGGTTATGACCGTGACCCCCGTTCGCTGGCCAAGCGCGGCGAAGCCTATCTGAAGTCGACGGGTATCGGTGATATTGCCTACTTCGGCCCTGAGCCTGAATTTTTCATCTTCGACTCTGTTACCTGGCATACGGACATGTCAGGCTGTGGCGTAAAGATCGAATCCCAGGAGGCAGCGTGGAGCTCAGCCGAGAGATACGAAGGGGGTAATATCGGACACCGCCCGGGCGTAAAAGGCGGATATTTCCCGGTTCCTCCGATTGATTCGCTGCATGATATCCGCTCGGCGATGTGTCTTGCACTGGAGGAAATGGGCATTGAAGTGGAAGTGCATCATCATGAGGTCGCGACTGCGGGTCAATGCGAGATAGGCACCAAATACAACAGCCTGGTGAAACGCGCCGACTGGACTCAGGTATTCAAGTACATCGTGCACAACATTGCCCACTCCTATGGAAAAACGGCAACCTTCATGCCCAAACCCATTGTGGGCGATAATGGCTCCGGCATGCATGTGCACCAGTCGATCTGGAAAGGCGGACAGAACCTTTTCGCTGGGAACGGTTATGCCGGACTTTCGGAAATCGCCCTTTATTACGTGGGCGGTGTCATCAAGCACGCCAAGGCCCTGAATGCAATTACCAATCCCGGGACCAACTCCTATAAGCGCCTGGTCCCCGGCTTTGAGGCGCCCGTCAATCTTGCCTATTCCGTGAGCAACCGATCCGCGGCTGTACGCATTCCCTACGCTAACAGCCCCAAGGGACGACGTATCGAAGTGCGATTTCCCGACCCCACCGCGAACCCCTATCTTGCCTTCACGGCATTGCTTATGGCGGGGCTCGACGGCATCCAGAACAAGATTCATCCCGGCGATCCCATGGACAAAAATCTGTATGACCTCCCCCCGGAAGAGGCGGCCAGAATTCCCAATCCGTGCGCTTCGCTGGAAGAGGCACTGGACAGTCTCGATAATGATCGACAATTTCTCACACGGGGCGGCGTGTTTTCAAATGACATGATCGACGCCTACATCGAACTCAAGATGGAGGAAGTCACGCGCTTCCGCATGACCACCCATCCCGTGGAGTTTGATATGTACTACAGCTTATGATGTCGTTCCCTTTCGCGCTTGAAGCCAGAACAAAAATCTTCCAGAACAGGTTTATCTTATGAAAATGCTAGCGCTTGCATTTCTCACCTTGCCCATGCTCGTGCTTGGCGGCTGCGGTGGAAAAGCGCCCGGAGAAGCTGCCACACCTGAAGCACAAACCAAGCTCCCCGACGAATTCACTTCGGAAAAGCAGATTCCTACCATTCTGGAAGAGAATCTGTCGGCGGAAGAAAAGTCGGAGTTGTTGAAACAGATCATGCCAGATGCGGCGAAGGAAGCTACGCCAGAAGAAAAATTCATTCAACTGAAAAAGGACGCGGAGGCTGGCGATGCCAAGTCACAGAATGGCCTTGGCGTCATGTACTATACCGGTGAAGCCATATCGAAGGATCTCTCCGGCAAAATCCTGAATAACGATCCAGCTACCGCAGCAGCCTGGTTTCACAGGTCGGCCGCACAAGGCTACGCCGACGCGCAATTCAATCTCGGACTGATGTATGCAAACGGAGAAGGCGTGGAAAAAGATTCTGCCAAGGCCGTGGAATTATTCCGGAAAGCGGCGGATCAGGGCAATGTGGACGCGCAGAACAATCTCGGAGTGATGTATTACGCAGGAGAAGGCGTGCCCCGTGATGAAGCCAAAGCGAGGACGTGGTTTGAAAAAGCCGCCGCTCAGGGTAATGCGGATGCACAGGCGAATCTCGAAGCGATGGAGTAAAAAACAAGCTGCGATAATTTGTGAAAGCGATACTGAAACGCATATTGCCGGCCTTAAGCTTTTGAAGCAAGGGAATCAGGAAGTGACGGTCACCTGGGGAATGGTGCCTGGTTCTGGCTACCTGCCGCACCGTAACTGAAGAGCGATATCCTGCGGGCAGATATCGCGGTGCAGTTATCACCACTCAAAAAATGCCCGAGACACCAACACCCATCCAGGTAATCAGCGCAGCACTGTTCGCTATAGCCATTGCGCACACCTTTTCCGCCAAATTCTTTGAGCGGCTTGCCCATGCCCGGCCGACGCACGCTGGAATATGGCATTTGCTTGGCGAAGTCGAAGTCGTATTCGGCTTCTGGGCGATGATCCTGATCCTGTGCATGTTCGCGGTACAGGATGGTGCCGCTGCACTCCAGTATCTGGACTCGCGCAATTTCACCGAGCCGATGTTCGTCTTCGCCATCATGGTCATCGCGGGAACCAGGCCCATTCTGCAATTCGCAATGCTCTGCGTCCGTACGGTCGCACGGTTTATCCGCCTACCACAATCGCTGGCGTACTACTTCACTACGCTCTCCCTCGTTCCTTTGCTTGGGTCGTTCATAACCGAGCCGGCAGCCATGACGCTGGCTGCGTTGATTCTGCGCGACAACTACTACTCCCGCGGGATTTCAGCCCGGCTCAAGTACGCCACGCTAGGTGTTCTGTTCGTAAACATATCCATCGGTGGAACTTTGACCCCCTTTGCCGCTCCGCCAGTGCTCATGGTCGCAGGAAAATGGGGCTGGGATATCTGGTTCATGATCTCCGTATTTGGCTGGAAGGCGGCCATCGCTGTGTTCATCAATGCGCTGGGCGCAACCCTGCTGTTTCGGCGGGAACTCTCACGCATACAGCCCATGCATGACGCCTCTCTCCAGGAAAACAAAGTCCCTCCAGCACTGGTCGCAGTGCATCTTTTTTTTCTTGTCCTCGTAGTGGTCCTGGCGCATCATCCGGCTGCGTTCATGGGTATTTTTCTGTTCTTCCTTGGCATTGCCCATGCCTATGCCAGATATCAGGACAGATTCATTTTACGGGAAGGACTTCTGGTCGCATTTTTCCTTGCCGGCCTGGTTGTGCTGGGCGGGCAACAGGAATGGTGGTTAAAGCCGTTATTGCTGGGCATGAGCAGTGATGCGGTATTTTTCGGCGCCACCTTACTGACCGCGGTCACGGATAATGCCGCGCTGACTTATCTCGGCTCGCTGGTGGAGGGACTATCGGATTCGTTCAAATACGCTCTCGTGGCAGGAGCAGTTGCTGGCGGTGGCCTGACGATTATAGCGAACGCGCCTAATCCTGCTGGAGTGACTATACTGCGCGGCAGTTTCGAGAGTGCGGGCATTCATCCCGCAGGTTTGCTGGTTGCAGCGATGCCGCCCACGATCGTTGCGATTCTGGCGTTTCGCGTGCTTTGATCTGGTCGGGGAGAATGCGCGGGAACCCCGCCATTCGGGCTCAGTACCGATAAGGATCGGCAGGTCCGTCCTTTTTTATAGTGCGCAAACTGTCATTCTCTGCCTGCAGCGTTTCCACCTGCTTACGCAACCGGCCGATCGCAACCCTTTCGCGCAACACGGTGGGAACTGCCACGAGGGCTCCAATAAGCGCTCCCAGGCCAAAGCACGCGGCTATCACGATGGCAAGCGATGCGTCTATCCGCCATAGAAAAAATACGACACTTACGGCCACGGCATTCTGGACCGCAAAGATGACGATCAGAAAAAGGATGACAAGCGCGGCGATCAATTGCAGTTGCATCAACTCCCTCTCCGTCCCGATCACCTCTCGTCGTTAAATGGCGTTATGCTGCTGAAAACCGATCAGGGATACCGGTTCATCCTGCGAACTTCTCTAAATAGCCACCTAAAGGGGCTGAGTAAAATGACGCACTCAGCCTTGGACCTTGCGGGCGACTTTGCGGGAAAAATCGGTTTCTATCCACTTCTTTACACGATTCGCATCTCCGATCCGGGTATTCTTACCCCAGGAATCGAGCAGCACAATGACTACGGGCTTGTCGGTAATGGTGGCATGCATCACCAGACAACGCCCTGCCTCGCTGAGAAAACCGGTTTTCGACACGCCTATGTCCCATTTCCCGGCACGCACCAGATTATTTGAATTGACAAATTGCAACCTGTGATTGCGTTTGCTCTTGCCAGCTACCACCGCGTGCTTGGCAGTAGTGGAAAACTCGCGGATGACACGATACTTATGCGCGGCAAGAACCATTTTTGCCAGATCACGTGCGGTCGATACATTCGAACTGTTCAGCCCGGTGGAATCGACGAAGTAACTGTCACCCATACCCAGTTTACGAGCCTTGCGATTCATTGCCGCCACGAATGCGCTCTTCCCTCCAGGATAGGCACGTCCCAGCGCCGCCGCCGCCCGATTCTCGGAAGACATCAGTGCCAGACGCAAAAGTTCCTCCCGGGTTAACGCAGTGCCCACTCGCAGGCGGGAACGCGTATTCTTGAGTATATCCACGTCAGCGGATTCTATTGCGATCTTCTCCTTCAACGGCAATCGTGCGTCGAGCACGACCATCGCCGTCATGAGCTTCGTAATCGAAGCAATAGGAACTACGTTGTCTGCTTTCTTGCTGAAAAGAACGTTTCCGCGCTTGGCATCAAGAATCAAAGCAGACTGTGAATGAAGGCGCAAGCCACTTTGTGCATAAGCCCCTCCCCCAAATACGAACATGGCACAAATGGCCAGAACTGTTTTTTTCATTGTCGTTACCTGATGGCAAGATTATCCGCCCTCCCTGCGGATTGGGTCATGCGCGCTGATAAGTTAACAAATATCATGAGATAGGGGAAGAGCTTTGTATGTGAATTTCCGCCGCAGAGAGCGTTCCGGAAAAAGCAGCGGGCTTCAGCGGAGCAGCAAGGGGCGTACGCTCGCCGCGACAGACGAAGGAAGCCTCAGCCAGTTCAGCTATTCAAGGGCTGTCCATTCAATGCTAGGCGACGGCCGTCCATGAGTGCCCGTGATGCGCTTTCCAGCGGCAAAGGCCGCGAGAAATAATATCCCTGCATTTCATCACAGCCATTCTCTCGCAGAAAATCCAGTTGCGCGCGCGTTTCCACTCCCTCCGCGACCACTCTCAACCCCAGGCTATGCGCAAGCTTGATCATCGCCACGGCTATGGTCGCATCATCGGGGTCGCTGGTGACATCCCTGATAAACGTGCGGTCTATCTTGAGCACATCGAGCGGAAATCTTTTGAGATACGCGAGGCTGGAATAGCCGGTACCGAAGTCATCCATCGAAATCTGCACCCCATATGCCTTGAGATTCTGCAGTGCATTGGCGGCCATTTCGGCCTCTTTCATCAATACCGACTCGGTCAGTTCGAATTCCAGCAGATGAGGATCGATTCCGGTGATCTCCAAAGTTTTGCCGATTATCGAGTCCAGGTCCTGCTGCTGAAACTGGCGCGCCGAAAGATTGATTGAGATCGGATGAAGGGCAAAACCCTGCCGATGCCATTCTCTGATCTGGTTACAGACGGTACGGACCACCCATTCGCCGACCGACACGATCAGACCGGTATCCTCAAGGACAGAAATGAACTGAAGCGGCGGCACAAGTCCATGGGACGGGTGCTGCCAGCGCAACAGAGCTTCAAAACCGGTAATCTCGCCATTGACCAGGCTCGCCTTGGGCTGGTAATGCAGCACGAATTCATGGCGAGCGAGTGCGCCGCGAAGCTGTGTTTCGATTTTCAGGCGGGCAACAGCGCGCTCGTTCATCTGGGGCAGATAAAACTGATATATCCCGGGACCCTGCTCCTTTGCCTGAAACATGGCGGTATCCGCATTCCGCAGAAGACCATCCGCATCGGTGCCGTCGCCTGGATAAATGCTGATTCCAAGACTCGCGGAAACGTATGCTTCCTGACCCTCCAGTTCAAAAGGCGGAGCGAAGGATGCAATCACCTTTTCCGCCACAACCGTGGCATCCTCCGCCTTTGTCAGATTCGATAGAATAAACGCGAACTCGTCTCCACCCAGTCGGGCCACGGTGTCGCCTGAACGAAGACACTTCTGCAGTCGTCGTGCTACCTGCATCAGCAGATTGTCTCCTGCACTGTGACCCATTGTATCGTTGATGATCTTGAAGCGAGTAAGATCGGCAAAAACAACCGCGACCTTCCCCGGTGCGCGCTGAACATGCTCCATCGCCTGCTTGAGCCGGTCGAGAAAAAGGTTGCGATTGGGCAACCCGGTCAGAGGATCGAACTGTGCCAGGTAAGCAAGGCGTTCCACGGTTGTCTTGCGATCGATGGCGATTGCAAGAATATTGGCAAGACCCTGGAGAAACGTGATACTGCTGGACGTGAAACGGAACGGCTCGCGTGAATAAGCGCCGAGTATGCCGTATGCGCCGTTGACTCCCGAAATGGGCACGTCGACTCCGCTGCGGATATCATGATTCTTGAGAATACCGGATCGCTTGAAACGGGATTCCGAATTGAAGTCATCGACTATCAGCGGCAGATGGCTGGCAAGAACAAAACGGTTCTGGCTGTTCTCGTACGTGGAGGATATTCGCTGACCCACCCAGCTTTTTTCCCAGCCGAGGCCGGCCTTGAGTACGAACGAACGCAGATCGGGTGTCACCTGTAAAAGTTTGCAGTAATCGACGTTCAGGCCCTGCGCCGCTACTGCCGCCGCTCGCTCCCACAATTCATCAACATCGGCGCTCGCAAGCGCCTGTTGCCCGAATGCGGCAATAAAGCCCTGTTGCAGGGCATGCTCCTGAATAGCCAGTTCCGCCTGCCTCCGTTTGGTAATGTCGATAGCGGTGCCTACGACCCTCAATTCATTGCTGTGCATATTCCATTTGAAGGTTTTGGCGATATGCAGATGACGAACGGTTTCATGCCCGCGCAGAATACGAAAGTCCAGTTGCCCGCGATCTCCCTCGGCGCTGATTTTTTCCAGTTGCGTCTGCTGTTCCGCTGCATCATCGGGATGGGTATACGATTTCCATATTTCATAAGTGACAGCGCTGCCGCGGGGAGCGCCATATATCTCGTACATGCGGTCGTCCCAAATCACTTCACCGGTAGCCGTATTCCATTCCCAGATGCCTATGGCGGCAGCTTCCGTGGCAAGCGCAAGTCGGGTTCTTTCCTCCAGCAGGACCCGTTCCCTGCGCGCAGACTCGGCGCGAAGCCAGACATTTTCGATCACCGTCGGCAAACGCTGAAGATAGCCTTCTCTTTTTATCACGTAATCGGCTGCACCCAGTTTCAGAAATTGTCGTGTGATTTCCTCGTCCTCATCCGCTGTGAGCAAAACGATCGGCAGATCAAGACCTCTGATCTGGCAGAGTTCTTTGAGAATATCGACAGCAGAAGCGTCTGGCAGACGATTGTCGAGTAAAAGCACGTCGATGGCCCTCTCGCGACCCTTGGCCGCGCAACGACGGAACACTTGCTCGGCGGATTGCAACGCATCGATTTGAAAACGGGGCGCAAGGGAAGCCAGCGCCTGTTTCATCTCCTCAATGTCGATGGCATTAGGATCGACGTAAAGAATCCTGAGTGCAGCGGTACGCCGATATGTCTCGGTATGAAACTTGTCAAAAGCTGCGCGCAAAACCAGGGCCAGCGTATTGAGAAAATCCCCATGCTTGATGACATAATCATCGGCGCCAGCGCGAAGCAGCGACAGGATTACATCCTCCTCGCTCGACCCCGTCAGAACAACCACGGGAAGTGCGAGCCTCTGTTCCCGGATTCTGGCCAGTAAAGTGTCTCCGCTCCCGTCCGGCAGATTGAGATCTGTCAGCACCATGTCATAGCGGAATGATTTGCCGGGATCTGAAGTGGAAATTGAAGGGGGGATCGGACGTTTGCCCTGAGTCTTGCAAAAAAGGTCTATCCGCGCTAACGCTTCCGCCAGCGTGCTCACGATATCGAGCTGAATATCAGGCGCGCATTTTCTAAGTTCGATGCGCACCAGATCGGCATCCTGAGGGTTATCCTCCAGATAAAGCACTTTCATCACTCAGTTTGCCCAGTAAAGAGCCATATCTGCCGGACAGCGACCTTGCAGGATGGAGACGCTCCAAAATCTCACTCCCTAGCGCCTCAAAAAACAATTGACGTTGAGAACGGTCCAGTAAAGCTCGATCTGGCGGGCAACATCTATGAACTTATCGAAATCGACTGGCTTGACGATGTAGGAATTGGCCCCCAGCAGATACGCCTCATGGATATCCACATCCTCGGCCGAGGATGTGAGCACCACGACGGGAACCGTTCCAAAAATCGAGTGCTTCCGGAAGGCCCGCAGAACTTCCAGCCCGCTGATTTTGGGCAGTTTCAGGTCGAGCAGGACGACCGATGGGGCCTGCTCCCCCGATTTACACCCGGAAAGGAAATCCAGTGCCTCCTGGCCGTCGCGAAGAACTTCGAGCGGATTGGTCACGTTATGCCGGACAAAAGCCCGCCGGGTGAGATCGACATCCATCGGATTGTCTTCTATGAGCAATATGGGTACTCGGGTATGCATGAAACAACTGCAACTCAGTTTGCTGGCAGTGGATGAAATGACGGACTGACCGGGCCCGACAAGGGCAGCTGACAATAAAAAACCGCCCCCGATCCTAATTGACTTTCCGCCCAGACCTTTCCTCCCATCCGCTCCATGGCCTTTTGCACCATTGCCAGCCCGATACCCGTGCCTGGATATTCTTCAGCCCGGTGCAGTCGCTGGAATATTTCGAAAACCTTGTCGTAAAAACGCATATCGAATCCAATGCCGTTGTCGCGTACCGAGAAAAAGCAGTTCTCATCTGTTGTCCAGGCGCGAATTTCGATGGCAGGATCAGCGGCGTATCGGGAAAATTTAAGAGCGTTGTCGATCAGGTTGCGCAAGGCAATTGCCAGTCCGTCCGGGTCGGCCCTGAACCGCACATCGTCAACTTCGACAGTGAGTCGCACTTTGTTGATATCTTCCTGAAACTGCCCCAACAAATCGGAGACAAAAGGCGAGAGCTGGATAAGCGTCGTTGACAGTTTGCGCCGTTCGAGCTTCGAGTAGGACAGCAGGTCTTCAATCAGCTCGGTCATATGCTGTGCGGCCTGACGCACATTCTTCACAAATCCTCGGCCTTCCTCGTCCAGCCGATCATAGTGACTTTCCATCAGCAGGCGGCTATACCCCGCTATGCCGCGAAGGGGCGCCCTGAGATCATGCGAAACGGAGTAGCAGAAATTTTCCATTTCCCTGCTCTTCGCAAGAAGCTGAGCGGTCCGTTCATTCACTTTGTACTCGAGATTGACCTTCGCATCCCGCAGTGCTTCCTCGGCATACTTACGCTCGGTAACATCTCTGATAACCAGAAAAACCAGGCCTTGGCCCTCCCCATATTGCAAGAGCGCGCCCGAGTAACTGAAGACGCGTGCCCAGTTCCTGTCGAGGCGCCTGATGCGCAACTCCAGATCATGCAGTTGCTCCCCTCTGAGAATTTGCGGCAACGGCCACTGCGAGAGAGGAAGAACAGACCCCTCCACCGTGGCTAATTCATAGAGCCGGGCGAGACTTGGCAAGTCCCCCGCCACTTCCTCCGGGTCGCTGACATCATGCATTTTCAGCGCAGCGGGATTCCAGTGCAGCAGTTTGAGCGAAAAATCGGAAATTACGAGACCTTCGCTCATATTCTCCATAACTACCCGAAGCTGCTGTTCCGTCTCCCGCCGGGCTTTTTCCGCCAGCCGCTGGTCATTTACGTCCGTATTGGTTCCAAACCACTGCACCACCCGACCTTCCGTGTCCCTCAACGGCTCTGCGCGCGTAAGGAATATCCTGAACTTCCCGTCCGCGCTGCGTAACGGAATCTCCATATCGAATGCCTGTTCCGCGGCAGTGCATCTGATCCAGTACTCCATGACCTCCGGCAGCAAATCGGCATCATGAATCCTCTGCCAACCCCAGCCTCTTGCTTCGACCGGCGTCATTCCTGTGTAGTCGTACCAGCGCTGGTTGTACCAGGACCTGGATCCGTCCGCCTCGGCGATCCAAGCAAGCTGCGGAATGGTATCAATGATGGTCCTCAACCACGCTTCATTTTTCCTCAGCGCCGACTCCCGGTGACGACGCTGCGTAATCTCGAACGCGATTCCCAGTAATTCCGCCTTCCCCGACCGGGCAAACAGCTGCAAGTGAACTTCGACCGGATAAAGCGTTCCGTCGGCACGCATATGCTCGGTCTCGAAATACACCATGTCCTGCTCGCCACTCTGCAACGGACGAATGAGCTTTCGAAAACTGTCTTCATCGACCGCAGGCTGAATATCAAGCAGTGTGACAGGCAACAACGATGGCATGTCGCGCCCCAGATTGCGCTGCAGACCGAAACTGGCAAACAGGAAATGCAGGCTCTCGACATCAACCAGATAGATTTCGCTCAAGCTCTGCTGAGCGATGTCTGAAAGCCGCGTGTGCACGTTCTCCCTTTGCATGACATTGATGTGTGAGGCATCCACGACAGGTCCTTCCTGGCTTTTGATCGAGGACATCAGTATGAAAAAGAACCTTTTTGTGAACCGGCTCGTTCAACCCGGCGTACGCAATACAACAGGGTTATGAAACCCTAAAACGGGTGATCTGAATAGCTGTAAGATTTTACAGCTTGGCATGGACAAGATTATGCTACACGGCCAAAGCGCCCCCCGACAAAAACAAACTCCCCCAGTTTATATATGCGCTGGATGAACCATTTCAGGCCGAGATGAGAGAAAATCAGCACTTTTCCGGTTGGAGTTCCTCGTAGATAACAGCTTTGTCTGGCCTTCCCCTCCGGATGATCGGATTGACCTGCCATACGAAACGGAAGAAACGGACACCTGCCTTCAATAATATCCACTACGGGAATGACTCCCGCTCGGAGACAGACATGCAAGAACTGAATGCCACCTGGACCGCATTGAAACTCGGCGGATTCATCATATTGCCCTTGTCATTACTGGCCGTGATCGCGCTGGCCATCATGCTGGAAAAAGCTTATATCTACTGGAAATTCGCCCGCCTCTCACCCGACCTGTTGAATTTGGTGGAAACCTATGGTTTTGCATGGAATGATCTGGAAAAAATCCTTTCCGGGCTGGACGAGCGCCACTACTACAAGCGCTTCTTCGAGGTGGTTATCAGCAATCGTCATCGCCCATCGTGGTGGACTGAATCCCGGGCTGCGGACGAAGCCCAGCTGATTGAAACATCTCTTGCCCGCAGGCTGTGGGTGCTGGAAACCACCGTCACCGCCGCGCCTCTGCTCGGACTTGTCGGAACGGTAATCGGAATGATGCGCGCATTCCAGATCATCGGCGGCGAAGGCATCGTGAATCCAACAGCGGTTACAGGCGGCGTAGCCGAGGCACTCATCGCGACGGTGGTCGGTCTGGTGATCGCACTGATCGCACTTTTCGGATTCAATTATTTTTCCCGGCTGCAATCGCAGACAATGGATGAAATGGAACGTCTCGGCACGCGTCTCATCGACCATATCCGCCTGGACCAGGAGGGAACGAGCCATGAAGCTGCGTAAGACCCGGGATTATCGCAAGGGACGCATTGAAATCATCCCGATGATCGATGTGATGTTCTTCCTGCTGGCGACTTTCATGCTGTCTTCATTATCGATGCAGAATCTGGATTCGCTTCAGGTAAATCTGCCTCAAGGCCAGGCGGAAAAACTCAGCACCAAGCAACCGGTGACCCTGACGCTGACTAGCGACAGCAAAATCTTTATCAACCGGACTCCCGTTACCCTCGATACCCTGGCCGATACACTCAAGCCGCTACTCCCGGAATCAGAAAAAAAACTGATCGTCTCGGCGGACAGCGATGCGCCGCAAGGCATCGTAGTACAGGCAATGCTTCGGGCTCGTTCCGCCGGTGCGCAACACTTTCTGATTGCGGTCAAACACGAGTAGCCAGGTACGCATGCTCACATCCAGATCGAAGGAAGTTCGATTCTGGTGGCCCATGCCACTGGCAGCTCTCATCTGGCTGATCCTCGTCTGGGCATTCGGTTTTTTTCTTGCCTCGCCAGAGGTGGAAGTAAAGTCACCTCCGCTCGTGGAAGCAAGCTTTATTGAGTTGACAGACGAAAAGCCCGAAGAAAAACCCCGCCCCGCCACGCCGGAAATTCCGCCCACGCCCCTTCAGCCGAAGCCCAAGCCTCAGCCCCAGCCGAAACCCCGGCCAAAGCCGCGTCTGAGCCCTCCTGAGCAGGCAGCGCCTGCCACATCGTCTCCGAAAAGAGAAGCTGCGGAAAGCGCGATCCCTGCGGACCCCGCTCTATCCGTGAAACCACCCCCCCCGCCAGAAGAACCGAAAGACTTGCTCGCCTACATGAAGGAGGCACGCGAACGTCGTGCGGCCGGGGGAATCTTCGAAGAGGAACCAGCCGAACCAGAGGCCATTGAGCGGGAACCATCCGAAGAAGAATTGAGAATGGCGAATGTCATGCGCAATTTGCGCGAGCCGGGCGCGAGTGGAATATTTCAGATTATCCGAATGGGTCCGCGCACGGCCCAGTTTCTGTTTCGAGCCTGGAAAAAGGATAGCAGTATCCCCCGACGGGAACTGGTGGAAGTCGATGCCGGGCCTGGTGGCGATATAAAACGCGCGGTAGTCCGAAAAATGATTGAACTGATCCGCCAATACCACAAAGGAGACTTCAACTGGGAGTCCTATCGGCTCGATCGCGTGGTCGTCCTGTCCGCCCGCCTTGAAGATAGCCAGGGGCTGGAAGACTTTCTCATACGCGAGTTTTTTGAGGATATCCCTGTGTTGCCGAGATAGCGTGCCAGTCCCCCTGCATGAGGTCCATGCCAAAGCGACATACCAGCAACGCGCTCAGCGAAGATTTGTTCATGCTTGCGTTTGAGCGGCTACCCTTCCATTGCCCCCGTGCTTGGCTTCCTTCCCCACCCTTTCAGGTACCTGTCAAGGAACTGAAGAATTCTCCGGTTGGCTTCGATCTGGTTTTTTTTCTTGGTAAAACTGTGCCCTTCATCGGAGAAAACCAGATACTCGACAGGAACATTATGCTTTTTGACGGCCTCTACCATTTCATCGCTCTCGGCCTTGACGACTCGGGGATCGTTGGCACCCTGGATGACCATCAGTGGCTTTCGTATTTCTCTGGCATGAAAAAGGGGCGACGTGGCCACAAGCCGATCTATATCCTTCACTGGATCGCCGATCTCGTCATAGATGGCGCGACGGACCGATTCCCAGTAGATCGGAATACTCTCCAAGGTACGGAGCCA
>CAYXQR010000061.1:0-30410 GCA_964466955.1 uncultured Nitrosospira sp.
CGACCTCAATCCCATCGAGAAAACCGAAGCGCGCCTGAAGCTCCTCACCCGGCTCATCAAGCGCAAGGATGTGGATGCTCTCATCAACGCCTGCGACGCGGGACGCGAAGGAGAACTGATATTTCGCTATATTCAGCGTCATGCAGGAACGAAAAAACCCGTAAAACGGCTCTGGCTTCAGTCAATGACGCCAGCATCCATCCGCGAAGGTTTTACGAAGCTGCTCGATGACGATGCGGTGCAGCCGCTTGCGGAAGCGGCGGTAAGTCGTTCTGAAGCCGACTGGCTCGTTGGCATCAATGGGACCCGAGCCATGACCGCCTTCAATTCACAGGAAGGCGGATTTCATAAGACCACTGTCGGTCGTGTGCAAACTCCCACTTTGGCAATCCTGATTGAGCGGGAAGATATCATCAAAAAATTTGTGCCGCGAAACTATTGGGAGGTACACGGCACATTCCGGGTTGCGGCCGGTGAGTACAGCGGGCGCTGGTTCAACGAGAAATTCGTCAAAGACAAAAAAGATACCGAGCAGAAAGCCGAGCGTTTATGGGATCGAGAAACTGCTGAGGCAATCCGTCTCAAATGTCAGAACAAGCCTGGTATCGTCAGCGAGGAAAGCAAGCCGGTTACGGAAATATGCCCGCTTCTTTACGATTTGACGAGCTTGCAGCGGGAAGCCAACAGTCGTTTTGGTTTTTCCGCGAAGACCACTTTGGGACTGGCTCAGGCATTATATGAAAAACACAAAGTGCTGACTTACCCGCGCACGGACTCGCGCGCTTTGCCTGAGGACTATATCGCATCTGTCAAAGAAACCCTGAGCGTGCTGCAGAATACGCGATATGGCGCCTTTGCCAAACGCATACTCGCTGCGGAGTGGGTCAAGCCCAATAAGAGAATATTCAATAATGCGAAAATTTCCGACCATTTTGCCATCATTCCCACCTCGCTCGAACCGAAGGGACTGAATGAAATTGAAGCAAAGTTGTATGATCTCGTCGCCAAGCGCTTCCTGGCGATTTTTTTTCCACCCGCTGAGTTTCTTCTCACCACTCGCATCACACGGGTTGAAGACGAGCCTTTCAAAACGGAAGGCAAGGTGATGGTCAATCCGGGATGGCAGGCCGTATACGGGAAAGAGGCCAAGGAGGAGGGCGACGGTACGCTGGTCCAATTGAATCTCGACGAGCCTGTTATCACCGAGGAAATCGAAGTTGTCGCCCATCAGACCCGACCCCCAGCGCGCTTTAATGAAGCGACGCTTCTGTCCGCTATGGAAAGCGCAGGCAAGCTCGTCGAAGACGAGGAATTGCGGGAAGCAATGAGTGCCAAAGGATTGGGTACCCCGGCCACCCGGGCTGCGATCATCGAGGGTCTGGTCTCAGAGAACTATCTGCAACGGGTAGGCAGAGAATTGCATCCGACAGCAAAGGCGTTTTCGCTCATTACGCTGCTGCGCGGCTTGAAAGTGCCGGAACTCACCTCGCCGGAACTTACCGGTGACTGGGAGTTCAAGCTGCGCCAGATCGAACAGCGAAAGCTCATGCGCAATCAGTTTATGCAGGAAATCGCCGGCATGACAAATCGTATCGTCGAGCAGGCAAAAAGTCATCGCGGCGAGACGATCAGTGGCGATTTCTCCACGCTTGCATCACCCTGCCCAAAATGCGGCGGCGTGGTGCAGGAAACATACAAAAAATTCCAGTGCCAGAAATGCGACTTCGCACTATGGAAGATACTCGCTGGCCGGCAGTTCGAAGTTGACGAAATGGAGCAGTTGATTATCCAGCGGGAGATAGGCCCCCTTCAAGGGTTCCGAAGCAAGATGGGGCGCTTGTTCAACGCCAATGTGAAGCTCACTGATGACTTCGAGATGAAATTCGATTTTGGAGGAGAGGGCGGAGAGGAAGCAGAGGAAGTTGATTTTTCCGGTCAGGAAGCATTGGGAGAATGTCCACGTTGCCGTAGCAGCGTCTTCGATCACGGCATGAGCTATGTGTGCGAGAAAGCCGTCGGTTCGTCGCGTACGTGCAACTTCAAAATCGCGAAAATAATATTGACGCGACCTCTAGAGCGGGAGCAGCTTGTAAAGCTGCTGCGTGTTGGCAAAACGGATCTTCTGTCAAAGTTCATTTCGAAGAAAGGGAGGCCATTTTCAGCCTATCTGGTGGCAGGGGCGGACGGAAAAGTGGGGTTCGAGTTCGAGTCGAAAGAGCGAAGCTCAAAGACAGCGGCAACGCATGAGGCAAAAGTGACGAAGCCAAAGACTCCTGCCTCCCTGCAAGGAAAGGCCATGTCCAGAAAAGCGGAATAGCGGGCGAGGTAAAGGATCGATGACCGGTCGTGATCCGGTCTGTGGCGTGCTCAGGCACCTACACCGATTCATCTCCTTCCTGTTTAGTGGCATCGCCCGAGGCCTGGTGTTTTTCTATATAGGAAACGATATCTCCCACGGTGGTGAATCCCTTTGCCTCCTCACTATCAAAGCTGATGCCGAACGTGTCCTCAGCATCAAAAAGAAGCTGGATCGTATCCATCGAGTCAAGCCCGAGCTCTTCGAATTTTGAAGACCGGTTTATGGTTGAGGTATCAAGATTCTCGACTTTTGTCGAAATGAACTGAATGACCTTTGCTTCAATTTCTGCTGAGTCCATATCTAGTCTCTTCCCTGGTCAACGGTGGTGAAAAGGATGCTCGCGTTGTTTCCTCCAAATCCGAAAGCATTGCACAGGGCGACCTTTGGAACTCTCTGCTGAGCGCTATTCGGTGTGTAATCCAGATCGCATTCCGGATCGGGATCATCCAGATTGATGGTCGGATGCACAGTCCCGGTATGAAGCGCCATGATGGCGGCAACGCTGGCGATGGCGGCGGAGGCGCCCACTGTGTGCCCTATCATCGATTTGGTGGCATTAATGGCAATATTGCTGGCGTGGTCTCCGAACAGATGCTTGATCGCCCTCGTTTCCACAGCATCCCCAAGCGGCGTGGACGTCGCATGAGCACTGATATGGTCGACTGCGCCCGGCTCCAGGCCTGCGTCGCCAATGGCATCTCGCATGGCGGCTACCTGACCCTCCGCGGCCGGCATAACGATGTGGGACGCATCACAGGTCTGCCCGTAACCCGCCAGTTGCGCATAAAATTTCGCTCCTCGTTCCTTGGCCTTGTCTTCCCGCTCCAGGATAAGGATGCCCGCGCCTTCCGCCATGACAAAGCCGCTGCGGCCGCGGGCAAAGGGTCGCGATGCCCTGGCAGGATCCGAGTTCGAGTCGGTGGTCAGTGCATGCAGGATCTCGAACCCGTTCATGGTCAAAGGCAGCACGCATGCCTCGGTTCCTCCAGCAATCACAGCATCCGCCCTGCCTGCGCGCAAGAGATCGAGAGCCGTGCCGATGGCGTTGGCTCCAGAGGAACACGCGGTACTGCATGTCAGATTCATGCCTTTCAGCCCATGCTTGATTGCGATCCATGCTGCAGCGGAATTGGCCATGGTTCGAGGAACCGTAAAAGGAGGTACTGGTTGGCTCCGGAATTTGCGCACCGCAGAAGATTCGAACGTTGAAAAACCACCCATGCCCGAACCGATGCTGACGGCAACGCGCCTGGAAGGGTATGCGTCAAGTCCGCCCGAGTCCTCCAGCGCAAGTTTGGTGGCCAGCAGGGCGAGTTGCGTAAATCGATCCGTTTGCTCAATTTGTTTGGCGGACAGGAAAGCGGCAGGATTGAAGCCAACCACCTCTCCCGCTATCTGGGAACGAAGACCTGATGCATCGAAGCCCGCAACTTTTCTTATCCCGCTTATCCCGCTGACCGCTGCAGACCAGAATTGATCCAAGCCTATGCCTATGGGAGAGACGACTCCCATTCCCGTGACCACTACGCGCATACGCGGCCGGAAGCAGTCATAGGGGAATTGCGCGCTATCGAGAGTCTGCGGTAATCCATGGTTCGGTCACGGAAAATGCCGATCACGGCGCCTGATGCCGAGAGTGGCGAGGAACTGGCAAAGCAATGAACGATTAACAGTTTATACGCTCCGGAAAGAGGATAACGCCATTAGCAGTTTTGCATCATATGCGGAAGAAATCGTGTCCCTATATCCTTTTTATCGCCATGGCCGTGCACGATTCAGACGTAATCATGATGCGGCATTGCGCATTCCCGTTCCGAATGAATGCTATTTCGCATTGAATACCATGGGAAACAGATATCTCACAATGCCTCCCATGATCCAGATCACGAGAAGCAGACTCGAAATGACGGCACCTCCTTCGATAAGGGCGGAAAGGAGCGTGGCGCCAAGACTGTCGAATTCCTGTTGTCCCGCGTCGTTGCGGCGGTTCCGACGGCGGTTTCTTACCCATATCTGGAGCCAGATGACGACCGGAATAAGAGCAAGGGCGATCAGCAGGTTATATTCAGAACTATCCGCGCTGTCCATTTAATGATTCACCTTCCATGAATGATTGCTACCGAGTTTCAAGCCCACGATCTTTCGTTGCCGCAACGGCGGCCACATGCCCATCGCCCCTCGGTGCTCGAAGCCATTAGTATTACGTTGTTCCATCGTGCCGGTCAAGCACGGGTAACGCTGTACAGGCTGGCGATCACCTGCGCCGGGCGGAGTACGCGTGCTCCCCAATGCGGGACGCGTTCCGTATCGAACTAAATTACAAAACGGCTCATCACGAAGCGGCGGCGGTTATAATATCACACGTCATCAACATGACGCTTGCCAACCGCTTTGGCTCTTCCGCCAGCTATAGCGTTATGGCGGCTTGCCTTGACGCACCTTCCATTGAAAACCCTGGTCCTGGACATATTTCCCCATCGCCCGGAGCACTTCGATACAATCTCACGGCTTTAGCAACCGTCCTTTGATTTACATGAATTACCCTGATACTCAATCAGTATCCGAGCCGATGCAGGGGCTTTCGGTGCGCCCCGTAACAAACGGCCGTGAGATGGGAGTTTTTATTAATGTGCCGTGGCTCGTCTATAACGATGATCCCCTTTGGGTACCCCCCTTGCGGCTGGAACGGCGTTTTCATTTTTCCCGTTTCAATCCATTTTTCAAGCATGGAGAATGGCAGGCATGGGTCGCATACCGGAATGGTCAGCCGGTAGGGAGGATCAGCGCCCAGATCGACCAGCTCCATCGGCAGCGCTACGGTGCCGATACGGGCCATTTTGGTTTGCTGGAATCCATTGATGACGCAGAGGTATTCGGGGTCCTGACAAAGGCCGCCGAAGAATGGCTGGCGGCCCGGAATACCCTGCGGATAACCGGGCCGTTCAATTTTTCCATCAACCAGGAGTGCGGTGTTCTGGTGGATGGTTTTGACAGCCCTCCTGTGATCATGATGCCCCATTCGCGAGAGTGGTATGGGGATTTGCTGGAAAAACAGGGATACCAAGGCGTAAAGGATATGCTTGCCTATTGGGTTGAAGTTGATTTTAAGGTGCCGCGACTCATGAGCGCGCTGATCCGAAAGTTTTCGGACCAGGTACAGATGAGAACGCTGCGGCGTAACAAGCTTCGCGAAGAGATGGAGGTTTTGCGCGATATATTCAATGACGCATGGTCGGAGAACTGGGGGTTCGTTCCTTTTACACCGGATGAATTTGCCGAGCTTGGCAGAAGCCTTCGTCTGCTTGTGCCCGATGAGTGTATACAAATTGCGGAAGTGGAGGGGGTTCCCGCTGCGTTCATGGTGGCTTTGCCAAACCTGAACGAAATTTTAGCCGATCTCAACGGAAGTCTGTTTCCTACCGGCTGGCTTCGATTGATGAGAGTGAAATCCCGGGGCGGGGTAAGGACGGGCCGTGTACCGCTGATGGGAGTACGCAGACGGTTTCACAATACCCCTCTAGGCATGGCCCTGGCCTTCATGGTGATTGATGCGCCCCGGAAGCTGGGGCAGGCGATGGGGGTGGAAGCAGTCGAGTTGTCCTGGATACTCGAAGATAACAAGCCTATGCGAGCAATCCTTGATGGTCTCGGTTGCCGGCAATACAAACGGTATCGAATCTTCGAAAAAATCCTTTGACGCCGATGCAGGAGTAGCGAGGCCACAGCGAGGCGCTGTCCGTACCGGAGGAGTCCGGGCGAAATGCCTGTCTGCAGCCCTTCGCGCCCCTTGCGGTAAAATTTGACATTTGCTTTATCGCTCCCCCCATGATTTATGAAAGGACCAGGTTTGTTCAGGCCCAAGTGAGAACCAGACCATGAACCAGCAAGACCATCAGTTCACGGCGATCGTGCTTGCCGCCGATCGTGCCGCGGGTGATCCGGTCGCAGTGGGGACAGGTGCGGCCTGCAAGGCATTTGCGCCCATCTGCGGAGTACCGATGATCCTGCGTGTACTGGATGCATTGGAGGACAGCGCCATGGTGAAGCGGATCATCATCTGCGGGCCACCAAAGTCGATGCTGCCTCATTGCCCGGAACTGGAAAAGCGCATCGAATGCGGGCATGTGATCTGGCTGCCGAACCTGGACTCGCCCAGTCGGAGTGCAAACAGCTGCCTTGCACACATCGATCAGGAGGATCCGGTATTGCTGACGACGGCGGATCATGCATTGTTAACGCATGAAATCGTCCAGTATTTTCTGGATCAATCTCAGACTGCGCAGGGTGACGCCATGGTAGGAGCGGTTAGGTATGAGGATGTTGCGGCTGCATTTCCTGGCGCGAGGCGCACCGTCATAAAGCTGCGTGATGCATGGGTCTGTGGCTGCAATCTGTACGCGTTTCTGAATCCTCGCGGCCGTGACCTGGTTTCGTTCTGGCAGCGAGCGGAAGATTTGCGCAAACGCCCATGGCGGCTGATTGCAGAGACCTTTGGTTTCAGGACGGTTCTTTATTATCTTCTGGGACAGTTGACGATAGGCAGGGGGTTGGAGTCGGTTGCGGCAAAATCCGGCGTGAAGGTGCACCCCGTGTTCTTGCCCTACCCTCAAGCTGGCGTCGATGTCGACAAGATCGAGGATGTGCGGCTTGCGGAGGCTGTGCTGTCAGAAGGCATGTCTCGATCCCTGTCAAAAACCGACCCGCACGGCCCCGCCCGCTGAAGTGTCATCCGGAAAATCCATGATCGTTTAAAAGCAGTTGTGGGGAAATCGTGAAAATAATCGAGAGATATATTGCTCGTGAACTGCTGATCCCCTTCACGGTGGTGACTGTTATCCTGGCAGCATTATTCTCGAGTTTCAGCATCGCTCGCTTCCTGGCTGGTGCGGTCACGGAATCGCTCGGGTTTGTCGCCATGCTGAAACTTGTGCTTCTGAAGACTCTCATCGCACTCGAAGTCCTGATGCCTATCGCGCTGTACGTTGCGGTTGTCATGGGACTGGGCCGCTTGTACAGGGATCAGGAGATCAGCGTCCTGCGTTCTGCAGGAGTGAGCGAGCATCGCATCATCTACTCCGTACTCATCGTCGCCATTCCCGTCGGCATCGCCAGTGGAGCGCTGTCCTTGTTCGCGCGACCCTGGGCTTATGCAGAAAGCTATTTGCTGAACGCCCAGGCAGAGGCCGAACTGAATACGGACCGTTTTCAGGCAGGCCGTTTTTACGGCAGTGAAAAAAAAGGCCGGGTGGTTTTTATACAGAATAAGGATAATTCCGGCAGGCAAATGAAAGATGTATTTCACTACATCCGTAAAGGCGGCACCAGCGAGATCATCATTGCCAAGGGAGCGCATCAGCCGGAGCCTGCAACGGGACAGCGCCCTCGGGTGCAATTGACGGATGGGTTCGTCTATCAGCTCATGCACGCGGGGACTGAAGATACCGTGGTTCAGTTTGACAAACTGATTTATTTCACGGATAGCGGCAACGTTCTTGATTACAAGCGCAAGGCAGCCACGACCGCCGCATTGGCAAAATCCGATCAGCCGCGTGATATCGCCGAATTTCAGTGGCGGCTTTCGCGACCCGTTGCCACGATTCTGCTGGCCCTGATCGCGATGCCATTCGGCCGGGTGTCTCCACGCCAGGAGAGAGGCGAGAGAAACTACTATGCAGCCGCCTTGGTGTTTGCGATTTATTATATTGTCAGCGGATTGGCGCAAACCTGGGTCGAACAGGGGACGCTAGGCAGCGTTCCGGGCGTGTGGTGGCTTCATATAGCCATGTTTGTGTGTGTGCTCGCCCTGCTGGCCCCCGGGTTCCGGGAGAGACAGCCTGTACGCAGATGAGGATTATCGATCGCTACCTGGGGATTCAGGTTGTACTGGGGCTGGGAATCGCAACGGCAATCCTGCTGCCACTGTTCGGCTTTCTCGATCTGCTGGACCAGCTGGATGACGTTGGAAGGGGAACCTATCGTGTAACGGACGCATTCCTGCATACGGCCCTGTTGCTGCCGCGCAGGTTCATACAGCTTGCGCCGTTCATTGCTCTGCTGGGGAATGTGATTGCCCTAGGACGCCTGGCTGTAGCATCTGAACTGACGGCCATGCGGGCATCGGGCGTCTCTCCAGTTCGCATCAGCATCGCCTCGCTTGCCGTGGGTGGAATACTTCTGTTATTCATTGCTGTTCTGGACCAGTTTGTCGCGCCGCAGTTGCAGCAAAAGGCCCTTTCGACCCGGGCTGCAGCCCTCGAAAAAAGCGCTGCTCTTGGCCGGAATCTCGGCATCTGGACCCGGAACGAACGCAATATATTGCGTGTCGGCGAAATGATGCATGCGGGGCGCGCGGCGGACATCGAACTGATGCATTTTGATGACCAAGGCATCCTGCTGACCTATACCTACGCAAAGTATGCCGATTTCATCGAAAGTGATGTATGGGAACTGAAGGAAGCGACCATCAAGACCTTCATCGGCAACCGCATCGAATCCGTCAGCATGGATTCGATGCGGTGGAGGTCATTCCTGAATCCGGATGATATCGCGACGCTGACCAAGTCGCCGGAAAGCCTCTCACCCATCGAACTGTTTTTGCATGTACGATTCCTGCGTGCCACGGGGCAGGAGGCGAGAGCCTATGCGCTGGCTTTATGGAGAAAGATCGGAGGGGCGTTGACTACGATCGCGATGTTGCTGCTTTCGATCCCCTTCGTATTCGGGTCGGTCCGAACAGGACTGGGCAGCAGGCTGGTGTTCGCTACCATGCTGGGAATCAGCGTCTATCTGTTCGATCAGATCATTGCCAATACAGGGCTGTTGCTTCATTTGAACCCGGCCTTTATCGCTCTTTCCCCCGGATTGTTGCTGATTGGTGTTGCCGGTTTCTGGCTGCGGCGCGTGTTCTGACTCACGTTATGGTCGTCTCGCCGAGATGTTCCAGACTGAATGGTTTTTATTGTTCGCGTTCCCTGGGCGGGAGGTTCTATATTCCGGCACGGTAATTCACAGGATGCGGATGAGTGGACGCTCTATGTTTCTGCTATTGCAGTCCCGGTTGCAGCGGGGTTGCATAGCACCCCTTATTTTTCGCTGGAACGCGTCATATATTTGAATGATGGATAAGACCAGAATTGACAAGCTGAGGAATGGAACAGCCACCGTCGGGTTGCTGCTCAACCCGCTGAGCGGGCGTATTCGCAAGCGCAGAGATGCGATCAGACGCGAGCTGACCGGTATTCCGAATGCAACCTGCCGCGAAGCCAGCAATGGCGTGGAAATGCATGCCGCCATAGAGGCGTTTGTGGCTGCGGATACGGACCTGCTGGTGATTGTCGGGGGCGATGGCACCGTGCAGGCAGTTTTGAACCACCTGTTTCTGCTTCAGTTCGATGCCTGTTGGCCCATTCTGGCGGTGATACCGGGTGGAACCACTAACATGACGGCACTGGATCTGGGTGTCCAAGGGTTACCGGAGCAGAATCTGCGGATATTGAAGAAGGCCCTGGCGGAACGGAACATCCCCTCACTGGTACAGCGCCATGTTTTATGCATCGAGCAGGCTGGCACTGCCAAAATTTATGGCATGTTTTTTGGAACCGGACTTATTGCCCGTGCAGTGATATTTTCCCAAGGCAAGGTAAAGGAACTGGGCCTGACTGGTGAAATTTACTCGGGCCTGATCATGCTGGGCTATCTGATGGGGGCGCTCATCGGACGCCGGACCGGGGCCTGGGCACCGGTCCAGCTGGCTATTTTCGAGGGAGAAGTGGAACTTCACCGGGGAACATACGCATTTCTTTTTGCTAGCACGCTGGATCGTCTCCTGTTTGGCATGCGCCCGTACTGGGGGGGCGGACAGGAGCCGCTGCATGTTACATTCGTGCGGCAGCAACGCAAGCACCCGCTGCGTTCTCTGCTTCAATTGCTGGCGGGCCGCGGAGAGGCGCTGCGCGAACAGGATGGTTATCATAGTCATAATACTCATTCCTTGGAATTACGGATGCATGATGATTACATCGTGGATGGTGAATCCTTTAGGGCCGACGGTGAGCAGGGGCCTTTGCGTGTCACCGCTGCGGGACCGGTCGGTTTTCTGGTGGCGGATGACACCGGCGCAGGTTTATCATGCCAAACCCAGGCTGTAGCATGACAGATAACTCAGTCATATCTGATTGGTTGCCGGAAAATCTCGTTTCGGAGATGGCGCTATTGAGCTCGGAAGCCGTTTCGTCCGATTTTCATGTGCTCGTCGAAGCGTTGAAAGCGCGCTTGGGCTCATCGCTCGACGCCGTTCTTTTATACGGGTCGTGCCTCCGGACGCATGAGATCGGAGAAGGGGTGGTGGATTTCTATGCAATCGTCAGCGATTACAGCAGCGCCTATCCCGAGCGCTATCTTAGCTACCTGAACGCCTGTCTTCCGCCAAATGTGTTCTACCTCGAGGTATCCGAGCAGGAAAAAACGTTCCGGGCGAAGTATGCTGTGCTTTCCCTTGTCGATTTCGAGTGCGGGACCCGGCAATGGTTTCATTCCTACGTGTGGGCTCGCTTCGCCCAGCCTTCCCGCGTTTTGTATGCGCGGAATGAAGCCGTCCGCGAACGCATTCACCGGGGACTCGCGCACGCGGTGGTGCGATTCCTCGAGTCCAGCCTTCCTATGCTCGATCCACCTGAGGCTGATGTAGAGACGATCTGGACAAATGGCCTGACTCAGACGTATGCAGCGGAGTTGCGACCGGAACGGCCGGGCCGGGCACGCGAACTCGCACGGTTCAGCCTGGAAGAGTATACGCAGATGACGAAGCACGCTCTGCCTGCGCTGGAGAGGAAACTTGAAGCGGTGAACGAAGGATATTACCGTTGCATTATCTCCGCAGCAGACCGCCGGCGCTCCGAATGGCGCTGGCGATTGCGCAGATGGCAAGGCAAAGTGCTTTCCGTGCTGCGGCTCGCGAAGGCAGCTTTCACCTTTAACGACAGCATCCGTTATGCCGCATGGAAAATCGAGCGCCACACCGGGGTTCGGGTGGAAGTGACCCCACTGTTGCAGCGTCATCCGTTGTTATGGGGGTTGAAGGTATCCTGGCAGTTGCTGCGTCGGGGAGTCATGCGCTGATTACGGGCATATCGATAGGCTATTGTCCGCGCTGCCGGCAGCGCGGACAGCTAAACAAGCAGAGAACTCAGATCGGGGAGGATGTCCACATGATCCGGGAAAGGGTTTTTGTCGCCGGGACGCACACGCCCGATAAAGGAGACATTATTGATTCGGGCACTCTGGTAATCGATCAAAGCGTCTCCGATCATCAGCACACGCTCGGCCGCCAATGCGTGACCGGAAAGAATATCCGCGATCAGTTTCTGCTTGGGTGCGGGGGAACCTCGCACCGCCGTGAAATAGCGTGCAAGACCACGCCGCGCAACGATGGTGTTGAGCTCAGCCTCCGGTGTGCCCGATGCAACGAACAGCGGTATTCTTTCAGCCTCCCTGCGGATCAGCTCGGCCGCCCCCGCGACTGCCTCGCTGGCGATGACTGCTTCGACTACCAGTTCCGAGAAACGCGTGTCCAGTATCCGTTCTTCTTCGACTGTCAGGGGTGGTTTTTCCAGAAGATGATGCTGGAAGTATCGAAATTTCTCGTACCGTGACATGCCGCCATGCAGGACATGGTATCTCGCTACTTCCGCCATGATGGTTTCGCCATATTCCCGGTAGAGATTGGCGAAGGCTTGCGTCTTGATTTCTCCGGATTCGACTACCACTCCGTCGAAATCGAAAATGATGGCTTCCCAGGTCCTGGTTCTCATGCCTTGTTGTCGGACGACGCGAGCGGCGCCCCTTCTTCGTCTTCACCAGAATGAGACGTGCTCTGATGAATATCGCTCAGACAGTCCAGCAAACCTTGGCCCAGATCGACATGTTCGTTGAGGACCAGTTTGCGGCCAAGGCGGGGTTGATAAGCATACGGCGTGACTTCGTAATGGTGGCCCGCCCGAGCCTGGTCGAAGTTCAGATCGATCTTCCAGGGCATGATTTCAGAGATCATGGTCATGACATCCTTTATGCGCAACCGTTCCTGTCCGGTCAGGATCAGATGCCGGTTGGCAAACTCCGGTTCCAGTATCTGTACGCTCATGCGGGCTGCATCTTCCACGTGTATATACTCCCGGATGGCTTCGCCGCTGCCGTGGTACGTTATCGAGTGTTTCTCCACTGCTTCGTGGAGCATCCGGTAGATGCCATTGCGGGAGTCCGCGCGCCGTCCGTACAATGACCCGTAGCGCAGGATAGTGTAGTCCAGACCGTAGCGTTCATGATAGGTTTCGATGAACCGTTCCGCCGCCTGTTTGCTCGCCCGATAGAATGAGCCCGATTCGGAATAGACGTAAATGGTGCTGGCGAAAACAAACCGTCGGGCTTCGGCAAGGCGGGCTGCTTCGAGCGCATGCATATTGCCCAGCACGTTGATAGTGGCGGTAGAGACCGGCTTGTCTGTGGCTTCATCAATATCCGCGATGGCGGCAAAATTATAAACGACGTTCACCCCTTTTGCCGCTTCAGTTACCTGCTCAAGATTCATGATGTCACCCAGGATCATCTCCTGGTCGCCGTGCTGGTAAAGAGACGGGCAACGGTCGAACAAGCGCACGCGATAACCGCTGGCAGACAGCGCGTCGGCCACGTGGCTGCCGAGGAAGCCGCTCGCGCCATAAACAATGGCAGATTCTTTAGACATTCAGTCTTTACCTGTTTGTTATCTGGCCCGCATCAACCATGCCGCGTATCAGATTTTCAGCAGCTTCCAGTTCCATGCGCTGACGGGATTCCCGTGCAAGCGAGCCAATATGCGAGGTGAGGATTGCATTGCCACATTGGAGTAGAGGTCCCTTATACGGTTCTTCTTCGAACACGTCGAGGGCTGCTGCGCCGATATGGCCAGAAGTCAGCGCTTCAGCGAGCGCGATCTCGTCGATCAAGCCACCGCGGGCGGTATTGACCACAACCGATCCGGGCTTCATGGATGCGAGTGTGTTCCGGTTTAGGAGATGATGAGTATCGGCATCATAAGTCAGATGCAGGCTGACGATATCTGCCTCCTCAAGCAGCCTGTCCAGTGGAACCATTTCCACACCTTCAGGAGATTCTTTTACGAAGGAGTCATGCGCCACCACCTCGGCTTCGAAAGCCTGGCACAGGCGCGCCACCCTGCGGCCGACCCGTCCAAGACCGACAATCCCAACGCGCTGAGCAGCCAGCAGTCGTCCCTGCGTTCGAGGCCAAGTCCCCTCGTGGAGCTGGCGATCCGTCTGGCATATCAGCCTCAGCGCCGACAGAATGAGACCCATGGCAAGTTCCGCCACAGCCTGGGCGGGCGCTTCGGGAGTGTTCAGGACAGCAATGCCGTGGCGCTGCGCTGCCGCAAGATCCACACTGTCCAGGCCACTGCCGCAGCGCGAGATCACCTTCAGATTCCTGGCTGAGGAAAACACCCGTTCCGTCAGAGGTTCAATGCCCGCTATCATTCCGACAGTATCCTCGCCCAGCAAGGCGATGGTTTCATCTTCCGTCAGCTTGCGACCATGGGGATTGCCGCTCACCGCTATTCCCTCATGCAGCAGATACTGAACTGCCACATTGTGATCAATATCGAACGACGAGGTGGAGATAATGACTTTGCTCATAGCGCTGCTCTGACCTGTTGTAAATGGCTGCGACACACTGTGTCGAGAATGCGGATGTCCAGCCCGTAGCCGATAAAGCTGAAGCCCGCATCGATGTTCCGGCGCAGTTGCTCCAAATCCGGCTCGACCACGTGAATGCCGCCGGGTTTTCCCAGTCGATTCCCTGCTGCCCTTATTCGTTCTATCGCAGACTGGACCTCGGGGTAATCAAGTTCGCCGGGGCGTCCCATCGATCCAGACAGGTCGTAGGGACCTATGATATAGGCGTCGATTCCGGGAACGGAGAGAATGGAGTCGATGGCTTCCACGGCGTCGATATGCTCGATCATGACTATCACGACGGCATTATCCTCCAGCCAGCTCCGATATTGCTGGAATCGTGCTCCATATCCTTGCGCACGCGCCAGACCAACCCCCCGGCTGCCGCGTGGCGGATAATAGACAGCGTGTACCGCAGCCTCGGCATCTGCTGCAGATTTGACCATGGGTACCATTATGCCGGTAGCACCGGCGTCCATGACACGCTTGATCTGATCTGGATGATTCGATGTGAGCCGCACGATGGCGGGACATTCCTGACCGTCTAGAACCTGGGTCAGTATTTGAACATCACTTAATTCCAGAACGCTATGTTCGGTATCGAGCACCAGCCAGTCAAACCCGGCTGCAGCCATGATCTCAGCAATGGCCGGATGACTCAGGGTAATCCACGATCCGATGGTGAGCGCATTGCAAGCAAGTTTTGCTTTCAGTTGCATATAAACTCCTGACGAAGCCGAGTGAACGACTGCATGTATGAATCAGGCACGAGTTCAATACGATTTTAGCAGCGGATCATTTTCCATCAGGCTGGCTACGCGCTCCAGATCTGCCTGGGTGTCCACTGCTTGCGTGTTGAAATGCGTTTTTACCATTTTTACCCGGTAGCCATGCTCGAGTAACCGCAGCATATCCACGGATTCCAGTTTCTCCAGGGGAGTCGCTGGCAAACGGGTGAAATTGAGCAGTGTTTCGCGCCGAAAAGGGATGATGCATACCTGCTTATAGGCAGCGATATGGGAAAAATCCGATCGCATCGATGCTGGAACGGTGGGAATGGGTTGGCGCGACATGTACAGCGCGTCACCCTGCTGGTTCATTACCACCTTGATCGTGTTTGGATCGCAAAAATCCGTGGGATTATCAATGGCGCGCACCAGGTTCACGCAGCCCAGCTGCGGACTTTGCCGGAAGGGTTCCAGTGCCGCGTCTACCATTTCCGGGTGCGTCATTGGCTCATCTCCCTGCACCATGACAACGATTTCTGCTTCGATGTCCCTGATCGCTTCCGCGACCCGGTCACTGGCCCGCTCATGCGTGTCGGCGGTCATGATCACCGGCGCGCCAAAATCCTCTCCGGCCCGGCGTATCTCGTCGTCACAGGTAGCGATATAAGTCGCATCAAGCATTTTGCTCAGGGCAACGCGTTTGTAGACATGCTCCAGCATCGTCCGGTCCAGCAGTTTCGCGAGTGGTTTCCCGGGAAAACGCGATGAACCCATCCGTGCCGGTATTACAGCAATTATCCTCATCTTGAGAACGATATTGATTGGTTGTCGGGTTGGCGCATGTCAGACCTGTTGTGCTCATCCATCCTGCCAGGCGTCGAATTTTCGTGGATTTGAATCTGAGTTCTACAAAGCTTTCTATTTTAACAGAAGGTAAGCGGGGCAAGAACCGGATGCTAGTAAACACCCATTCGCCAGTGTACAATTGCGAAATTTTATGCAGCGACATACATTGGAATGTTCAATTAAATGATGGATATACTGAATATCATTCGTACGCGAAGGACGGGTGTTCCGGTATGAAAGCCCTTTTTTTTCTCCGTCATTATAACGACATCGACCACATCACGCCGGTCATCTGGAAATGGACCGAGGCTGGTCATACCTGCGATGTCGTCCTCATAGGCAACTCGCGCTTCCGTAACGACTATCGGATCCGGTTCCTCAAAGGACTAAAGGGTGTTCGACTTGCATACATTGCCGATGTGTTGTCGCTGCGCGATTTTGTCGGGTGGCTCTTCCAGACGCTGATATTGATCCGAAGCTTGCGACGCCCTTTCATCGGGCCCGTCATGAAATGGCTGGAGAATGCTTATGATGTCAGCCGGCGTGAGCCCCTCTGGAAAAGGACTGCAGAACAGCTGCTGACACGGACATTTGGCGACCGGGATGAGGGCGTTGTAGCATTTGACTGGATAGAAAGGAATTCCTCGATCTGCGTGGAATGGGTCAAGGTGGTGCTTTCCACCGCGCAAGCCATGGGATTGGGCACAGTTTCACTTCCGCACGGAGATAGCCCTCACGCCAGCCAGTTGATCCGGCGCCGGGAGTTGCGCCTGGAGCCGGACACAACTTTTTCAAATGCGGGGATTTTCGAAAAGGTTGTCGTACCGAACGAGCTTTGTTCGGTACGTTTTCGCCCCTTCATGGATGATCGGAAGCTTGCTGTGCTGGGGTCGCCGCGATACTGTGACGAGTGGCTGGCCAAGCTGGCCAAGTTGATGCCACCGTCGCCATTGACTCGTTCCGGCAGCCAGTTGAAAGTGGTGCTGTTTTTGCGAAAGAGCAATTTTTCGACGTTCTGGGAAGAAGTGGGCGAGGTGGTGCGCGTCGTTGCCAGCTTTCCCGGCGTGGAGTTGATCATCAAACCTCATACCCGCGGTGGCTGGCAGCAATCGCTGACAAAGGATGTCTCACTGCGGCGCCTGCCCAATGTGGGCGTTGCCGGCGGGAATGTTCACTCCATTCATCTGATGATCTGGGCAGACGTGATCATCGACTTGGCGACTTCGGTGGTTTTCGAAGCAGTCAAGGAAAACAAACCTGTTCTGGCTGCTGATTATCTGCATGCCGGTCGTTCCGCGCTGGCGGAATACCTGCCAGAGTCGGAGCTGCGCTGCCGCGATGACGTGTACAAGCATATCGCGAGGTTTCTCGCGCAGGGCTGCGGTTCTTTTTACGTGGAAGAGCACCGTCAGCGCTTTCTGCATGAGATGATCGATGCGGGCGACCCGGACGTGCTCTCCCGTTATGTAGCTTTGCTGGAAGGGCAGGTAAAATCGAAGTCCACCCCGAATTCTGTAAATCCTCCGGGTGGTACGGAAGATCTTGCTTTCGGATGAGCGCACTTCTCGAATAGCATACCAGGAGACTACTGAGCCGTATGCCGGCCAAGCCATCCATCGATGTGGTGATCCCGGTTTACAACGCGCCAGTATTGACGCGGCGCTGCGTCGATTCCATCCTTTCCTGCCTGAAAGAATCAATAGGTCATATTTATATTCATGATGATGCTTCGAACGCTGAAACGCGTCAGATGCTCGATCATTTGTCCTATGATTGTGTCCATGTTCATCATGCCAAGAAAAACCAAGGCTTTGGACTATCGGTAAACGAGGCAGTGAGCCGGTCCCGCGCGACTTACGTGCTGGTGCTTAATTCGGACACGCGCGTAACCAGGGATTTCCTGCCGCTGCTATGCGATGCTCTGGCGGCTGATCCGCAGCTTGCCCTCATCATTCCAGGTGGCAACGATTACGCCAGGCACGATCTGGATCAATATGCGCGCGCCCCCGGCGGATACATTCGGACGTACCGTCTCCAAGGTCACGCGTTTCTGATCCGCCGGCGGGTATTCGAGGAAGTCGGTGGATTCGATCCTGCGTTTGGCCGCGGCTATTATGAAGACGTCGATCTCGGTCGTCGGCTCGATCAGCACGGATGGCGCCTGGGCATGCATCCTGACGCCTGCATCGAGCACGAAGGAGGCGCCTCATTCGGACGGGGCCGAGCTTTCAGGGAACTGGTGAAGCGTAACCGCAAGCTTTACTTTTCGCGCTATCCTCGCGCCAGGCGCAACATCTTGATTCTCTCAGGCAATTGCCCTCCGCAGCGCTTTCCATCAAACCTCCTTCGTGCCCTCGAAAACGTGTTCCATGAAGGAGGGTATGTGCATTGGCTTTTGCCACAACCGGCACAGCAGATGCTCTGCCTGCAGATGCGCAGCTATTCGCGGGGCATGGAGGCAGTATTGAGACTGTTGCTGCGCGGCTGGCGCGAAGACAAGCGCATCTCCGAGTTGTGGGTTTTGCCGGATGCTCCTGGTCTTTTGCGCGCATTGCTCGTTTCCTGGGCACGTGTTCGGGGTCTCGACGTATCGTTCTGGGGCAGGACAGAAGAAGACTGCGCGTCAGACATCGCAGTGAGAGATCTTGAGTGAGCAGGGTTTTTTTCTATGGATAGTCTATGATGCATGACAGTGATGCGAAAGCGTGGTCATGTTTTTGCGAGTATGGAGGACGATGCGGGTAACCATACTGGGATGCACGGGTGGCGTGGCAGCTGATCTGAGGACCACCTGCCTGAAACTGGATGAAGATATTCTCATCGACTGCGGTACGGGGGCTGGAGATCTGACTCTGGCGGAAATGCTGCGGATCGAAACCGTATTTCTCACCCATTCACATCTGGACCATGCCGGATTGCTTCCCATGCTGGCCGACATGGTCGGGCCGCGCAGAAGCAGGCCATTGACTGTTTACGCATTGCCCGAGACGATCGCCATCCTGAAGCAGCACATGTTCAATTTTCGCCTGTGGCCCGACTATACCGTGCTGCCGACACCCGAACGTCCGTATGTGGTTTTTCAGCCGATTCTGGTGGGGCAGACGGTGGAATCCGTGGGGAAGCGGATCACCGCCCTGCCGGTGCGGCATGCGGTTCCGGCTGTGGGTTATCAGATCGATAGCGGCGAGGCCAGCTTTGTTTTCAGTGGAGATACCACCTATCATGAGCCATTCTGGACGGCGTTGAAAGCGATGGCCAACCTGCGCTACCTGATGATCGAGTGTACGTTCCTCAATCACGAAGTTGCAGGCGCCGAAGCTTCGGGACATATGCGACCCGACCTGCTGGTTCGGGGATTGGAACAACTCAACCAGGCGGTTCATCTTTTGATCACCCATATGGAGCCGGGGAATGAGGAGGCCACGATGGCAGAAATTCAGGCAGTGGCGGCTAAATTCAATCCGGAAAGGGTGAAGCGCGGGCAGATATTCGAGCTGTAGCGTAATTGATATTGCCCGTGCTATAGCCATTTCTTCCAGCGAAACAGCAGCAGCATTCCTGCGCTGATCAATAACATGCCTCCAAGCACGGCCAAAAATCCCCACTCCCGGGTTGCCCCCGGCAAGTATTTGAAATTCATTCCATAAATGCCCGCAATAAGGGTGAGCGGCATGAAGATGGTCGTGATGACGGTCAGCACTTTCATGACAATGCTGATGCGGTAGCTCACGCTTGACATATAGATATCAAGCATACCGGCGGTCAGATCGCGCAGCGACTCGACCGATTCTATGATGTGTATGGTATGGTCGTACACATCCCTCAAGTAGAGGAGCGTATTATGGGTGAGCAGCGATGAGTCTCCTCGGTACAGCGAACTGATGACCTCACGCAGCGGCCATAGCGATCTCCGTAGAAAGACACCTTCGCGCTTGAGGTGGTAAATCGAATTCAGGGTGCGAGGCTGCGGGCACGATATCAGTTCCGCCTCCAGTGCTTCGGTCTTCTCGTCCAGCCGTTCGAGAATGACAAAATAACTGTCGACGATGGCATCGATGAGGCTGTACATTAGAAAATCTGCTCCCTGCTTTCCAAGGTGGCCCTTGCGCGAATGCAGACGATCGCGCACAGCCTGAAACTGGGTTCCGTCTCCTTCGAGGAAGGAGAGCACGAAGTTTTTTCCCAGTACAAGGCTGATCTGCTCCGAATATAGACTCTCCTCTTTTCCAAGCGTAGTATAGCCGAACGTTTTCAGCACGATATAAAGGTAGTCCGTGTAGTCTTCCAGCTTGGATCGCTGCTCCGTGTTGAATATGTCTTCCAGTACCAATGGGTGCAGGTTGAAACAGGCACCGATTTGCTCCATCATCGCCACGTCCCCCAGCCCATGAACGTTGACCCACTTAATGCCTGGGGCGTGCCTGACTTTCTCGGCCAGTTCACCGGCATGGACCTCGGACTCGCGGACCTCCGCTGCGTTGTAGCTGATCAATGTGATTCGGGGAGTCGTTTTTTTTTTCGCGCCGATATGCACCAGTGTGCCGGGCGGTAGCCCTGCCTTGGTTGATCGTTTCCTGGTGTGTGAATGCATGCGGTTTTACCGGTCTACGTGTCTGCCGTGCTTCTGGCGATTTTTCCTCTGTTGGAGCGCCTGTTTTCCTCTTTCATTATGGAAAAACTGTAACCGAAAGCAGCCCATTGTCTGATCTCCTCGGTCAGCGCATTGTCGGTCAGAGGGTTGCGCGCCAGCCATCCGCGCGAGATACGCAATTCGAATTTTCTGTTTTGCATATCGACGCCTAGTGGTGGCAGATCGACCTCCATGCGGCTCCGGTGAAATAGCGTAGCCATGCGTAGCGCAAACAGCAGAGCGACAATCCATGGCTCGCCGCTACACCCTTCCGCCCTGCTGATATTTCCACGATGACCAAGCGCCAGCAAGCTCAGGCGTTCCTGCTCCATTCTCGAAAAACCCGGCATATCCGCGTTGGCCAGAATATAGGCCGAGTGCTTATGGTAGCCTGAATGCGCAACCGAAATCCCTACCTCATGCAGCCGCGCCGCCCATGACAGAATTTGCAGCAACTCATTTGTTTCCTCGGGGAAACCCGCCAGTAACTGGCTTCCCAGTGCCAGGGCGAGCGATTCCACCCGCCGAGCCTGCGCGGCATCCACGCGGTAGCGCTGCATGAATTGACGTACGGTGACTTCGCGCATGTCCTGATTGTGAAAACGTCCCAACAAATCGTAAAGGACGCCCTGGCGCAAAGCGCCCATCGCCTGGGACATCGTTGCGATGCCCAGTTCCGCGAACGCGGCAGACATAATGGCAAAGCCCCCAGGAATAACCGGTATCCGGTCCGTGCGCAGCCCGGCTATTTCCACCTTTCTGATATCACCAACTCCGAGCAGATATTCCCGGAAATTTTCCAGTCCTTCTCTGGTGATATCACCCGTTTCGCTGCCCGCAGCCAGGTTATTCAGCTTGATGATATCGCCGAGCGCGCGCGCGGTGCCGGATGAACCAAAGGCATCCTGCCAGTGAGGGCTCGCAAATTCGGCTGCGATCGTCTGTATTTCACTGCGAGCCGCGAGCTCAGCCTGTCTCAAGGCGCGCTTGGTGATCCTGCCGTCTGGAAAAAACTGCAGACTGAATCCCACGCATCCCATATACAGGCTCTCCATCTTGACCGGCTTCAGGCGGTGACCGATGATGAACTCGGTGGAACCGCCACCGATATCGATGACGAAACGGGCATTGGAGGAGGCTGGAAGGCCGTGTGCGACCCCCAGGTAAATAAGGCGTGCTTCTTCGTGCCCTCCGATGACTTCGATCGGAAAACCGATGGCGGCTTCCGCCTTTTTGAGAAACGCAGAACCGTTTCTGGCTACGCGCAAGGTGTTGGTCGCTACGGCACGCACGGCGTGAGGAGAAAATCCCCGCAAGCGTTCACCGAATCGTTTCAGGCAATCCAGACCGCGCGCCTGTGATTCTTCATCCAGCCGCTTGTCTGGTCCCAGACCCGCTGCGAGCCGCACCATTTCGCGCAGGCTATCGAGCGGATAAATCTGCTTGCCCACCACCCGGGCCACTTGTAGCCGGAAGCTGTTGGAACCCAGATCTACCGCCGCGAGAGTCGAGTATTCGAGCATGGATTTCCGGCAGTGTCAGGACAGCCGTTTCATTCTCTCAGCTGCCGTTCTAGCTCGTCCGCTGTAACATGGCGTACATCCCTGCCTTTGACCATGTATACCACGTACTCCGCCATATTTTTGGCGTGATCGCCGATGCGTTCAATCGCCTTGGCGATGAAAAGGATTTCCAGGGAGGTAGAAATCTTTCGTGGATCTTCCATCATGAACGTGATGAGCTGCCGGATGATGGAGCGGAATTCCTCATCCACCTGCTCATCCTGCCGGACCACCTGCGCTGCCGTTGTCAGGTCCAGACGCGCAAAAGCGTCCAGCGATTTGCGCAGCATCTCCCTTGCAACTTGCGCAACATGCCTGATCTCCACGAAACGCGGCATATGCATGCGGTCGGTTTCATAGATCAGTTTGGCCATGCGCGCAATTTTCTCGGCTTCGTCGCCGATGCGCTCGAGGTCGGTGATCGTCTTGATGACTGTCATGATCATGCGCAAATCACCGGCTGCCGGCTGCCGGCGCGCAATGATCTGGTTACAGATTTCATCTATCGAAACTTCCATCGCGTTGACACGGTGGTCATTGGAAATAATGTGCTCGATCAGACTCTCGTTGCCGGTTGTCAGCGCCTCGATCGCCTTTTCAATCTGTTCCTCCACGAATCCGCCCATGTGCAGCACCCGAGTGCGCACGGCTTCCAGATCGGCGTCAAACTGCTTGGATGTGTGTTCGCTGCTCACCATTGCATCCCTCTCGGCCCAGCCGCAAAAATGACAAAATATGATACGGAGCGGTTATGACGATATTATTTCCGTTGATGCTCTTATATCAAATGGTAATGGTGCGTACTCCATCATCGTTCCCTAGCAGCAGCAGGTCGGCTCCCCGTTTGGCAAACAGGCCATTGGTCACTACCCCGGTAATCTGATTGAGAGCCTCCTCCAGTTCAACCGGATTCAAAATCTGCCAGCCGTGAACGTCGAGAATCACATTACCATTGTCAGTAACGAACCCTTGGCGCAGCTCGGGTTGTCCGCCCAGCCGCGTGATTTCCCGCGCCACGTAGCTTCGCGCCATCGGGATGACCTCCACGGGGAGAGGAAACCTGCCCAGTACTTTTACCAGCTTGCTGTGATCTGCAATACAGATGAATTTTTTTGCCACCGCGGCAACAATTTTCTCTCTCGTCAACGCGCCGCCTCCTCCCTTGATCATATGCAGCCATTCCGTAATTTCATCCGTGCCATCCACATATACAGGCAGGGAGTCCACGCTGTTCAAATCCATGACTTCGATGCCATGACGGCTAAGACGCTGCGCGGTTGCCTCGGAGCTTGCAACGGCGCCTTCTATCTTGTGCCTGGCCCCGGCCAGTTCGTCAATGAAGTAGTTTGCGGTGGAGCCTGTTCCCACTCCTACAATACAACCTGCCGGAATGTGCTCGATAGCAGCCTGCGCGGCAGCCCTTTTTTGTTCGTCTTGCGTCATAAGCGTAGTAGTCGTGGAATAAAAATTTTCGATTGAATACGAGCATAATACGATCTGCCAAATTTCACAACGCAGCTGGACGTCTGGAGATTGCCGGCATGATAAAATGATCGATTCCGACATCGGCAATATTCCCTGGCGCAATGAAAAATAACTATCTCGAAAAAATACTTACCGCCCGGGTTTATGACGTAGCAAAGGAAAGCCCGCTGGACCTTGCCTCCGGTTTATCCAAACGCATCAACAATCAGCTGTTTCTGAAGCGTGAAGATGTGCAGGAAGTTTTCTCCTTCAAGGTTCGGGGCGCTTACAACAAGATGGTGAGGCTCGCTCCAGCCGTGCTCAAGCGCGGCGTGGTCACCGCTTCCGCTGGCAATCACGCGCAAGGGGTCGCGCTCGCAGCACAAAGGCTGAATTGCCATGCGACTATCGTGATGCCTTTTACGACTCCGCAGATCAAGATGCAGGCCGTCGAGGCGCGGGGTGCCACTGTCATTACGCATGGGGATTCGTATGACGAGGCCTTTGCCCATGCATGGAAATTTTCCGAGGAAGAACAGGTCACCTTCGTGCATCCTTATGATGATCCCGATATCATCGCGGGTCAGGGAACGATCGGGATGGAAATCCTACGCCAGCACCCGGATCCCATTCATGCAATATTCGCGCCAATAGGGGGTGGCGGACTTATCTCAGGCATTGCCGCATACGTCAAACGGCTTTATCCGGAAGTCAGGATCATTGGCGTCGAGCCCGTCGACGCCAATTCCATGTACCAATCCCTGAAACAGAACCGTCGAGTCAAGCTCGACCAGGTCGGCCTGTTTGCCGACGGAGTGGCAGTGAAGCATGTTGGCGTGGAAACATTCAAGCTCTGCCGCGAACTGGTGGATGAAATCGTGCTGGTCGATACCGATGCAATCTGCGCCGCTATCAAGGACGTGTTCGAGGACACACGTGCAATTCTCGAGCCTTCCGGCGCGCTTTCCATTGCCGGGGCCAAGGCATATGCGAAGCGTGAAAAGCTGCGGGATCGACATCTGGTTGCGGTCGCCTCCGGTGCGAACATGAATTTCGATCGTCTGCGGCATGTCTCTGAGCGGGCTGAACTGGGGGAGCAGCGGGAGGCGATAATGGCGATCACTATTCCCGAAAGACCCGGTAGTTTCAAGAAGTTATGCACCATGCTCGGAGCCAGGAGCATTACCGAATTCAACTATCGTTATGCCGATCCAGACGAAGCCCATGTGTTTGTTGGCGTGTCCGTACGCAATCGTGAGGAAGCTGCCAAGCTGATCGGCAGCCTGGAAAGAAACGGCCTGCGCACGGAAGATTTGACTGACAACGAGATGGCGAAGCTGCATGTGCGCCATCTGGTGGGAGGGCGCGCCCGGGAAATAAAAAACGAGCTTCTCTACCGCTTTGAGTTTCCCGATCGACCCGGTGCGCTCATGAAATTTCTGGACAGCATGAGCTATCACTGGAATATCAGCTTGTTCCACTACCGAAACCATGGCGCCGATTATGGACGGGTGCTGGTCGGAATAGAAGTTCCCCCTGGAGAGAAAGCCGATTTCGACGCATTTCTCAATAGATTCAACAATCGCTACTGGGAGGAAAGCAACAATCCGGCCTACAAACTATTTTTGGGATAAGGCAGCTGGATGTTTCTGCTTTGAGGCTTTCAGGCGTTCCCAGAGAAATCCATACATGAGATGCTTGCTCAACAGCAAGAGACGGGGTCTATTCGTGGCCGCGAGTTTGCTGTTGGGTACGATGTCGGGAAATCTTCATGCCATTAAGTTGCCAGATGTGCTCGAAGATGCCCGGATTCGAGTGGGGGGATGGATTAATTTCGGCGCGACGTATAACCCCGGTAATCCCTCCAACGGTTTTAACGGCCCCGTTACGTTTGCTGACCGGGCCAACCGCTTTCAGTTGAACCAGTTCAATCTCTATCTCCAGCGAACGGTGGTAACGGAAGGCAAGGCCTTTGATATCGGCGGTCGTTTCGATTTCATGTTCGGTACCGATTCCATCCACACCCAGGCGTTCGGAGTTCCGCCTTTCGATGTCAATACCGGCCAGCCCTTGAACAGGGGTCATTGGGATCTCGATCTTTGCTGTTCATCCACACGTACATACGGGATTGCACTTCCGCAGGCTTATGTGGAGGCTTATGTGCCGATCGGCACTGGCCTTAACATCAAGGCAGGTCATTTCTACTCGCCTACTGGCTATGAGACTGTTCCCGCGCCCGACAACTTTTTTTATACCCATTCCTATGCATTCAATAACGGAGAGCCGTTTACGCATACCGGGATCGTAGGTAGTTATAAGATCAATCCCAACTGGTCGGTAATGGGGGGGGCAATCACGGGTAGCGCGACCGGTGGGTGGGACGGTGGGCTCGATAAGCAGCTGGGTAACTGGGGTGGTCTGGGAGGCATCACATGGATGAGTGATGATGCGCGGACTTCTGCCAATATCACGGGAACATACAGCGAGACCTCGACGCGCAGCAAGGAGCCCTGGGGTATGTATAGCCTTGTGTTGCAGCACAGGGTCACGCCAAGAACACACCTGGTTCTTCATCATGTTCATGGTTGGGCAGGCGGCGTGCTACTGGAAGGCGGCACCAGGGATGCGCAATGGTACGGGATCAATACCCATGTCTATTATGACCTCCTTGATGATCTTTCAATCGGTATCCGAGGCGAATGGTTTCGTGACAAGGATGGATTCCGCGTATTTTCGCCATTTCGGGTATTTGCGGCGACGGATAACAGGGGTTTCAGTTTTGCGGGAAACGTCGCGCCCCTCAGTGCCCCCGCAGACTATTACGCGGTTACGGTGGGTATGAACTGGAAGCCTGGAAAAAGGTTCAAACTGGACTGGGAACCTTTGCATAAGCTGAATATCAGGCCCAATATTCGTTACGACAGGGCAGCCGGTATTCATCAATCATTCCGGCCTTTCGATAATCAGAAAGATCAGATACTGCTTTCCCTGGATGCGATCATTCCTTTCTGATCTTTGATCAGCCGGCGCCAGCCAAGCCGCCTGATTCCAGGGAAGGAACCAAATCCCTGATTGGCGCTGGTTGCGAAGGGATAAAGCCGGATCGTGTTTCAATCGATTCTTGCTGCAAGATTACCTTGCCGCGCCTGCTCCAGTGCCATCTGCCGATGGGCGACCGCTTCCTGTATGTTTTTTTCGGCGGTTTTATCATATTTCCGTATCAACGCTGCCGTGTGCGATTTCAGATCCTGAGCTGATCTCCCATAGAGATAGCTCTTGTCCTCGTAATGGTCCAGCAGCTTCCTTTGTTCCGCAGCTTTGACCTGCATTTCCCGCGCCGCATTTTCGAAGTATTTGGATAGTGCGTCATGGTCCGCCCCAAGATCGGCGCGCACCATCTCCGCTTCCGGCTCTTGGAGTCCGGTTGTCGCCAGCGGACCTGTTTGAGCGCAGCCTGTCACTAAACCTATCAGCAACCCCGCTAAAAACGTTTTTGTACTCGCTGTTCCCATGTCAACCTCTTCTCATTTACATTTATTTTATATATAGCAGCCCTCTCGTACTTTTGCAAGTTTTTTATGGTTAAAGTGTTTTATATCTTCTCTTATTCTTGACTTGAATCATCAGAAAAAGGAGGAATCGGTAAAAACGGGGTTTTCAGCGGGGTGGCGCGAGTTCAACTATACTTTTGGTACAGAGTAGTCAGCTTGAGAGCAGAATTGAGCCATTTTCCACAATGGACAAAATTTATTATTCACAAAAAATAAACAAATAATTTACGATTCCTTGACATTTGTCATGTTACGTTGTGAAGAATAACAACTTTAATAGTAGTGTTTATTCCAAGGGGACCCGTTATGACCTGCACGCTTCTAAAATGCAGAAGCGAGATGATTCTTGCCTCTGCGGTCAGCCTGTTTGCAACCGTCGGCAGCGTACCCAGTGTTCATGCCAATGCAGCGATGGAATGGTTTGAAGACCGGGGGATAAGACTTGGTGGTTGGATCAACGGTGGTGCCACTTTCAATCCGAGCCAATTTACGGGATTCAATGGTCCGGTAACGTTTGCCGACCGCTCGAATCGGGCCCAGTTGAACCAGTTCAACCTCTTTGTCCAGAGGGCCGTCGTGGCTGAAGGCAGCGAGTGGGATCTGGGGGCGCGTGTCGACTTCCTGTTCGGGTCCGATGCCATTTTTACTCAAGCCTATGGTGTTCCGGCGTTCGATGTGAATACCGGTCAGCCTCTGAGCAGAAGCAACTGGGATCTGGATTTGTGCTGTGCTTCGACACGGTACTACGGTTTTGCCTTTCCGCAGGCGTACCTCGAAGCTTACGTGCCGGTGGGGAACGGATTGAACGTAAAGGTCGGTCATTTCTATACCCCCATCGGCTACGAGTCTGTTCCTGCTCCCGATAATTTCTTTTATACCCACGCGTACACCATGCAATATGGCGAGCCTTTTACTCATACCGGCGTACTGGGCAATTACACGCTGACGAATAACTGGTCGCTGCTTGGGGGAGTCACCACAGGCAGCGCAACCGGTGGCTGGGATGGAGGATTCGATAAACAGTTGGGCAATTGGGGAGGGATAGCCGGCATTACCTGGACCAGCGATGACGCGGCGAGTTCAGCCAACATCACGGGGACCTACAGTGAAACGTCGACTCGGAGTAATGAGCCGTGGATGTTATACAGTATCGTGCTTAAACACCGGTTTACTCCAAAGACTCATTTTGTACTGCAGCATGACCATGGTTGGGCGGGCGGTGTTTTGCTGAACGGCATAAACAAGAATGCCGAATGGTATGGCATCAATACGCATCTGTATTATGACCTGACGCCGGAATTGTCCGTCGGTCTGCGTGCCGAATGGTTCCGGGATCGCGACGGTTTTCGTGTTTTTTCACCAGGCCGCGTGGCGGCCGCAACCAACAATCGGGGGTTCAGTTACGCGCTTGGGCGTTATCAACTCGGCAACAGTACCAGCATGCCTGCGGATTACTATGCAGTGACTGTGGGGATGAACTGGAAGGCGGCAAAAACCCTGAAAATCGACTGGAAGCCGGCACAGCAATTCAATGTTCGGCCCAACGTCCGATATGATATCGTTGACGCATTGCATGGCGCTACTTATCGGCCATTCGGGGGTCACAAGGACCAGGTTGTATTATCGTTGGACTTCACGCTTCCCTTCTGACGAAATCAGGGCAAATGAGGCCAGGTTGGCTGATGGGCCGGGCAGGGCGATAGACGTCGCCCTGCCGTTGATCGAGTCGCGCGGATCAGATTTATTGCAGGAATGGATCCATCTTATGCGGTTACCATTGCAGCGACATCGGTACATGTGGGATACCGGCATCCATGAATTCCTCGCCAGTCACGTTAAAACCAAATTTGCGGTAGAAGTCCAAGGCGTAGGTCTGTGCATTCAGACTGACCAGGGTCAGTCGACGGTCCTTCGCTTCGTTCAGCATCTGTCGCAGCAGGAAACTGCCAATACCTTGTTCTCTCCATGCCGCGAGTACGGCCATACGCCCGATAGAGCCATTCTGCAATAATCGAGCAGTCCCGATCGGGTTACCTGCCGGGTCCAGCGCAAGCAGATGAACGCAAGTTGCATCGTGCTCGTCCCATTCCAACTCCACAGGTACACCCTGCTCGCGAATAAAAACAGCCTCCCGCACTAGCCTGAGCGCCCGGTGGTCATTTTCCCAACTGGCTACGCGGACAGTACAGTACCCATTTCGAGTCGGCACCCGGGCAGGCTGCATCACGATAAAGGCAAGAAATTCATCAGAACTGCGGGGCGGGCTACGGTATTACTCGAAGGGGTGTCGCAGAACAATCGTCTCTTCCCGGTCCGGTCCGGTTGAGATCATGTCGATCGGGACCTCGCAGACCTCTTCCATGCGCTTTAGATAGCGCCTTGCAGCGTCGGGTAATTTGTCGAATTCCCGGATGCCCACGGTGCTGTCCGTCCAACCCGGCAATTCTTCGTAAACGGGCTCACAGCAGGCAAGTTCCTCGGCACCCACCGGCAGTATGCCGCGAAAGGCAGTATTACCATTACTACCCGTTAAACGATACCCCACGCCAAGGCGTAACGTTTCGACTCCATCCAGCACATCCAGCTTGGTGACACAAAGCCCTGAAACGCCATTGATCTGGATCGAGCGTTTCAATGCGGCAGCGTCGAACCAGCCGCAGCGGCGGGGACGCCCCGTGGTGGCACCGAACTCGTTCCCGCGTTTCGCAAGATGCCGCCCTATCTCGTTATTCAGTTCGGTAGGGAAAGGGCCCGCCCCCACCCTCGTAGTATATGCTTTGGTAATGCCCAGGACGTATTGAAGCATCTGCGGACCCACGCCGCTTCCGGTCGTTGCGGCGCCGGCAATGCAGTTGCTTGATGTGACAAATGGATAGGTGCCATGGTCTATATCAAGCAACGTTCCCTGCGCTCCTTCAAACAACAAATTTCTGCCGGCCTGGCTCGCCTCGAATAATAGCTGCGGCACATCGGCCATCATGGGTCTGATCCGCTCCGCCAGAGACAAAGTATCATCCATGGTTTGCTGAAAATCCACCACAGGTGCGTGAAAATAATTCTTCAGCACGAAGTTGTGATAGTCGAGCATTTCTCCCAGCTTCGCCGCGAACCGGTCCCGATGGAATAAATCCTGGAGCCGAATCGCGCGTCGCCCAACCTTATCTTCATAAGCGGGGCCGATACCACGTCCGGTCGTGCCAATCTTTCCCAATCCCCGCGCTGTTTCCCGGGCATTATCCAATGCGACGTGACAGGGCAGAATCAGCGGACAGGCTTCGCTGATGAGAAGTCTGTCAACAACGTCAACGCCAGCCCGCTCCAGCATATCGACTTCATCAAGTAGTGCGGAAGGTGCTAAAACCACGCCGTTGCCTATATAGCACGCAACGTTAGCCCGCAGGATGCCGGAAGGAATGAGATGCAGGACCGTTTGCTTGCCGCCGATGACAAGGGTATGGCCGGCATTATGCCCCCCCTGGAAACGAACGACACCCTGGGCGTGATCGGTCAGCCAATCTACGATCTTGCCTTTACCTTCATCGCCCCA